>CAJWIF010000037.1 GCA_913041135.1 uncultured Flavobacteriales bacterium
ACCTTCAGCAGCCATCGCACGAGTTGTCTCGTCAGAAATAGCAGTAGCGTTTACACCTTCAGCAGCCATCGCACGAGTTGTCTCATCAGAGATAGCCGTTGCGTTTGCAGACTGAGCACCAGCGTCTAAAGTCGCTTGGTCGGCGTCAGCAGTAGCGTTTGCAGCAAGAGCAAGCGCATCAGCACCAGCCTGGTCGGCGTCAGCAGTAGCGTTTGCAGCAAGAGCAGCGTCCAATGCAACGTCAGCACCTACTAAAGTAGAAACAGCATCCAAATGCGCCGTTCCTTCATAACCTGGGTGAGTTGGTACATTATCAACGGAACCAACTTCGCTCGTCTCAAAGCCGAGATCTGCAGCAGTCATTCCGATACGAAGTTCGTTGTCGCTAATGTCAGAAGCGTTCACGCCTTCAGCAGCCATCGCACGAGTTGTCTCGTCAGCAATAGCAGTAGCGTTTACACCTTCAGCAGCCATCGCACGAGTTGTCTCGTCAGAAATAGCAGTAGCGTTCACGCCTTCAGCAGCCATCGCACGAGTTGTCTCGTCAGCAATGTCAGTAGCGTTTACACCCTCTGCAGCCATCGCACGAGTTGTCTCGTCAGAAATAGCAGTAGCATTTACACCTTCAGCAGCCATCGCACGAGTTGTCTCGTCAGCAATGTCAGAAGCGTTTACACCTTCAGCAGCCATCGCACGAGTTGTCTCGTCAGCAATGTCAGAAGCGTTTACACCTTCAGCAGCCATCGCACGAGTTGTCTCGTCAGAAATAGCAGTAGCGTTAGCAGACTGAGCGCCAGCGTCAAGAGTCGCTTGGTCAGCGTCAGCGGTGGCGTTCGCAGCTAGAGCAAGTGCATCATCAGAAGCCTGGTCGGCATCAGCAGATGCGTTCGCAGCAAGAGCTGCAGCACCATCCAATTCATCCTGAGCGTCAGCAGCAGCGTTAGCAGCAATCGCTTGAGCGTTTGCAGCATCACCAGCATCAGCATAGGCTTCAGTTGTGAGGACGTTTCCACCGGCAGTTACCGTTCCGGAAACATCAACATCACCAAGGATGCCCACATCTCCAAGACCGAGAGCCTCAGCGAATACCAAATCTTCAATTTGAGCAGATTCAGCTTGCATGTCCTCGAAATCAGCATTGTTCGCTGCGAGGTTATTGAATAAAGCTGTACCTGCACTGAATGAACCTTCGATGTCGAGGCTACCAGTGATTGTCAAATCTTCAACAGTAATTCCTGTTTCGTCGATTTGGATCACACCGAGCAAATCTCCTAGGTCAGCCGTGTTGGCTGCAGTCGATGATTGCAAGATGGAGATTTCACCATCATTGCTCTCAATGAGACCCAACAGATATGCTTCGCTCGCTTCAATTGCTGATTGCAACGCCGCGTCAGCAACATCACCGTCAGCACTTTCAGCAGCATCAGCGGCAGCATTCGCAGCAAGCGCGTCAGCACCGGCAGTTGATTCAGCAGCGTCAGCAGTAGCATTAGCAGCTAGAGCGGCTTCCAGATCACCATTTGCGGCCGTATTGCCCGCAACAGCATCCTGCAAGTCTCCAACAAAGCCATCAACGTCGGAGTCTAAACCATCCAACTGGCTTTGCAAAGCTGCAATTTCTTCTTCCTGCCCATTGAGCGCATACATGGCAATTGGAACTGCCTGCACATCAACTTCTCCGAAAGAAGCATACCCCGCACCGGCGTCCACCTCGATAGAGAAGGATAAACCAGCGACAGACCAATCGACCATGTCGAGGGATTCTGTCATTCCAGGAGTCGACGCGCCATCACCGATGGTGAGGGCGAGATTCCCGAATTGAGAGGTTGTTACAGATTGAGTTTCCTGCCACAAGGCGCCACTACTACCCATGAGGGTAATTCGGACATCAAGTGCAGCGACCGAAAGAGGGTCGCCATCAGCATCACGGGCAACCGCCTGATAGGCGATTCCGTGGGATTGATCCTGCGCTTGCAGGACCGTTAAAGCTCCGAATAAACAGAGCAGGGAGAGGAAAAGTGTACGCATCACTTTATCTTGGTTAAGATTTCAGAACTCGAATATACAAGAAAAATCTCGACAAACCACCAAACCTTTGCGACAAATTTCTATTAACCGTCGGTCAAATCGTGTTTTATACAATGTCACGATCAGTGTAGATTCCTTGAAATACGAGGAATGGCTACTATTTATGCGGGAGGAACACATTCCCAAAATATTTTCATCCCTTTGCTTTGAATCATATAGAATTTGTAAGATTATAGGCGAGGAGGCAGGAGGAACAGCCGTTGCCGTTCAATATGTCGCTTATTCTGCTGAATCATTTGAAAAGTATAATACGGAGTTCGCTCCGAGACTTCAGGCAGAACACCAAGAACGGTTTGGTACATCAGCCGCAGCATACAGGACAACGTTGGAGATTATTGAAGAGGGGCACTTGGTTGATGGTTAAACCCGTAGAGCGACCTTTGCTATAGAAAGTAATCTATGAAGCACTCCCACTCAGTGAAAGCCAAGAAACATCTTGGCCAACACTTTCTTGCAGACCAGCACACGGCGCAGCGAATCGCAGACAGCCTTGTATCTGCTCAAGGATTAGCCGTTCTTGAAATCGGCCCTGGGACAGGCGCCCTGACACGGCCCCTGATGGAGCGAAGTGATATTGACCTTTGGGTGATCGATGTAGATCATGAAAGTGTCGCGCATTTGAAAGAGCAAGACTGGATGCCATCTGACCGCATTCTAGAAGGCGATTTTTTAAAGATGACACTCTCGGACTCATTCAACGAGAAGCAAGTGATTGTGTGCGGCAACTTCCCGTATAACATCAGTTCTCAAATTCTCTTCAAGACACTGGACACGATACACCACGTGCCCCAGTTAGTCGGTATGTTTCAAAAAGAGGTGGCTGAGCGCGTCTGCTCCTCCCACGGTTCCAAGGTCTATGGGATTCTCAGTGTGTTGATTCAGACTTATTATGATGCTGAATATCTATTCACCGTGCCTCCAGAGGTGTTTATCCCTCCTCCCAAAGTGCATAGCGGCGTGCTCCGTTTGATCCGAAAAGAAGTTCAACCTGAAGGGTTTCGGTTTGGCCACTTGAAGACCATTGTAAAGGCCGCATTCAATCAAAGACGCAAGACTTTGCGCAACGCGTTGCGTTCTGCAGGACTGTCATTAGAAGGGATCGACACCGCAACATTGGGGCTTCGTGCAGAGCAACTCAGTCCTGAGGATTTTCAAGACCTCGCTCGCGTCATTCAAGAGACTCACGAGGTGTAGGCCACAGTCTATCTGACCTGCGTTAACTTCGTCTCCGGTTATGAAATGAACAAAGCCGTCGAATGCGAAAAACCATTACTCTCCAAGAGTTTATCATGGACACACAAGCGGAATTCCCGTTTGTTTCCGGTCAACTCACACGACTTCTTACCGACATCGGTGTTGCCGCAAAAATTGTCAATCACCAAGTAAATCGCGCGGGACTCGCCGGAATTCTTGGAGACGCCGGGTCTGAAAACACCCACAATGAATCCCAGCAAAAGCTAGACGTTTTCGCTGACCGCACCTTCATGAGAATCTTGACAGCTGGCAAATCAGTTGCCGGAATCGGATCAGAAGAACAGGAGGACTACATCCTTTGCGGGGATCAAGGCAAATCCGGGAAATACGTTGTGATGATTGACCCATTGGACGGAAGTTCGAATGCCGATGTCAACGTCAGCATTGGCACAATCTTCAGCATTTTTAGACGTGTAACTCCGATGGGAGAGTCTTTGACTGACCGAGACTTCCTCCAACGAGGCACTGAACAAGTCGTCGCTGGATACATTCTCTACGGCTCCTCCACTATGCTCGTGTATACCACGGGGTCAGGGGTCAACGGATTCACGCTAGACCCCGCTGTTGGAGAGTTCTTCTTGTCACATGCCAAAATGCAATTCCCTGAAACTGGAAGCATCTATTCAATCAATGATGCGTTGCTCAGTGAGGCGAATCAAGCGACAAAGAGCTTTATCGCCGGTTGCCGTGAAACACCCGAAGTGGGGTTCAAGAGCCGCTATATCGGAAGTTTGGTATCAGACTTTCACCGCAATCTCATCAAAGGCGGCATCTATCTCTACCCCAGTACTAAGAGCCATCCTCACGGCAAATTACGGCTCTGTTATGAGTGTGCTCCATTGGCGTTTTTGGCGTTGGAAGCAGGTGGGGCGGCAGAAGATGACTTCGGGTCAATCCTCGAAAAACTTCCAGAAACACTGCATGAACGCTCTCCATTTTACGTGGGAAGTGTACATCTAATTCAAGGTCTGCGTTCTTGTTGGATGGAAAATCAATAAAAGAAATTGAACGGAGAATCCCCGTAACTTCGCGTCCGAAAATCTCGAATTTCAGCGATGCGTGTTGAAGACCTGCTGGCGTTTTATCGATCGGACCCTCGCGCTCAACTGCTGCGGAGGACCTGGGAGCAAGCGTCTGCGAAAACAGAACTTAAAGGCATTGTCGGTTCCGCGACAGCCCTGCTAGCTGCTGCTTGTGTCGATGTGGAACTGGAGCAAGCCGCTGCAGGTGAGCCCCGTGCTAGCCACCTGTTCATATTGGACGACAAAGAGTCCGCCGCCTACCTTCTCAACGACTTGGAGCAATTGCTTGGCAAGCGGCAGCGCGTGCTTTTCTTTCCGCGCTCTGCCCGGGTTCCCTATCAAGAAGAGGTCACAGAGAACGCCAACATTGCCATGCGAGCTGAAGTGCTCAATGAGATCAACCGGGCTCAGAGTGGCTTGGTCATCGTCACCTTTGCTGAGGCCATTGCAGAACAGGTCATCAGCCGAAGAGAGCTCTCCAAGCAAACCTTCACCCTGTCCGTAGGTGAGTCCTACACCCTTGACTTCTTGGACGAGGTCTTTATTGAATACGGCTTTCGGAAAGTTGATTTTGTATATGAACCGGGGCATTACGCCATACGCGGGGGCATTGTGGATGTGTTTTCATTCTCCTTTGACCATCCTTACCGCATCGAGTTCTTTGGCGATGAGGTCGAATCCATCAGAAAGTTCAATCCAATCAACCAGCTGAGCATCAACAAGATGACCCGTGCTGTAATCGTCCCCAATGTGGGAGATCGCAATCTGCATGAAACGGTTGAGCCCATTTTCAATTTCATCCCAGGCAATACGCGCATTTGGATGACCGATGCCAATCGCTGCGAGAAGCATTTGGGAAAGGCCATGGAGCGCGCTGAGTCGGCATTTGAAAGGGTTTCCGACCAAATGACCTTCACTCCGCCATCCGATTTATTCATCGGTCCACAGAACTTCAAACGGCTGATTGAACCATTCCATGTCCAAGAGTTCGACGGAGGAACCAGCTTTCCTGAACGTGTCGTCATCGCTTGGGATATGATTCCACAGCCCAGTTTCAACAAGAATTTCGACCTGATTACCTCGAATTTACAGGGCAATCATCGGCAAGGGTACCACAACGTCATTGTTGCCGGTCAAGCCACACAAATCGAGCGTTTACACGACATTTTCGCCGACCGCCAGGAGGAAGTACCACACCAACCGATTCCGCTCGAATTGAGCGCCGGATTTGTCGACAAAGACCTGAAACTCCTTGTCTACACAGACCACGAGCTATTTGAGCGATACCATCGATTTCGTCTGAAGGACGGATTCCGGAAGAACAAGCAAGCGCTCACCCTCAAAGAGTTAATGGCCCTACAGCCTGGCGATTTCGTCGTTCATATCGACCACGGCATAGGGGAATTCAGCGGGTTACAAAAGATTGAAGTCAACGGAAAAGAACAGGAAGCCATTCGGCTGACATACAAAGGCGGTGACGTCTTGTACGTCAACATTCACTCGCTACACCGCATCTCGAAATACACTTCGAAGGAGGGAACGAAGCCAAAAATCAGCAAACTTGGTACGGGCGCTTGGGCCGCGACCAAAGCCAAAACGAAAACCCGTGTCAAGGAGTTAGCGTTCGATCTGCTCAAGCTCTACGCCCAACGAAAACAAGCGGAGGGCATTGCGTTTTCTCCCGACAACTATATGCTTCATGAGCTGGAAGCGAGTTTCATGTTTGAAGAGACCCCCGATCAACACGCCGCCATTGAAGCTGTCAAACGCGACATGGAAAAGCCCATTCCAATGGACCGTCTTGTTTGCGGTGACGTAGGATTTGGGAAAACCGAGGTAGCCATACGTGCCGCGTTCAAAGCTGCAGCTGACGGCAAGCAGGTCGCGGTACTTGTACCCACAACGATCTTATCCATGCAACACTTCCGGAGCTTTGCACGGAGATTGCGCGATTTTCCTGTGACGGTCGATTACATCAATCGTTTCAAGACGGGCAAAGCCCTGACGGAAACCATTCAAAACTTGGAAGCTGGCAAAGTCGACATCCTCATCGGAACGCACGCATTGGTTGGCAAAAGAGTCAAATTCAAAGACTTAGGGCTACTCATTATTGACGAAGAACAGAAGTTTGGTGTCGCCGTTAAAGACAAGCTCAAAATGCTCCGGGCCAACGTCGATACATTGACCCTCACGGCTACGCCGATTCCGCGGACGCTTCAATTCAGCCTGATGGGAGCGCGGGATTTGAGCACGATTGCAACCCCTCCTCCCAATCGACAGCCGGTAGAAACCACCATTGCACCGTTCCAGGAGGAGATCATTCGTGACGCCATTAGCTATGAAGTCAGTCGCGGAGGACAAGTTTATTTCGTCAACAACCGCGTCAAAAACATCCAGGAAGTGGCGGGAATGATCACACGACTCGTTCCGGAAGCACGCGTAGGAATTGGACACGGTCAGATGGATGGCAAGCAGTTAGAGGATGTCATGGCTCGCTTCATAGAAGGCTCCTTTGATGTATTGGTCGCCACCACCATCATTGAGTCAGGCATCGACATTTCTAACGCCAACACCATGATTATCAATGACGCTCATCAATTTGGGCTCAGCGATCTTCACCAGTTGCGCGGACGGGTTGGCCGGTCGAATAAAAAAGCGTTTTGCTATCTCCTTGCTCCTCCGATGAGCGTTCTACCGGATGAAAGTCGCAAGCGCCTTCAAGCCATTGAGCAGTTCAGCGACTTGGGAAGTGGGATTCAGATTGCCATGCGAGACCTCGATATTCGAGGGGCCGGCGATCTTTTAGGAGGTGAGCAGAGCGGATTTATCTCGGAGCTTGGTTTCGATATGTACCAGAAAATCCTAGCGGAAGCGGTGCGCGAATTGAAAGAGGAATCTTTCAAGGAGTTGTTCGAAGAGGATCGCAAAGCAGACCGTCGTTATGTTTCAGAGGCTTCCATTGAAACCGATTTCACTTTGTTGATTCCCGATCACTATGTAAATGACATCCCTGAACGCATCGCACTCTACCGAGAGCTTGACGACTTGGATAAGGAAGCTGATTTGTCTGAATTCAAAGCCCGCTTGGAAGACCGGTTCGGGCCATTGCCTCAGGAAACAGAAGACCTCATCGATACCATCCGCCTCAGGTGGCTCGCGGAATTCTTGGGGATGGAAAAAATCGTCCTGAAGTCCGGAAAGCTGATTGCAGCCTTTATTAGCAACCAGGAGAGCGCCTTTTACCAAGAGGCAACCTTCAGTCGGATTTTGGAATACCTCAAGCACCATGCGCGCGACACCAAGATGTATCAGCGAAACGGGGGGTTGCGCATGAGCATCGAAGGCATACAAACTCCTTTAGCGGCCTTGCGCGTTATGGAAGACATCGCAGGGATTCAAGCGGCCGAAGCTGCCCCTGACTTCAAGCAACCAGCGTCATAAACACCCGCCGCTTAACTAGTTTTGCATCATGGACCCTTCTTCTCCTGCTCCGTTACGTGTCATGGATTTCATCCAGGCAGAAGATTTTGGTGAAGGCCAAGTTCTGCTCATAGATAAACCATTGCATTGGACATCATTTGATGTGGTCAATAAGCTGCGCGGAGCCATTCGCGGGGCCTTGGGGTATCGCAAGCTGAAAGTGGGACACGCCGGAACCTTGGACCCTTTAGCTAGCGGCGTTTTGGTCGTCTGCACAGGCAAGTCCACCAAGCGCATAGCTGAGCTCCAAGCACAGGACAAAGAATACCGCGCAATCATCCGATTGGGGGCCACGACGGCCTGTCTCGATGCCGAATTGCCCGTGGAAGCGTGGGGTGATGCTTCCGGACTTACCCTGGAGTCCATTCAGACCGCTTCAAAAGACTGGTCTGGGGAGTACTTTCAAATGCCTCCCGCATACAGCGCCAAAAAGGTTGATGGCCAAAAAGCGTATGCGATTGCACGAAAGGGTGGAGAGATCAATCTTAAACCAGCACCTATTTGCGTCTCGCGTTATGATATCCACTCCATCGAACATAATATTGTCGATGGTCACAACGTGTGTGATGCCCACGTAACCATCGCTTGCACCAAGGGAACTTATATCCGCGCACTCGCCCGAGATCTGGGTAAAACGTTAGCTGTTGGAGGGCACTTGATACAGCTTCAACGCACAGTCAATGGACCCTTCAAATTGAGCGCTTGCAAATCTATGGAGGAGATTTTGGAGGTCATTCATGGGATACCTCCATTGGCTGTTGACCTTTGATTACGAATTCCGTAGTTTTGCCGACCTTCAACGCTCCCGATAACGGATCCCCCCATTTCTATGAAACTAACTTCCTTTAAGTACGACATCCCTGAGGAACTGATTGCTCAAAAGCCATTAGACAATCGTGATGACAGCCGTTTGATGGTCGTGGATCGCAAAAGCGGTACCATCGAGCACAAAATGTTCAAGGATGTTTTGGATGAGTTTGATGAAGGAGATGTCTTCGTCGCCAATGATACGCGCGTCTTTCCAGCCAAACTTTATGGCAACAAGGAAAAAACCGGTGCGGTCATCGAGGTGTTCTTGTTGCGTGAACTGAACCGTGAGAGCATCCTGTGGGATGTACTCGTCGATCCCGCTCGGAAAATTAGAATTGGCAACAAACTCTATTTTGGCGAGAATGATGAACTCATCGCAGAAGTCATCGACAATACCACCTCACGAGGTCGGACATTGCGTTTCTTGTTCGATGGGTCCTATGAAGAATTCATGGATGTCATCTTCCAGCTTGGAGAGACTCCTTTGCCGAAGTACATCGACCGAGAAGTTGAAGCGGATGACCGTGAAAGGTTTCAAACCATTTACGCCAAGAACCTCGGAGCTGTGGCTGTACCAACAGCAGGGCTCCATTTTTCGAAGCAGCTCCTCAAGCGACTCGAAATCAAGGGGATTGACATGACCTACCTCACGTTGCACATCGGTCTGGGCACATTCAGACCTGTTGAGGTCGAAGATTTGACCAAGCACAAAGTGGATTCAGAGCAACTGATTATCCCCGAAAGTTGTGTTGACCGAGTCAATCGAGCCAAGACAGAAGGGAAACGCATTGTCTCTGTTGGAGCAACGGCTATGCGGGCCATGGAAACATCGGTGAGCACTACAAATACCTTAAAGCCGTACAACGGATGGACCAACAAGTTCATCTTCCCGAAATACGACTTCAAGATTTCAGACGCGTTGATCACCAACTTCCATACGCCGCAAAGCACGTTACTGATGCTCTCTTCAGCCTTTGCAGGGCACGACCTCGTTATGGAGGCATACGCTCTGGCTCAGAAGGAGAAATATCGCTTTTTCGCATACGGCGATGCCTTGCTGATCAAGTAATTTGAATCTTTTGGCAAGAGGGCTCGTCATTGTGGAACTTCTTGAACGAGATTTGAAGCCTTATTAAAGGTCAAGTCTCTATGAATATTTCGAACATCTCTTTGAGCCGGGTTTTCACTGCCTGTGCCGTTTTAGCAGCCGGTGCGTTTTTCGCCAGTGCTTCTTTCACTCCTACAGAACCCAACGCTGAATTGGCGATTGGTGCTGTGGCACCGCTATCTGACGTCAAAATGACAAACGTCGATGGTTCCGCCATGAGCCTCGTGGATGCTGCCGGTAAAAACGGCCTGCTAGTTGTTTTTAGCTGCAACACCTGTCCTTTTGTTGTCGGTAACGGAACGAAAAGTGATGGTTGGGAAGGGCGTTACAATGAAACAGCCGCAAAAGCTGAGGCCTATGGTTTTGGGATGGTATTGATCAACTCAAATGAAGCCAAGCGCAACAACCACGATAGCATGGAAGCCATGCAATCTCATTCCAAAGAGCAGGGCTATTCGATGCCCTACCTCATGGATTCAAAGCACGCACTTGCGGATGCATTCGGAGCTTTGAAGACTCCACATGTTTACCTGTTGGACCAGGACATGACATTAATTTACCGCGGTTCATTGGATGACAACGTAAGCGATGCGAAGGCAGTCACTTCCTTTTACGCTATGGATGCAATGGCATCAGCAAGCATGGGAAAACCATGCGAGGTGTCCACAACCAAAGCCATTGGTTGTTCCATCAAGCGCGTTCAGTAATCTCTTTTAAAGCGGCAAATTTCCGTGCTTCTTGCGCGGCAACGTGTCCACTTTATTCTCGAGCATTTTGAATGCTCGAATCAGCTTGGCCCGGGTGTTGCGCGGAAGAATCACTTCATCCACGTAGCCTCGGGCCGCTGCATTGTATGGGTGCGCAAACAATTCGGCGTATTCCGACTCCTTCTCCTTCCACGTAGCCTCTGGATCGGGTGACGCTGCGATTTCCTTTCGGAATATGATTTCTGCCGCACCTTTTGCCCCCATGACCGCGATCTCAGCCTTGGGCCACGCAAAGACCAAGTCCGCTCCGATGTGTTGGCTATTCATAACGTCATACGCGCCTCCGTAAGCCTTCCGTGTGATCACCGTTATGCGAGCAACCGTCGCTTCGCTGAATGCATAAAGCAGTTTGGCGCCGTTGGTAATGATGCCGTTCCATTCCTGATCCGTTCCAGGTAAAAAACCGGGAACATCCTCAAGCACCAACAGCGGAACATTGAATGCGTCACACGTCCGCACAAACCGAGCGGCCTTTGTCGATGCTTTAATATCCAAAACCCCCGCCAAAAAAGCGGGCTGGTTGGCAACAACACCGATACTTTGACCAGCCAATCGCGCAAATCCACATACCATGTTTTCTGCATGGTCCTTCTGAACCTCTTTGAACGAGTCGGCGTCTACCGTCTCCTGGATGACTTGGCGGATGTCATACGGCTGCTGTGCACTTTCCGGAATCACCGTGTCGAGATGAGGACGGGTTTCGTCTCCCCCTGCATAATCCAAGCGCATCGGTTCCTCTTCACAATTCTGAGGCAAGTAACTCAGGACATCCTTGATGTCTTGGATTACCATCGCTTCATTTGGGGCCGTAAAATGGGTGACTCCTGATTTGGTGGCATGCGCTTTCGCTCCTCCCAAATCTTCACTTGTAACCTCTTCATGTGTCACGGTCTTCACCACGTTGGGTCCGGTTACGAACATATAGCTCGATCCCTCCGCCATAAAAATAAAGTCCGTCAATGCAGGCGAATAGACCGCTCCTCCAGCGCAAGGGCCCAGAATTCCACTCAATTGAGGAATCACTCCACTTGCTCGAACATTCCGATAAAAGATATCGGCGTAGCCCCCCAACGACACCACACCCTCTTGTATCCGGGCTCCTCCACTATCGTTCAAACCGATCAACGGCGCGCCATTTTTCATCGCCAAATCCATGATCCGGCATATTTTCTTGGCATGCGCTTCAGCCAATGAACCGCCCAAAACGGTAAAGTCTTGAGAAAACACATACACCATACGGCCGTCGATGTGTCCATACCCCGTGACCACTCCGTCTCCCAAAAACTGCTGCTTATCCAATCCAAAGTTGGTCGAACGGTGTTTCACCAGCATGCCCAACTCCTCAAAACTTCCGGGGTCCAGCAGCAAATCAATCCGCTCTCGTGCGGTCAGTTTGCCCTTGCCATGTTGTGCTTGTACGCGCGCCTTTCCACCACCCTGAAGGGCTTCAGCACGCAATCGATCTAGTCGTTCAAACGGTTGCTCCATGTCACAAATCTAAGGATTGGGCCTCCGGTTGTGACTTTGACGACCCGAAGATTCGACGGCCACTTGCCATTCGAAAGAAGACAAATCGCGCGCTACCTTTGCGAAAGGCAAGAAACTCCTCTTGCCCAATGCTAGAATACAATGCATCGGACTCACACTTGCGGCGAATTGCGCGCCGATCATGATGGACAACAGGTTACCCTCAGCGGATGGGTGCAGCGTACCCGAGATCTCGGAGGGATGACCTTTGTGGATTTGCGCGATCGCTATGGCTTGACACAGCTAGCTTTCAATATGGACTCGAACGAAGCGTTGTGTCTACAAGCCCGAAAGTTGGGAAGAGAATTCGTTGTCAAGGTGACCGGGAAAGTACTCATTCGTGAGTCCAAAAATGCTCAAATGAGCACGGGTGATATTGAAATCGAAGTCACGGAATTGGACATCCTCAACGCGAGTATAACTCCTCCGTTCACCATCGAAGACGACACCGATGGCGGAGATGATTTGCGCATGAAATACCGGTACCTCGACCTGCGAAGGAAACCGGTTCAGCAAAACTTGATGCTGCGTCATAAGCTGAGCATTGAAACGCGCAAGTATTTGGACAGCGTCGAATTCATCGAAGTGGAAACGCCGTATTTGATCAAGTCTACGCCTGAAGGCGCACGCGATTTCGTTGTGCCTTCTCGCATGAACCCCGGTCAATTTTACGCGTTGCCACAAAGCCCGCAGACATTCAAGCAATTGCTGATGGTCAGTGGGTATGATCGGTACTATCAAATTGTCAAGTGCTTCCGAGACGAAGACTTGCGCGCAGACCGGCAGCCGGAATTCACACAAATTGATTGTGAGATGGCCTTCGTGGAGCAGGAGGACATCCTCAATACCTTCGAAGGAATGGTCCGCCATTTGTTCAAAGTCGTACTCGACACCTCCGTCCCTGAATTTCCTCGGATCACGTATGATGAGGCCATGGCCCGCTATGGAAGCGACAAGCCCGACGTGCGTTTTGGAATGGAATTCGTTGACTTTGGCGCAGTTGCACAAGGCAAAGGGTTTGGTGTCTTTGATTCCGCCGAAGCGGTTGTGGGCATCGTAGCTCCGGGATGTGCTGAGTACTCTCGCAAACAGCTTGATGGACTCACGGAATGGGTCAAACGGCCCCAGATTGGAGCCAAAGGATTGGTGTACTGTAAGGTCAATGCTGATGGCACCTTCAAATCCAGTGTCGACAAATTTTTCGATGCCGAAGCTCAGGCCGCATGGGCCGCACACGCGGAAGCGAAGCCTGGCGATTTGATTCTCATGCTATCCGGTGACCTGGATCGTGTGCGCAAACAATTGAATGAAGTGCGCTTGCACATGGGAGAAGCTTTGGGCTTGCGAGACCCTAAATTATTCCGACCGTTGTGGGTGATGGACTTCCCTTTACTCGAATGGGATGAGACAACAGAACGTTACCATGCCATGCACCATCCATTTACCTCACCCAAGCCAGAGCACATGGACCTCATCGATACCGATCCCGGCGCCGTCCGAGCCAATGCGTATGACATGGTCGTCAACGGGGTTGAAATCGGAGGAGGGTCCATTCGAATTCACGACAAAACCATTCAAGCGCGGATGTTCGACTTGCTCGGGTTTTCTCCCGAAGAAGCGGAAGCGCAATTTGGCTTTTTGATGAATGCGTTTGAATATGGAGCCCCTCCTCACGGTGGTCTCGCTCTCGGGTTTGACCGACTTTGTTCCCTGTTTGGAGGAAGTGATTCCATCCGAGATTTTATCGCTTTCCCTAAAAACAATAGTGGACGCGATGTCATGATCGACGCACCTAGCCCGATCCATGACGAACAATTCACTGAATTACACTTGCAGTCTACCGCTCCGAGTAAGACTGATTCTTAACTTTACACCATGTACCCTCCTGAACTAGTTGCCCCGAAAAAAGCCGAGCTCACCGAAGCCGGTTTTTCTGAAATGATCTCCGTCGACGATGTCGACGCGACCATTGCAAAGCCTGGAAGCACGATGATTGTCATCAATAGCGTCTGCGGTTGTGCCGCATCTTCCATGCGACCCGGTGTCCTCAAAGCACTGAAGAACGAAAAACTCCCAACTCACTTGACCACTTCGTTTGCAGGAGTTGACCAAGCGGCCGTTGAGCGCGTTCGGAAGTTTTTGTTGCCTTACCCCCCGAGCTCTCCGAGCATTGCGTTGTTTAAAGACGGACGATTGCTGCACATGGTTGAGCGCCATCACATTGAAGGCCGCAACGCCGATATGATCGCCGACCATTTGAAAATGGTATTCGACGAGCACTGTTGATCCAACCCCATGGCACGGATTCTCACTGGCATACAAAGCACCGGAACCCCGCACCTGGGCAATTTACTTGGGGCCATTCGCCCTGCCATTGATTTGGCGAACGATGCCGCGAACGATTCTTTCTTATTCATTGCAGACTTGCATTCTCTCACGCAGGTCAAGAATGGCACCGAACTTCGACAAAACACGTATGCCGTAGCCGCTGCGTGGCTCGCATTTGGACTAGATACAAGTCGCACGGCTTTTTACCGCCAAAGCGATGTCCCTGAAGTCACGGAGTTGGCTTGGTACCTCAATTGCTTTTTTCCATACCAGCGATTGACCTTAGCGCACAGTTTCAAGGACAAGGCGGAGCGGTTAGAAGATGTAAACGGAGGACTGTTTTCGTATCCCATGCTCATGGCGGCGGATATTCTTCTCTATGATGCCGACTTTGTTCCCGTGGGGAAAGACCAGTTGCAGCATTTAGAAATGACGCGAGACGTGGCTGCCCGTTTCAATCATCGCATGGGCGACACGTTCGTTGTTCCTCAGGAAATGATCCGATCTGAGACGATGTTGATTCCCGGGTTGGACGGCGCCAAGATGTCGAAGTCCAAAGCCAATACGCTGAATATCTTTGACGATCCTTCGGCATTGAAAAAGCGCATCAACAAAGAAATCATTACAGATGCGACTCCATTGGAAGATCCCAAGGATCCAGACAATGCAGTCGTTTGGAAGCTGTACCAATCCATCGTAGGTGATGTTCAAGGCCAGCACATGGCCGAAAAACTAAGCGCTGGGGGCTATGGTTGGGGGCACGCTAAAAAGGAACTGCTCGAAGCCATTGTCGATGGGTTTGCTGAAGAACGCGATGCGTTCAATCGATGGATGACAGACTTGGGGGGACTCGATGCCGAACTGTCCAAAGGTGCTGCCCAAGCCCGAGAAGTCGCCGCGACTGTGCTCGATCGTGTGCGCACAAAAATTGGATACTAAAGGTCTCATTCCTTTTTGGGAGCTATCGAAGGTTCGAAGAGTTTCAAAAGCTCTTCCGCTTCGAAGTCAAGTCCCCCAAAGATTTGATGGTCCAACTGCGCTAAACAACGGCCTCAATCCAAAAGAGGCGCACCGTATTTGTTCTGATACTTTCGGTACAATTCGCGCTGCCTGTTGTCCAAATCAATTGAACGGCCTTGAATAAAAGCGTGAGACAAACGGTTGGTCATCATGTCGAGGGCGTCACCTTCTGAAATAAACAGGGTGGCGTCCTTTCCTGTTTCTATGCTGCCGCACTGGTCATCGATTCCAAGGATGCGTGCCGCATTCAGCGTGACACTCCGAACAGCTTGTTCGTAGGTGAGGCCATAGGCATGGGCTGTTCCAGCATAAAAGGGCAAGTTCCTAGTTCCCATGTGTTCCATGTCTCCCGCATTTTGCAAGCAATACAAAACCCCCTCATCCTCCAGTTGTTTGGCAATTCTGAAAGGAAGGGAAACATCGTCCTCGGCATACCTGGGCAATTCATGGACCCTGCGCACCATGACAGACACGCCATTGTCTCGAAGCAAATCTGCAACAAGAGGGGCGTCGTAACCGCCTACTATGGTCAATTCAGAAATCCCAATCGCTCGTTTGAAATGCACCGCTTCTGTTATCTGGCGAATGTCATCCGCATGCACGTACAAGCGTAAACTTCCATCAAACAAACCGCGCATCGCCTCTTGGCGCAAATCTTTCTTACTCGTTGCATTGCGCTTGGGTTGCTGAGCATATGCTTGAGCAGACTCGAAAAAATGTGTGATTTCTTGAAGCTCCTGATCGTACGTTTTTCGTTTTTTAATGTCCACCGTGCCGTCAGCGCGATGGCGATGGTGTGTTCTGGGCCAATTCAGATGAATACCATCTACCATCCTGATCGCCGCGTCCTCCCAGTTCCAACCGTCAAAATGGACGATGCCACTGGACCCACTAATGGTGCCCCCCCGTGGGGTGATTTGCCCCATCAAAACTCCGTTGGTCCGAACCGTTGGAGTGACCTCACTATCAGTGTTGAAAGCGATCACTGAACGAACGTGTGGCTTAAACGTTCCGGTTTCTCTGTCGTCACGCGTGGCCCGAACCGCTCCAATTTCCTGCAAGCCAAGCGTCGAGTTGGGCGCAATGAATCCCGGATACACATGCTGTCCATGTGCCATGATGACCTCATCGTAACGCGCACGGTCTGCATCTTGCGCAAAACCAACGAAGTCAATTTTTCCATTTCGGAACCCAATGGCTGCATCCTTCAGCACATCACCCGTTCCAAGGTGTGCCGTTCCTCCCATTACCAAAATGGATGTTGATTGCTCCGGCGCTGGTGTCTGCTGAGCAGCCACACCCCATGTCAAAAGACAACAGGTCAGCGCCAAAATGTAGTGCAATGATTTCATCGGTTCTCGTCTGTCAGTGTTTCACAATGGTAATCAACGCGAATACGTTCTGTCGGGGCCCTCCCGCGGCCGCCGCCTTCCTGGCCACTTTGATCCAATTTCATGGCTTGCATCAACCGGGCTCTTTCTGCGCGCATCCAATCCCGCTTTGCCGCATCGTCCTCCAAGTCAAAGTACTTGATGCCATCGACAAAGGTCTGTTCAGCTTGAGCATAAACGCTCAATGGATGGTCGCTCCAAACCACAACATCGGCATCCTTGCCAACTGCGAGCGATCCCACCCGATGATCAACCCGCAACAATTTGGCGGGGTTTAAGGTGACAAACTTCAGGGCCTCTTCCTCTGAGACTCCGCCATACTTGACCGCCTTTGCTGCTTCTTGATTCAGTCGGCGCGCCATTTCAGCATCGTCCGAATTGAATGCCGTCACGATGCCCTGACCGTGCAAGACCGCCCCATTGTATGGGATGGCGTCTTTGACTTCATACTTGTAGGCCCACCAATCGCTAAAGCTAGAGGCTCCCGCACCGTGCTCCGCCATTTTGTCTGCCACCTTATAGCCCTCCAAAATGTGCGTGAACGTATTCATTGTAAAGCCCATGGAGTCCGCAACGTGCATCAGCATGTTGATTTCATCTTGTCGGTAGCTATGGCACGTCACAAAACGCTCACTATTGAGGATCTGACTCAACGTTTCCAATTCCAAATCACGTCGAGGCGCAGCAGGAAGCGTGTTGTTGCGCTTTGCCTTACGGCTAGCCGTGCGTAGCATTTGTGCGTGGTCTTTCCACGCTTGTTCATACTCCCGAGCACGAATGAAATGGTCATAATACACTTGCTCCACACCCATGCGCGTTTGCGGAAAACGCGAACGGTAATCGTTGCCCCAATTGCTTTGCTTGACATTTTCACCAAGGGCAAACTTGATGAACGGAGGTGCAGCAGCAAACATCATCGCTTGAGGCGAAGCGCCCCAGCGGAATTTGATGATGGCACTTTGACCCCCGATTGGATTGGCAGAACCATGTAAAATCTGCGCTGACGTAACTCCTCCGGCAAGCTGGCGGTAGATATTCACGTCCTCACTGTTGACACATGTTTCGATGCTCACCTCAGCGCTACTCGCTTGGGTCCCTTCGTTGATTCCCCGTGTGGCAGCAATGTGCGTATGCTCGTCGATGATGCCCGGAGTCACATGCTTTCCTCGGCCGTCCACCAATTCGAACGTCGGAATTTGGTTTCCAAATACGTCCTCTGCAATCAAATCCTGACCAATGGCGAGAATCTTTCCATCCTGCAAGATGACATCCGCTTGTTCGATCCGGCCTTCCGCTTCACATGTCCAGACGGTAGCGCCTCGAATCCATGTGGTCTCCGCTTGAGGCCGTTCCGCGTTGCCATAAGCTGTGAATGGCCAAATTATGTCCCCGACCTCGGGACCCGCCTCTGCCGCTTTATCGTTCTGCGATGGGACCTCATCAGCGGCCTTCGCTTCTTGGCGGATGGCGCTCCATTCAAACCATGTGCCGTCACTTCGCTGTCCTTTTCCTTCCCAAATTCGGCTATCCATCCAGACGTTGCCAGAAGCGCGCCACCAGCCGTTCAAGTCCAAGGTGTCCAAGGTGAATTCAAATCCGACCGTCCGACCATCCAATTCCATTCCCAATTTGAATTCCGTGGAGTCGAGAAGAAAATGTGCTTTGGGGTTCTCTGCAGAACCTTTGACTTCCATTCGCCACACCTGTTCATCCAATGTGACATCATACATACCGCGGATGTCTACGATGTCCCGATTCTGGTATATCTGTTGCTCACCTTGCACCCAATGTTCATACAGCACGGTCGACGCGTCAAACAAGGGACCGTCCGTGATCAGCATATTCGCTTCAAACCCTGGCTTAATCCGACCGACTCTGTTCTCGGCACCGACCATGGCGGCCGGCACTTCGGTTAAGGCGGCCAAGGCGGCATCGGCAGG
>CAJWIF010000038.1 GCA_913041135.1 uncultured Flavobacteriales bacterium
CGGTGGTGATGTCGTGGAGCCACGAGAACTGGTTGCATCGGTCGGCAATGCGAAGCGTTCGTGTCCAAGAGCTGGCACCTTTCACACCATTAGAAGGCAAAGAGCCTCGAATAAGCGTGGTCATTTGCATCCGAAATGGGGCGACTCATTGGGATGCCTTATGGAAATCCTTGAAAGAACAACAGGGTATCGTGTGGGAATTGGTGTTGGTGGATGATGCTTCGACGGATGGTCTGCAATCACGCTGGTCAGAAGCAAAGAAAGAGGAGGTCGGGTTTTCCGTACAATGGCTTGAAATGGTGGCTTCTCGGCCAGGGAAGAAGGATGCACTGCAATGGGGAGTAAGTCATGCCAAGACTCCGCTGATCGCGGTTACCGATGTCGATTGCATACCGAGTCATGCCTTTTGGCTTTTTCAGTTGCACGCGGAATTCTTATCGGGTGCAGATGCTGTTCTTGGAGTCAGTTTTCCGCTCCGATCGGCTGGATCCGGTTTGCTTGGGGCATGCCAACAACTGGACGCCTTGCGCATCGCCCGTTCGTACGTTGGGTGGGCTCAATCCGGAAGTCCTTACATGGGAGTAGGTCGAAACATGGCGTACAAAAAGGAGCTGTTTCAAGGGTTTTCTGAACATGAAGATGTGCCTTCTGGTGACGATGATTTGCTGGTGCAGTCGTGGCTACAGCGGGACGAAATTCAGGTTGTGCCTTTGATTCATCGTTCAGCCCAATCGGACACGCACGCGCCGGTTACATGGGCGGCATGGTCTCGTCAGAAACAGCGGCATTGGACCACTGCATGGCGTTACAGTACAAAGCACCAGTGGGGACTAATGTTCCCGAGAATTGCGGCAGTGCTGGTTTGGACGAGTATGGGCGCTTGGATTTGGAGTGGATTTCAGGAAGGGGTTTTGCACAATGTTTTATGGATAGTCGGTGGTCTATTGCTCGGAGGATGGGGGTGGAGGATGCTTAACTTTCGGTCATTCGCTCAAGCGTGCGGAACACCCTCTTCGTGGTATTGGTTGGGTTGGGCTCAGCCCTTTCTCGATACCTGGTTAGGGTGGCAGGTTGGCCGGTCACGGGGATTTCGAAATTCGGATTCTTGGGATTGAGGCAGTTTCCAAACGCAGCGGCATCACCCAATCTCCTCTCACTCTCATCGGTGAGTGTCATCGATCGCATCAATGCCAAACATGGACGTGAATCCGAACCTATCAGACAAAGCACGCTACGATTATGCGCTGGTCTTGCGTGCCACCAAGGAAAAGGATCAAAAAGCATACGCTGAATTGATGGAGCGTTACCGAGATTCTATCTTTCACTTGGTGAACAAGATGGTTTTCAGTTCGGACGATGCGGAGGATCTGACGATGGAAACGTTTAGCAAGGCATTTCAGCGGTTAGAACAGTACACCCCTGCCTTTGCCTTTTCGACGTGGTTGTTCAAAATCGCTTCGAATCATACCATTGACTTCATTCGGAAGAAGCGCATCAAGGCGCTGTCCTTAGATCAGGGTTTCCAAAATGATGATGGGGACTCCATGGAGATCCACGTTGCTGATGATGGACTCGATCCGTTCCAGTCTTTGGAAAAAAAGGAGCGCATTGAGCGGATGCGGGATGTTGTCGGACAATTGAAACCGCGCTACCGACGCTTGGTAGAATTGCGCTATTTCGAGGAGCTGAGCTACGAGGAAATTTCCGAAGAATTGGATTTGCCTCTTGGAACGGTCAAGGCGCAATTGTTTCGTGCTCGGGACATTTTGTTCCAGGTGATGAAGGAGGTACGCGAGACCATTTGACCCCAAAATAACATGATGGATTACGAAGCCTTGCTGCCTGGATTACCTCCAGGAGCAGCAGATCAATTGCGCGCGTTGAAGCCCTTGTATGAGGAATGGAACGCCGCCATTAACGTGGTGTCGCGAAAGGACATGGAAGCTTTTGATGAGCGCCACGTGTTGCACAGTTTGGCGATTTTCAGAGCCATGCCGTTTGCCCCCGGATCTCGGGTGTTGGACGTGGGGACGGGAGGAGGTTTCCCTGGCATCCCTTTGGCAATAGCGTGTCCCGATGTGGAATTCGTACTCTGCGATGGCATCAGGAAAAAAGTCAAAGTTGTCCAAGCGATCGTGGATGCGATGCAACTCAAGAATGTGTCTGCCGTGCACGGAAGAGCAGAGGAACTGAAAGGAGAGCGATTTGATTTTGTGGTGAGTCGCGCGGTAAAGCGGTTGAATGGCTTTGTGCCTTGGGTGCAAAATCGATTTGATCGCCGGACCATCAATGCATGGCCCAATGGAATTCTCTATTTGAAAGGGGGTGATCTTCAAGAGGAATTAGCCGAAGTTTCTCAGCCCACCGAGGTGATTGAAGTTTCGCAGTGGTTCCCTCAATCTTTTTTTGAGACAAAGGCGGTTGTCTACGTGAAGATGCAGTGAGACGCGCCAGTTAAAAAAAAAACGGCAAAAAGAAGAGGAACCCCTTTGGGTCCCTCTTCAATAACCTGCAAGAAATTGAAACCAACACAGTATTCTCAGACCGTGTTTGACTCTTAGACGGATGAAAAAACGGGGGGTTGCCTTCATGTCGAAAAAAAAACTTTAGACGGACTCAAATCGATATCCAACTCCACGGGCTGAGAGGAAGAATTTCGGATTTTTAGGGTCTGGTTCAAAGTACTTGCGGAAGGCGAGTATGTAGTTGTCAATCGTTCTGGTGCTAGGGAATGCACTGTATCCCCAAACAACTTCTAGAATCTCTTCTCGGCTCACGACTTCTCCTGACTTTGAGGCCAATAAACGGAGAAGAAGCGCTTCTCTTTTCGAAATGGAACGCTCCTCACCGGCCTGTGTTTTGATGGTGTATGTGGCGAAATCAATCCAGCAATTGGCGTGGAAATCAATGCGTGTTGACGCCATGCTGCGGCCTTTACCCTGACCCAAACGGATGAGTTTGCGGACGCGTAGGAGCAATTCTTCTAAGTGAAAAGGTTTTCCGAGATAATCATCCGCTCCAATGCGAAGGCCCTCAACGCGGTCTTCAATTTGATTTTTTGCGGTCAAAAATAAGATGGGAAGCTCCATTCCTTCAAGTCGGAGTGACTTGCAAACTGAGAGCCCATCGAGCTTGGGCATCATCACATCCAATACTGCTACGTCAACGCGGTTCTGGCGAGCGAGGCGCAGCGAGTCGTCGCCGTTGGACGCTTCGAGGACGAACCACCCCTCTTTTTCAAAGTTTAATTTGAGCATCCGACGCAAGGCCAGATCGTCTTCGGCAAGAAGGATGCGCGGTTGAAGTGGAGGCTGCTCCTGCATGTGGTAAATTTCGGACGAAAATATTTGGGAATGGCCATGGATGAAAAGAGCATGAAGCCCAACATCGGAGATGCCTTGGGCATTGAAGTGTTGGAAGTAAAAACTGACCGGGTTACAGGACGCATGCCGGTTGATAGCAGGACGCATCAGCCGTATGGACTGTTACACGGCGGTGCGAGTGTTGTGCTCGCTGAAACGTTGGGGTCTGTGGGGTCCCATTTCTTGGTAGCTCCAGATGGCAAGCAAGCGGTAGGAATCGAGGTCAATGCCAACCATGTGCGCGGTGTTCGTTCCGGTTGGGTCCATGGAGAAGCTGTTTTGCAGCACAAAGGGGGGAAATTGCATGTTTGGAACATCACGATTGTAGATGATAAGGAGCGATTGGTTTGCACGAGTCGTTTGACAGTCATGATCGTGTCAGGACCTGAAAAAAAATCCCATGCCTGAATGTGAACTTTGGTGGAGAAATCCCGGTGCTGCCTCCGATGAGATCTGGACGTTGATTCCGGATGCCTCGGGGCCGACTGTTTTTCATCTAGCTCCGTTTGTGTCGTCCGAACAGCACCCCCGATGCGCTGTGCGAGGTCGTATTGAGCGCAGCGCAGCGCCTGTTCCAGGAACCATTTCATTGCCATCGTCCAAGGACCATTCGGTAGTCGGGCAATCTGATTACTTGGAGACGATTCGCTTGGCTTTGGATTCGATTGCAAATTCGGATCTGCAGAAGGTTGTGCTGAGTCGTTCGGATTGGTGGGATGAGACGGGAGATCCCGAAAACGTGTTTATCCGGAAGTGTAAGGAACATCCCAATGCGCTGGTCTATCTGTTAAACATCCCCGAAGCGGGCGTGTGGTTAGGCGCGACTCCTGAGTTGTTGCTAAGCCAACAGGGTCGTCATTTTGAAACGGTTTCCTTGGCAGGTACACGCCATGCAATCAACGGGGATTGGACAGCCAAAGAAGTCCGAGAGCAGGCTCTGGTAACCGAGTTTATCGCAAGTCAATTGCACCTTCAGCAAGCTGAAAATGTCGTCATCGATTCAGCGAAGGACTGCGCTTATGGTCCCTTTGTTCACTTGCAATCTCGGATTCAGTTTGATTCCGATGCCGAAGTAGACCAATGGCTTGATGCGTTGCACCCGACGCCAGCTGTCGGTGGTGAACCGCGTGAAAGTGCGCTTGATTTTATCGCCTTGCATGAGAGAAAGTCCCGAGGATACTATGCTGGTTACCTTGGTTGGTCCACCGGTGATCAATCGACTTACTATGTGAATTTGCGCTGCATGCAGTGGTTTGCAGACGGCGCACGGTTTTATGCTGGTGGTGGAATTGTTTCAGGTTCCAATGCAGCAGCGGAATGGGAAGAAACCGTAATGAAACTTCAATCCATTCGTCAACTTTCTCGTGGATGAGCAGGCCGCTAGGCCGTAACTTTACCCCATGAAATCGTCTAGCCATCCCGGAGCATTTCATGTCCTGGACGCTCTGGCCTCTTGTGGATTACGAGACGTTGTCGTTTCCCCTGGTTCACGACACGCGCCGTTGGTCATTGCGGCAGAAGCGCATGCTCAGTTGCGGGTAACCATCGCTCTGGATGAACGTACTGCAGGATATGTGGCGTTGGGCATGGGATTGAGCAATCGAATTCCGGCAGTGGTCATTTCAACTTCGGGGACGGCAGCGGTCAATCATGGACCGGCGATCGCAGAAGCACATTTTCAAAGGACTCCTCTGATTAGCATCACAGCGGATCGACCGGTTGGTCGCAGGAATGAAGGCTTGGGTCAAGTCGTTCGTCAACAGCACCTCTTTCAAGCCCATGCGCTTTGGGAAGGAGAACTCGACGAAACGATGATGAGTGAATCGGTTTTGCGTTCCCAAGCTCAGCAAGCATGGAACGCTGCTTCTTGCGGTCCTGTCCACATCAACATCCCTTTTGAAGAGCCTTTGTATGAAATGCGGGAATGGGAGAATGTGCAGGATGAGGCCGATATAGAGCCAGCTGTCCTGCCGGAAGAAATGACCATCCCCGAAGACCTGCTGGATCATTTATGCACGCATGATCCCCGCGTTTTGGTGTTGCTAGGAGCCCATGCTCCCGATTCAACTTGGGCTACATTGTCTTCAGTGATTTCGAATAAGGTGGCGACGTTTGTGGATGTTTTCAGTCAGGTGCGAGGAGAAGACTTGGACGGATCAGCCGAACGTGTGTTAGCGGGGTTGTCTGGTGTGGATTTAGAAGAATTGAAGCCGCACTGTATCATCAGTGCGGGGCTGCCTCCAATGAGCAAAGCGCTGCGGAAAAAATTAGCGTCGTTTCATGCGGATCACTGGCATATTGGATCGAATGGCGAGGGGTGGGATCTGTTTGGTCAGGGTGTTCAACAGTGGAAGGTGCCAGCGCCGGAAGGAATGATGCTTTTGCTGGACTCGTTGCCCGAATACAATGCATTTGCCGCTGGATGGAATGTCCTCATGGATCGAATTCACGCTGCAGAGAAACGCGTTTTGGCATCGTTTGATATGCCCTGGAGCGACTGGTCTGCTTTTTCTGCGCTCTCACATGCGCTTGGTGTGTCGCATCCTCTAGGCGCGCTTCACTTCGCCAACTCGACATCCGCTCGGTACGCCCAGTGGTTTCCTTGGAACGCGGCTCGTTTGCATGCCAATAGAGGCGTGGCAGGGATTGATGGCTGTTTATCAACGGCCGTTGGAGATGCCCGGATGCATCCCGACCACGAAGTCGTTCTCATTACGGGAGATTCTGCTTGGCTGTATGATTTGAATGGTCTTATGGTCAAGCCCATGCCATTGAATTTGAAAGTGATTGTCATCAACAATGGAGGAGGAAATATCTTTCATTGGTTGAATGGACCGAAGGAGGTCGGTATGCTTGAATCTCATTTTGAGGTTCCGTTCTTAAAGGATGCGGCATCCTCCGCAGCGCTTTTAGGGCTTGCCTATTTCCGAGCCAATGACGCTGCTGAACTTGAAAATGTTTTTGATGCTTGGAGCAACAACAAGGCTCCTGCATTGTTAGAAATTCAGACGCCTGGTGCGACGTCTTCTCGGTGTTTCCAAGAATTGCAGGAAGCGTTGGGGAAGGAAATGCAAACGGGTTAAGTAACACATCCTATACGAATATGAGTCAACGAACTTGGACCACAATTAAGACGTACGAGGACATTCGATTTGAATGGTGCGATCACGTCGCTAAAATCACAATCAACCGTCCGGAGGTATACAATGCCTTCCGCCCTGAAACCAACATTGAAATGTTGGATGCCATTAGCATTTGTCGTGATCGCAATGACATCGGCGTCGTTGTCTTCACCGGAGCTGGCGACAAAGCATTTTGCAGTGGTGGCGATCAAAATGTCAAAGGCAGCGGCGGTTACATCGGAAAAGATGGTGTACCGCGATTGAACGTGTTGGATTTGCACAAAGAGATCCGTTCGCTGACCAAGCCTGTGATTGCGATGGTCAATGGTTACGCCATTGGAGGGGGGCATGTCCTACATGTTGTTTGTGACCTAACCATAGCTTCTGACAATGCGCGATTTGGTCAAACGGGACCGAAAGTAGGTAGCTTCGATGCAGGGTTTGGTTCGAGTTATTTGGCGCGCCACGTTGGTCAGAAGAAAGCACGTGAAATTTGGTTCTTGTGCGAGCAATACTCCGCTGTGGAAGCTGAAACCATGGGCATGGTCAATAAAGTCGTTCCGCTTGAAGAATTGGAAAACACGACCATGGAGTGGTGTGCAACCATGATGAAGCGATCGCCGATGGCCTTGCGCATGATCAAGCGTGGTTTGAATGCAGAATTGGATGGTCAACGCGGCCTGATGGAGTTTGCCGGTGATGCCACTTTGATGTACTACTTGATGGAGGAAGCGCAGGAAGGCAAGAATGCGTTCTTAGAAAAGCGTGACCCAGACTTTCAGCAATTCCCCAAGTTTCCAGGATGAATGGCCGTGATTGGATAGAAGCCTCGCGCTTGAGAACCCTTCCCCTTGCTGCTGCATGTGTTATGGTAGGGGCCGCAGTAGCATTTAGCTCGGCCCAAGACAGTCCACTTGCTTCTGTGCGGTTTTGGCCCGTTTTCGCTGGCATACTCTTGACTGTATTTGGACTCCAAGTGTTGTCCAATTGGGCGAATGATTTGGGCGATCATGAAAACGGAGCAGACGGTCCTGATCGCACAGATCGAGCAGTTGCTTCAGGACGTATCTCGCCAAAAAGCATGAAACGCGCTGTGATTCTTTTGGCCATTTTGGTCCTGTTCGGTGGCATTAGCACCGTAGCCTTGGCGTTGCAAGGAACCGAACTATTCCTGTCCGCCATCATCTTGATTTTAATGGGCATACTGGGCATTGTTGCTGCGTATCGATACACCGCCGGAAACAACCCATATGGATATGCCGGACTAGGAGATGCCGCTGTCTTTATTTTTTTTGGTTGGGTAGGGGTGGCCGGAACGGCGTTTCTCTTATCGCACACCTGGTCTTGGACGTGGTTTTTGCCTGGTACGTTCACCGGAGCATTGAGCGTAGCGGTTTTGAATTTGAACAACATGCGTGATTGCCATTCGGATGAGGCAGCGGGAAAGCGCACGTTGGTTGTGCGCATGGGATGGGACAAATCCAAGCGGTACCATGTGTTTTGTTTCGTCTTGGCTTGGTCGGCATGGTGGTTGTTTAGTCTTGCTGTTGAGCCGGGTCAATGGCGCGGTGCGATATGGATTTTTGCCTTGTCTCTTTTGCATCTCGGACATCTTGTTCGCGTCTTTCAAACCTCAGACCCGCAGGCCTTGGACCCGGAATTGAAACGTGTCGCTTTGAGCACGGCATTGATTGCCTTGTTTTTATTGCTGGCTCAAACCCAAGATTTAGCGGTATGACGGTCCGTGGAATGCGCATGGATGGATTGACTCTTCGGGTCATTCGACATCCGCTTGTGTTCCATCGGCCAGCAAAGACTTCACGGGATGTATTGACATCAAAGCCGACCTATTTCTTGTTGGCCCACCATCCAGACGGTCGATTCGGTTGCGGTGAGTGCAGTCTCATTCCAGGCCTCAGTCCGGAATCAGAAGAAGTCGCTCTGAAAGCCCTTCAGGATGTGGTGAAATCTTCTGTCTTGGACCCCGATTCGATTCCTGCTCAATTGCCAGCAGTGCGCTTTGCAGTGGAGATGGCGTTGATGGATCTTGTCAGTGGTGGCAAGCAGCGACTCGTTGACAATGCGTTTTCCCGAGGTGAGACGTCCATTTTAATCAATGGGTTGATTTGGATGAATGAGCCTCAGCAGATGGTACAGCAGGCAACGGATTTGATCCAACGGGGGTTCAAGACATTGAAAATGAAAATTGGCATTCGCCCCTTTTCAGAGGAGTTGGAGTGGTTGAAAGTGGTTCGAGATTTGGCGCCATTGGCGGCAGGTTTCACGTTGCGAGTAGACGCCAACGGTGCTTTTTCAAGAAAGGATGCTGCTTGGACGCCCCTTCAAAAGTTGGAGCGTTTGGCGGATTTAGGGATCCACAGCATAGAACAGCCGCTCATGGCTTCAGACCCCATTGGCCTTTCTGAACTGTGCAGAGAGAGTCCGATTCCCGTTGCTTTAGATGAATCTTTGATCGGTGTGTTGGGTGCTGACCAAGACCGTTTGTTGGATTCAATTCGCCCCCAGTATCTCATTTTAAAACCCAGTTTGATTGGTGGGTTGGATACTGGGCAAACGTGGGTGGATAAGGCGCTAGAATATGGGGCGGGGTGGTGGACGACGTCTGCATTGGAATCCAATGTTGGATTGAATGCCATAGCCCAGTGGACGGCAGGCCTGTTGGCGGACGAAGAGACGCCGTTGCCCCAAGGATTGGGGACAGGCGGACTGTTTTCAAATAATGTCAACTCGCCACTGTTCATTGAAGGTGAGCAGTTGCGGTTTGACGCGGATAGGGGATGGGTGTGGCCAAAATCGTTTGAAGCATGATGGATTCAGGGATGCTACATTTCGCCAACGGTTCTGTACCGTTGAAGCCCGACTCCATGAGCCGAGCGCTTGAGTTGGCATCGGGTCCATGGGAAGTCAACGTGGTTCAGGTTTTGTCATCCTGGTGGAGTTCGTCGGATACCATGGAGATGAAGACCTCGGGTTCGACCGGTTCTCCTTGTCTGATTCAACACTCAAAATCGGCCATTGAAGCCAGTGCTATCCGGACGTTGCAGTACTTTCAATTAAGCCCTGGAGCGCGTATAGCTCTCGCCATGCCTGCCGAATTTGTAGGTGGCATGATGATGGTCATCCGAGCAGCTGTGGGTGCCTTGGAATTGGAAGTCGTGGAACCGAAGTTGATGCCTTCTTTTTCGAAGAACATAATGGACTTTGTAGCGCTCACCCCGGCGCAAGCGCGCGCGATGTGCGCCTCAAAAAAGCATGGCCAACAGATGGGTCAGTGGAAGACGTTATTGCTCGGAGGAGCGCCTGTTCTGTCGGATTGGCTTGGAGGATTGTCAAAGGAATTAAAGGTCTACGAGTCCTTTGGAATGACGGAAACGATCAGTCACTTTGCCGTTCGGCAAGTGGCGCCAATTCTGGAAGATGCATTTCAATGTCTTCCCGGGATTGAAGTTTCCTCAGAATCCAATGGGGCGTTGAGCGTCCAATTGCCCAATCAGTCAATGGTACAAACGAACGATGCCGTGGAGATTGTCAATTCTCGGACATTCCGATGGCTCGGTCGACTCGACGACGTGATCAATTCGGGTGGGGTGAAGGTGCATCCCAGTGCCATTGCGGCCCTCCTTTCGTCAAACATTGCGGAGCCTTTTGTGGTCTATGGACGGCCCCATGAGGGATTGGGAGAGGAGGTTGTTTTGAGAATCCATGCACAAGAAGAGCCGCATGATGCCGACCGGAGGCGCGTTGAGCTGAATCACGTGTTTTCTACGTCGCTGCCTCGGAACCACGCGCCGCGTTCGATAGAATGGAAGCCCATGGAAAAAACCCGCTCAGGAAAATGGAAAAGTCCCCGATGATGACAAAAGAAGATCTACCGGTGTTGGTATTTGCGACACACAATGCAAACAAAGCAGCTGAAGTCGAGCGCATGTTGGAGGGGCGTTACCGAATCCTCACCTTGAATGACATCGGCTGCAATGAAGAAATCATTGAAGATGCGACCACGTTGGAGGGCAATGCGCAAATCAAGGCCCGCTATGTCAAGACACAGTATGGGTTGGATTGTTTTGCTGACGATACGGGACTAGAAGTCGACGCCTTGGACGGGCTTCCGGGTGTCAAAACAGCCCGATATGCAGGCGAGAATGCAGACTCAAGTGCGAACATGGAAAAGCTGATTCACGCGTTGGACGGGGTTTCAGAAGACAAGAGACAGGCACGGTTCCGTACGTGTATTTGCTTGATCCAGGGTGAAGACGAAGTTGTGCTAAAGGGGGTGTGTGAAGGCAGGATTGCGCTTGCATTGGAAGGCACAGAGGGGTTTGGATACGATCCGATTTTTCATCCAAATTCAGAATCCAGAACGTTTGCTGAAATGAGTCCGGCAGAAAAAAACATCGTGAGTCACCGTGGTCAGGCGGTGCGAAAAATGGTGAATGCATTGTTGGCAAGGTTTCAATGAAAATTGCGCGTGAACGCTAAGAAGTTGCATCTTTGTCCTGTAAACTGCAGTGCAGATGAATTATCTGGATTTTGAAGAGCCCATTCGCTTGTTGCGTGACCAGCTTGCCCAGGCAAAAGAGTTGCAAGAGACGAGTGATGTGGACATGGAGGCCTTGGTGCAGGACTTAGAGTCTAAAATTCGAGAAGTCACTGAAAAAGTGTACTCGGATTTGACGCCGTGGCAACGCGTGCAAGTCAGCCGTCACCCAGACCGACCGTATACCTTGAATTACATCGACGCCATCACCGGCGGTCGATTCATGGAATTGCATGGAGACCGTACCGTCAAAGATGACAAAGCCATGGTTGGAGGCTTTGGCTTTATTGATGACCAATGTGTCATGTTCATCGGTCAACAAAAAGGCATCAACACAAAAATGCGGCAGTATCGAAATTTCGGTATGGCCAATCCGGAAGGGTACCGGAAAGCCTTGCGCTTGATGAAGTTAGCTGAAAAATTCAATCGACCGGTTGTGACGCTCATTGATACTCCTGGAGCATATCCTGGACTTGAAGCGGAAGAACGCGGTCAGGGAGAGGCCATTGCACGCAATCTCATTGAGATGTGTCAGTTGAAAGTGCCCATCATTTGTATCGTCATTGGAGAAGGAGCCTCAGGAGGGGCTTTAGGCATCGGGATCGGAGACCGCGTTTTGATGTTGGAGAATACATGGTATTCCGTAATCAGTCCTGAATCGTGTTCGTCCATCTTGTGGAGGAATTGGGAACATAAAATTGAAGCTGCTGCTGCATTGAAATTAACAGGAGAGGACATGCTCAAATTGGAGTTGATCGATGGGATCATTCCAGAGCCGCTTGGAGGAGTCCATGCGGATCGAGAAGCGATGTATGACTTGGTAAAAAAGGAAATCAAAACGCACTTAGCGAAGCTCATGCCGATGGACGCCAATAAGCGTGTCGATCAGCGAATTCGCAAGTTCTCGTCGATGGGAGTCGTCGATGGCTGAGGTTGTCTCGGGATTGCTTAGTTTTGTCACGAATTTGAAGATTCACAACACAGTATGAACCGTATTAATTACACCATGAAGTCTCCAATCACGTTGGTTGCTGCTTCCCTTTTGTTTCTCGCCGGATGTACCGGCCTGGGAAGCATGGAAAAAGAAATTGAAGCTTTGGGTCTCCAAGCAACACCTGAACCGCTGATTTTACGCGGTGACCAGGTGGAATTGAAGATTGAAGGCAAGTTTCCACCCAAGTACTTTGCTAAAAAAGTCAGCATGGAAGCAATCCCCGTTCTCACATGGGAAGGAGGTGCCGCTGAATATGACGCCCAGGGATTCCAGGGCGAGGATGCCGCTGGAAATTTCCAAGTCATCCCATTTGAAGCAGGCAAATCGTTCGTCTATGAGGCGTCGGTACCTTATGATCCCGCAATGGAAGATGCTGCTGAATTGGCTGTCCGAATCTCCGGAACACAAGGCAACAAGTCGGCTACGTTTGATCCGGTGGTCATTGGAGCCGGTGTGATAACGACTCCATTGTGGGTGCAGCCAGATGACCAGTTCATTGCTGTTCCTGATGCGTACAAGCGTGTCATCTCATACACTCAAGAAGCTACAGTTAACTATTCTGTAAATGCATCAGGGGTGCGCGGATCAGAATTGCGAGATGCCGATTGGCAAGAGCTCAAGACGTTGATCAAATTGGCTGCGTCTGCAGACAGTGTGACGTTGACAGGAGTAAACATCGAGTCGTATGCGTCACCAGAGGGTGAGATTACATTGAATGAAGATTTGGCCAGCGACCGAGCCGGTTCTGCTGCCAAAGCGATGGCCAATGAGTTGAAGCGATCTAAAATTGCTACCAACGATGCCTTTTACAATGAAGTTCCTAAGGGAGAGGATTGGAATGGGTTCAAGAGCTTGATGAAGTCGTCTTCGATTGCAGACAAGGACTTGATTTTACGCGTGTTGGAGATGTATTCTGACAAGAACAAGCGAGAGGAAGAAATTCGCAACATCGCCAAGACCTACAAAGAGATCGAGAAGGACATCCTTCCTGAACTGCGTCGTTCTCAGATGGCAGTGAGCTATGATGTTGAAGGCTACACGGATGAAGAGTTGATTGCTATGAGCATGGAGAGTCCGCAAATGTTAACGGCAGATGAGTTGTTGTTCGCAGCGACTTTGTTCGAATCGGTAAATGATAAATTGACCGTTTTTGAAAACGCGATGCGTGTGCACACTGTGGATTTCCGGGCATACAACAACGCTGGGTGGTGTTTGACTGAAATGGGCCGAAATACGCAAGCCAAGGAGTTGTTCAATCAAGCGTTGACTTTAGAACGTAACAAAGCTGTTTTGAACAATGTAGCAGCAATCAAGCGTCAGGAAGGCGATGTTGATGGTGCAATGAAATTGCTCAACGAAGCGAACGGAGCAGGTCCTGAAGTGGCTTACAACAAAGGCATTATTCTGATTCAAAAGGGTGACTATCCTTCTGCGATTTCAAATATGGGTCGTTCATCTACGGTCAATGTAGCGTTGGCGAAGATGCTCAATGGGGATGCCTCTGGTGCAAAAACAACCTTGGAGAATGCAGGCGGCGACAGTGCTGTCGCGAGCTATTTGATGGCCGTTGCATGTGCCCGTTTGGGTGATGCGAATGGTGTGAAAGTTCATTTGGCTGAGGCTTTAGCTAAGGATCCTGGATTGCGTGCTAAATCTGAAAAAGATTTGGAATTCCGCAATGTCAGAGACCAGCTGGGCATGTAATTGCTCTAAAGTATTTCGAGAAAGGCCGCTCCATTTGGAGTGGCCTTTTTCGTTTTTAAACCGCGAGAACTTGGTTACTTTGGTCAGATGAAATATGCGATGGTTGTTTTTTGTTTGCTTCTTGGGATGTTCCATGCGTTCGATGGATTGGGCCAAACGAGCAGAGAGGTCAGTACCCATTTGTTCGATTTGCCTGGCGTCGAGTTTGAAGTGATTCCCGCACCTTCTCCGTTTGAATCATCTTGGGTTTTGATGGTGAAACAGCCTTTGGACCATGAACACCCTGAGTTGGGGAGTTTTCGTCAAAAAGTATATCTGTCTCATTATGAAGCGGACCGTCCTGTTGTTTTGGTGACAGAAGGGTACAATCGAGGAAGAAATTATGCGAGTGAACTGGCAACGGCCATCGGGGCCAATCAAGTGGTTGTGGAGCATCGGTTCTACGGAGCCAGCATGCCAGACTCCATGGACTACACGTATCTAACGATTCGTCAAGCTGCAGCTGATTTGCATCGGATCAAGGAGATGTTGGCCGGTCTGTATGAAGTGCCGTGGGTGGCTTCGGGGATTAGTAAAGGAGGACAAACGACGTTGTACTATAGGTACCTCTATCCGGAAGATGTTGCGGTGAGCGTGCCGTATGTAGCTCCAATCAATTTGGCTTTGGAGGACACCCGGATTTATGACTTTCTGAATGCTGTGGGCTCTCGATCTTGTCGAAAGGACATTCTCGAGATACAACGACGGATTCTATCGGATTATCAAGCATGCTTGATGCGTTTAAAGTGGCACGCCAAGGGTGAGGGGCTGGAGTTTGGTTATTTGAGTTTGGAAGAGGCCTTTGAATATGCCGTGCTCGAGTATCCTTTTTCATTTTGGCAATGGGGGATGGATTGCTATGGTATACCCGATGCCTCAGCGGACTTAGAGGTGGTTTTGGACCACTTTTTAGAAGTGAGCGGCTTGGCTTTTTTCTCGAATACGAGCATGACAGATTATGCGTCACATTATTACCAGTGTGCGCGTGAGTTTGGTTACTACAGTTATGAAACGGATCCGGTTTCCGATTTACTTCGCGCCCTTCCAATAGATGTCAATCCATCAGCGATTTTCACTCCGAATCACGAAGAGGTTCCTTACGATGGAGGAGCATTGGCTCGGGAGGTGCACGATTGGTTGGAGGCGTCGGGCGAGCGCATTCTTTACATCAATGGAGCTTTGGATACGTGGAGTGCAACAGCGATGCCAAAACGCGAGGACCGCGACGCTCTCTATTTCTTTTTAGAGGGTGAAAGCCACAGTTCAGCGCGGATTCGAACGATGGATTCGGATCAAAAGCAAGAAGTCAAGGAGGCATTGGAGCGGTGGTTGGAAATGTCCATCACCGGATCGCTCTCTGAAATTGAGGAGGCTGACTAACCGGGCAATCCGATGCGCTGTGCAGCATGCCATAGAACAATGCCCGCACAGACGCTGACATTCAGACTTTGTTTGACTCCGAATTGGGGAATTTCCACCACAATTTCGGATGCATCACACGTGTCAGACTCAACGCCTTTCACTTCATTGCCAAACACAAGGGCCCATTTTTCTCCGACTTTTGGCTCCCAGTTGAGGATAGAAATGCTGTTTGTTGATTGCTCAATCGATGCGATTTTATAGCCTTGCTCGCGCAATTTGGTAATGGCTGAAAGTGCATCGGAATGGGCTGACCATGGCACGTGTTCATCGGCGCCCAAGGCACTCTTCAGGATATCCCGCTGAGGGGGGTGAGCGGTATAACCGCACAGGTCGATGCCGCTAATTCGAAAAGCATCTGCCGTTCGGAAGAAAGCACCGACATTCAGTCCAGATCGAATGTTCTCAAGAACAACTCTCACGGGCACGGTGTCGGAATCGGTATACGATTCTGGACGCGTACGTTCTCCCAATGGGCTCATGCTTTTTTGGATTCTAAGAGTTTCTTCAATGCCAAGTATTCATCACGTAGACGAGCGGCTTCCATAAAGTCAAGATCTTTTGCTGCGCGTTCCATCACCTTCTTCGTACGCTCGATCGTTTTTTGAAGTGCCTCAACACCCATGGCATTCACAACAGGGTCAGCGGATAACGTTTCCATGGTTACATCGGGTTCTGCCGCCAAATGGCGTGGGCGGTCTTCGATGCTATTGCTTTGCTCAAACATGGTGTTCCGTTGTTTCTTGATCTGCGTTGGTTTCATACCATGCTTCACGTTGTAAGCCTCTTGCTTCTCTCTTCTTCGCGCTGTTTCGTCAATCGTCATGGCCATGGACTTAGTGATCCGATCACCATACATGATGACACGACCTGAGATGTTTCTAGCCGCTCTGCCCGCAGTTTGAGTCAGCGAACGGTTTGATCTCAGAAAGCCTTCTTTGTCCGCGTCCATAATCGCAACCAGTGCGACTTCAGGAATATCCAAGCCTTCCCGCAAAAGATTGACTCCGACGAGCACATCGAATACACCGTCTCTCAATTCTCGGATGATTTCGACACGGTCCAATGTTTTGACATCAGAGTGGATATAGCGTGTTTTGATGCTCAGGCGTTCGAGGTATTTGGTCAACTCTTCAGCCATACGTTTGGTCAGGGTGGTCACTAGAATGCGGTCTCCTGCGGCGATGGTGCCTTGAATCTCAGTCACCAAATCATCCACTTGGTGTTCGCAAGGCCGGACTTCGATGGGCGGGTCTAACAATCCAGTAGGGCGAATCACTTGTTCCACGACGATACCTTCAGACTTCTCCAATTCATAATCGGCTGGTGTTGCAGAAACATAGAGCAGCTGCCCCGTGATGTCATGAAACTCATCGCCTTTGAGCGGACGATTGTCCAGGGCAGAAGGTAGTCGGAATCCATAGTCAATCAGGGCGGTCTTTCGCGAGCGGTCGCCGCCGTACATGGCGCCAATTTGAGGCATTGTCACGTGACTTTCATCCACGATGAGTAGGAAGTCGTCTGCGAAATAGTCGAGCAAGCAAAAAGGGCGTTCTCCGGGTTTTCGGCGGTCGAAGTACCGGCTATAGTTCTCGATTCCATTGCAGAAGCCGATTTCCTTGATCATCTCTAAATCATACAATGTTCTTTCCTCCAACCTTTTGGCTTCCAGGAATTTGGATTGCTCTTGAAAGAAGTCTTTTTGTTTCTCCAAGTCTTGTTGAATTTCCCAAACAGCTTGGTCTGTTGTTGATTTACTCGCGACGAATAGATTCGCTGGGTAGATGACGATGTCGTCAAACGTGTGTATGGTCTGTCCGGATTCCGGGTCAATGGACTGCAATGCTTCGATTTCATCTCCCCAAAATTGAATGCGCAAAGCATGATCAGCATAGGCTAAGAACACATCGACGGTATCGCCTTGAACGCGGAATGTACCACGCTTGAACTCCGCACGTGTTCTGCTATACAAGCTGCTTACCAACGCGTGCAAGAAGGCATTGCGCCCCCATTTCTGTCCGACTTTGAGAGGAATAATGCTTTTGTGAAACTCAACCGGGTTGCCGATGCCGTAGATGCAACTAATGGATGCAACAACAATGATGTCCCGTCGTCCACTCAGTAAAGCTGAGGTCGTGCTTAATCGGAGTTTTTCAATCTCCTCATTGATTGCCAAGTCCTTTTCTATGAAGGTGTTGGTTGAGGCGATGTAGGCTTCAGGTTGGTAGTAGTCGTAGTAACTGACGAAATACTCGACGAGATTCTCAGGGAAAAATTCCTTGAATTCCGAGTATAGCTGTGCGGCTAGCGTTTTATTGTGACTGAGTACCAGCGTCGGGCGTTGTGTCTGCGCGATGACATTGGCAGCCGTGAACGTCTTTCCTGATCCAGTAACTCCTAGAAGTGTTTGGTGCTTGGTGCCTTGTTGCACGCCCTCCACAAGTTGTCGGATGGCCTCGGGTTGATCACCCGCAGGTTTGTATTCGCTTTGGAGTTTGAATTTCATGCGGTAGGTGCTTCAAATTTACGTGCGGTGAAGCGCAATTCATCCGAGATTTTAAGAAACAAAAAAGCCAGGCTTTTGGCCTGGCTTTTTTCTTGCAGTTGTTGTGGCAATCAGTCTGCCACGACATCGAATTTCACCGTAACGATGACTTCTTTGTGCAACTTAATCGTTGCTTCATAAGAACCGAGTTCTTTGATGCTGTCATCGGTGAAGTGAATCAACTTCCGGTCAATGTTATGACCGGCAGCTTGAATGGCTTCAGCCAATTGAATGGAGTTGACAGAACCAAAGATCTTGCCGCTTTCGCCGGCTTTCGCTCCGATTTTTAATGTCAATCCTTCCAGTGACTTGCCTAATGATTGAGCCAATTCCATCGCTTTCGCAGCCTTGTGAGACTGTTGCTTGATGACTTCTGCTACCACCTTCCGTGCGGAAGGAGTGGCGGATGTCGCCAACCCTTTTGGGATGAGGAAATTGCGTGCGTAACCGCTTTTGACGGTGACGATGTCGTTTTTGCTACCAAGTAGTTCGACGTCTTGCTTCAGAATGATATCCATGATCGTCGGGTTTAGCGGAGGTTGTCAGCCACATATGGCATCAAAGCCAGGTGACGTGCCTTTTTGATGGCCTGGGCCACCTTGCGTTGGTACTTCAGGGAGGTGCCTGTCAATCGACGAGGCAAAATCTTGCCCTGCTCGTTGCAGAGCATCAACAAAAAACTAGCATCCTTGTAGTCGATGTACTTAATGCCTTTCTTCTTGAAGCGGCAGTACTTCTCCTTCTGGGTGTCAATGCTGATG
>CAJWIF010000039.1 GCA_913041135.1 uncultured Flavobacteriales bacterium
GGGGTAGGTGCCAGGAGAATCGACTTCAACGCCGTCAGGGAGTGTGAATGTAGTTCCCGCACACAAGGCGATGGGCATTTGAAAATCGTAGGTGGATTGTTCCAGCAGGTTGAGTGTCACAATGCTGTCGCACCCCGCGAGGCTTGCGTATTGAGCAACATAGGTTCCTTCTTCGCTGACCTCGCTGCCATCCGGCATTTGGTACGTTCCATTTTCGCAGAAAAACTCGGTTGATTCGGCATTGATTTGGTAAGCGATTGTAATGCTGGTGTCTGAGCTGCAGCCAGAAGTTGTGCCGGTCACGGTATACGTGGTCGTTTCAGTTGGGGTAGCTGCGCTCACTGGGCCGTACCCATTGCTCAGCGACTCAATTGGAGACCATGAAAATTGGTCTGCGCCGGACACATTTAAAGTCACAGGGTCATCATTGCAAGAAATTGAGTCTGAGGCGGTCAGCGTCATGACAGGGTAGGGTACTACCGTAACTTGAATGTCAATGGTATCGGTGCATTCTTCGGTTGACCCGATCACACTGTATACAGTCGTCGTGTCAGGAGTAGCCCACACTTCAGGACCGCTGAGCGTGTCGATACCGTAACCTGGACTCCACGAATAAACATCCGCGCCTTCCATGGTCAAGAACATGGAGTCACCCTGGCAATACAAGGGGTCCGCAGGGGTGACTTGAAGAGCCAAGCCGCCGACGGGGGTGATGCTAATTGAACCTGCACTGCTGACATTTCCGGCAACGCAGGTAAAACCTGTTGGGGTCAAGCTCGATCCGCCGCCGCCGCCGCCGCCGCCCAAGGTGCCTGATGCGAAGCAATCGCTTCCACCGCCGCCGCCGCCATACAGACCGCCACCACCACCGCCTCCGGGGCCTACGTTGTAACAAGGGTCAATCCCCCCGATGCCGCCTTGAGCTATCGATCCGTTGCCTCCTTGGTTACCAGAGGTGATCCAAGGGGGTCCGCCATTTCCACCAGAATTGGTTGTGCCTCCGTTTCCGCCATCTCCAAATGGACTCTCGCCCGTGATGCCCGATATGCATCCACCTCCTCCGCCAAAGGCATCGGTATTTCCCCCTCCCATTCCCCCTCCGCCGCCTGCAATGGCTATACGGTCAGCCAGATCAAATGGGGCGAATCGAATGTCTGAACCACCTCCGCCTCCGCACCCTCCATTGGCATTGTTGTTAGCGTTGGCTCCGTCGCCACCGCCGTTATAGCCGCCATCTGGACATCCTCCCGAATTACCAACTCGAATCTCGATGACTTGCCCTTCTATGACATCTAGGATGCCGGAGACCGTAGCTCCACTGCCTCCGTTGGGCCCTCCACCTTCGCCGCCTTTTAAAACTACGTTCAATTCGTAGACACAAGATGGCACGATATACGTTTCAACTTCGCCTGTGTATGAGAAGGTGGTCGTGATCTGGCATATAGCACTGCTGCTGTAAAAACAGGTCGCTACAAGACATGCAATGTGATAGAAACGAAGAGGCATCATGTAAGAATGATTTGTAGCAAGATAAGATGTTCTGAATGATTATTTCAAAGCATGGAAGGATTGGATTCATCGCCTGTTGCTCTCGGTTTTCTTTTATGTTCATCACAAATAAAAGTTGATTTTGTCGCTGCCGGTCAACCGATGGACGTTTGAACATCAGGCCACTCTGCTTGTTTATGTTGTATGAATTATCCCACGCTCAACTGGCTTGTCGCTTGTGTTTTTTCGTTTGGTTCTCAAGAAGAGGGGCTAGAGGGGTGGGCGACAGTAGATGATCGGGTGATGGGAGGGGAGTCCAAATCCAAAGTCATGGCGATGGATGCCGCATTGCACTGGGAAGGGGATTTGTCTCTCGAGAGCAACGGAGGGTTTGTTAGCGTGAGGAGTCCTTGGAACAGAGGTCAACTTGATAAGTCGAGTAAAGTGGTGATGAAGGCCAGGGGTTCCAAAGGTGTCTATGCTATGCGCCTTGCTACAAGCCAGGTGTATTACGAACCGACGCATCAAGCGTTTTTTGAAGTAGACGAAACGTCTTGGACCACGTTTTCTTGGTCTTTGTCAGAATTTGAAACGACTGTTCTCGGGAGGGCAACCGGAGAGAGTTTCGATGTAGCCAACGTAGATGCTGTTGGCAGAATTGGGATTATGAAGAATGATGGCAACCCAGGTCCGTTCTGGTTAGAGGTGGATTTTATTCGGTTTGAATAAAAAAACGCGCACCGGGTAGGATGCGCGTTTCAATCAGAGAATAGAAGGTTTCAATCTTCAGCAAAAATTTCAATGTTCGCCGCGGGCTTTTGATTCGGTTCCGGCTTGACAGCAACGGTTGCTTCTTCAGTGGCTTGGTCGCCATAGCTGTCAGTTACAGTAAGTCGGAATGTGTATTCCCCAGGCTGGGCAGCAAACGATGTGATCTGTCCATCGGTCGCTTCTAAATTAACGGAGGTTCCTCCCATTTGTTCCCATTGGAAAGAAATGGAGTCTGCGTCAGCATCTCCTGATGCTAAACCGTTCATGAATATTTGCAAGTCGTTAGTCTCTGCTTGGCTATCATGAGGAATTGTAAAATGGTATTTGGCGGCTTCTATAGCTGCCGCTGCGGCTGCTTCAGCAATCGCCTCCGCTTGAACAGCTGTGGCGGCTTCTGCTGCTGCGCTTCGTTCAAGTTGAGCCATTTTTAAATACCCCAATCCAGCTGCGCTAATCACGAGTGCGACAATGGTGATGATGCGTTCCATGGATAGTGAGAATGGGGTGGTCCGATCAAGATCGGACCACCGTATTCACAATTCAACTGGAATCAGTTGAATTACTTCTTCTGAAGGATATTCCAAAGGATTAACAACGCCACCAATCCAACAAAGCCTCCATTGCCCAATTGGGAAATGAGAGCAGTAAGATTGTCGACAACCGTCATTCCAGGAAACATTTCTGCTCCAAACACGACTTCTGTTACGACTGCCAAAGCAGCAAATCCGATTAACAACTGGGTGAGGCTTGTAAAAAAGCCGCCCATGAATTTGAAAACATTGTCCATGATGTAAGGGGTTTTGGGTTAGGACTGCCACAAACATCCGTCGATTATCGTCTCGTGTAATGTGTACACGAATTTGAAATGAACGTTGATATGTTAACTAATTACGTTTTGTCAAACTATTGATAGTCCGATAGTCAGGAATGCTCTTCGGGAATCAGTCAGCGTAAGACACTGTTGTACTTAATACATATAATGTATTCACAAAGGCAATGCGATGCTTCGATACACCCCAAAACAACCATAGCCACTGCTCATATTGGTGTAAGCAAGTAACGGTTCTGAAAACAATGCAAACCCGTCTGGATTCCGAATATTTCCGAGCGAAACATAGTAGGCTGCCATTTCAGGAGTGACGGCGACAACCTGTAAAGACTTGGATAGTGCCTCATAGTCTTCGAGTGTTTGGCCATAATACTCGACCTCCAATTCAAATGTGATGGACTCAAGGCCAATAGAACCGGCAACTTCTTGCACTAGGAGCCCCTCAAAGAGTCGCAGCCGCTCAACACGAGGGTCTTCGTCAAATTCCCGGTTTACCCAGATTGCAGCATATTCATATTCTTCTGTGCTCAACGCATCGATGTCAATCGTGGGTTGCAGTATGAAGAAATCTTGTGCGTTCTCACGTGTAGGAAGGGTGAGTTCGATTTCGATGATTTGACGAACGAAGATCTTGTCTTCCTCGGGCCATTCATCCACTTCGGGCTCTAGCGGAGTGAATTCGAACGAAACATGATACGGTGCACCGCTAATTGTGTCAATTCTGGGAGGGGTGGTTTGTATTCCAGACGCCGATTCGAATCCAGGAGCTTCAGCTGTTAGTGTCCATTCGCCCTCCTCAAGACCGGGGTTTTCAAAGACGTGTCCGATTCCGTCCTGCCAATCGGTTGTTCCTCCCCAGGTATAAGAAGCGCCATTGGACTGACTCAGAGTGAAGAGGGTTTCTTTTTGCTTTTGACTTCCATCCGCATCCAAAATGCCAGCAGAACTCTGGGCTCGAGCCACAAGGGTGTCTGCATCCCAATTGCAAAGCATGGAAACGGCGAGCCGCGGTTCATGCTCGGGAAATTCAATCTCCTGCACGACGCCTCTTGATAAACGCTCGCACCCTGTGCTGAGAACGATCAATCCCAAAAGGCCAATCCAAAGTGAAATGTTATTTTTCATGTTGATTAGAAGTCTATACGCCATGCAACGGAGGGGATGATGGGGAAAATCCCATACTCACGAATGACCCGAGTTCCATTGTCATCGGTGTCTACGAGGGAGAAGAACGGGTTCAGGTTGTTGTACACGTTATAACAACTGAAAATCCATGACCGCTCGGTGTGCTCTCTTTTCTTCGATTTGGTAACAGAGATGTCTCCGCGATGGTAAGGGCTCGTTCGGTACCCGTTTTTTGTACTCGGAACTTCAATGGTCACTCCTTGTAAATCCATAGTGTTACCGTCAAAGTTGGACGGTATGAATGTTTTGAACCTAGATTCTGAAAGCGTTAAGGCCCGGCCAGTTCCATAAACCCACGTGGCGGAGAGATCCCATTGGTCGCTCAGCCGGTGCAAGATAACAATGGACGCGTCGTGACGTCGGTCGTACGTAAATGGAAACCATTGCCCGCTGTTGACCTCGTCAAAGCGACGGTTGGACCAGCTCAGGGTGTACCCGATCCATCCCGTAGTCCGACCAGTTTTCTTCTGGATTAAAAATTCACCTCCGTAGGAGTTGCCTTCACCTTGAGTCACTTGATCTTCCCAATTTTCATTGAGTCCTGAGGTGAACCCGGCTCCTTCACGGTAACTCAAAAGACCGTCCATTTTTTTATAGTAGCCTTCTAAGCTGATTTCAAAGCCATCAAAGGATTGCGCCAACCCAGCAGCAACCTGCCAACTTTGTTGGGGTGTAATTGCAGCGGTAGACGGAACCCACAAGTCCGTTGGCAAAGCGAGGCCTTCGTTTGTGAGTAAGTTCACAAACTGGGTCATGGTTGCGAACGAAGCTTTTAAAGCTGTGCCATACGGCAATTGGTAGTTCAGCGCCAGACGCGGTTGGAGTGAAGTGTACACCTTGTCTTGCACGTCCAGAATGGATCCATGAAGTCCGATGTTGAGTTTCAGCCGCTCGTGGGGTTGGAATTCGTCTTCGATATACGCGGCGCTTTCAAAGGAGGAGACTCCGGCAGAACCCAATACCGTGTCGAGTGGTGGGAATTCGGTTCCGAAATCAAGTTGCAATGTGGTCGCTCCCGGGTTGAATTGATGGCGGATCGTACTCGCTCCAAATCGAATGAAGTGTTGCGGATTGGGGGTAAAGTCAAAATCTACGCGTGCCGTGTAATCCTCAATGCCTGATTGGTAAATCGAGGCGAATTGGAAATTGGACCCAGCAGAATCTGCGTTGAGTTCGAGTTCGCTGAATTCCACACCTGTTCGAAATTTATATTGACTTCGGGTGAGCATCACATTGGAAAACATACGTGGGCCCCATTCGTGATTCCATCGCGCTGCGGCAACGGAATTTGTCCAAGCTAACCCGAAGCCGATCGAGGAACTTGATGTCCCGAAAGTTTCCGTTGACTCCAGTCCGAAATCATCTCGACCGTTGAAAATGCTAAAGTAGAGACGGTCACGACTTCCAACTTTCCAGTTGACTTTTCCATTGAAGTCATAAAAGAAATAGCGTGGGTCTGTGGTGACATCGCTGTCGTCAATATTGATGGAGCTGATGATTGGATTCAACAGCAGATCGATATACGTACGTCGACCGCTGATCATGAAAGAGGCTTTGTCCTTTACCAAGGGCCCTTCGAGTGTCAGCTTTGACGAGAGGATGGACACCGTGCTGGTGCCATGAAATGATTTCATGTTGCCGTCCTTCATGCTGATGTCGACAATGGAGGAGAGTCGCCCACCATAACGTGCTGGGTAGCCACCCTTGGTGATGGTCATGTTCCGCACGGCATCCGCATTGAATACAGAGAAGAACCCAAACAAGTGACTGACGCTATAGAGTGGAACACCGTCCAAGAGCATCAAGTTTTGGTCAGGACTGCCCCCGCGCACATACAAGCCGGATGTGCCTTCACCACCGGATTGTACACCGGGAAGCAATTGCAGGCTTTTCATCAGATCCACTTCGCCTCCTATGGCAGGCAGTCGCTTAATCTGATCAATGGGGATTTCCATCTTGGACATCTGGACTTGGTCCTCGATGCGGTTATACGTTTCTCCCGTTACCACTGCTTCGCTGATGGCGACACCAGGACTCAACGCAATGTCGAATTTAATGTCTTGGTTCAGGTTGATTTCATATTTGCTGGGCGCGTATCCGGTAAAGGAGACCACGAGGTCATACATTCCTTTTTCTAAAGTGAGGGAATAAAAGCCATACGTATTGGTCCCTGCTCCAACCGCCTGGTCGGCACACCACACGGTAGCTCCCATCAGCTGTTCTCCGTTAGACTCGTCTGCAATGTGTCCGCTAATGGTATACGTCTGAGCAAAAGAAAGTTGAACTCCGGCAGAACAAATGAGCATAGCAGGGGCAATGCAACGTCTAAGGGAAATGAGTGAAAACATCAGGTGCTCGGACTATATTAAAATGAAGGGTCTGCTAAGCTAAGTGTGACATCAGTTTCGTTCCTTATATTTCTTGTTAAATAAGTGAGCATGGAATAAGTTAGAGCTTTGAATTAAACCTCTGATCAGTTCGGTAGTCAATAGGCGTAAGCACGCTCAAGAGCTCGCAAAAACAAGAACATAAGCATGGCCATTTTACGATATCGTTCTACCTGTAATTCCTTTTTTCAGGGTTCATTTGTGCTCATTTGTTTGCTCGTTTCAATCGGGTCTGCAGCACAAACAGAAGGCAACGAAGTGTTCGGAGTGGATCAGATCCTCCATGTCGATGTCATTTTCTCAAACGACAATTTTTGGAACGAATTGGAAGCCGAATACGATGGGGAACAAAATTATCTAGCAGCCCAAGTGAGCATATTGGGAGTGAATGGAATGGAGGCAATCGACTCAGTTGGTATTCGACTAAAAGGGAACTCAAGCATGTCCCATCCCGGTAACAAGAAATCCTTCAAAATAGATTTCAATGAGTTCGTCCCAGGCCAAGCGTATGACGGTTTGAAAAAAATGAATTTTAGCAATGGATTCAAAGACCCCACCTACATCCGTGAAAAAATATTTCTCGATGTCTGCCAAGAAGCAGGGATTCTTGCACCACGAGCCAATTTTGCTGAAGTGACCTTCAATGGCGAGCCGTGGGGATTTTATACCATTGTCGAGCAAATTGATGATCAATTCTTAGACCGGAGCATCGGCGATGACGACGGCAATTTGTTCAAGGCCGGTTCCAACTTTGGAGGAGGAGACGGCGAGGCTAGCTTGGAATACCTCGGATCCAACCAAGCGAGCTACACGTCTTCGTACGTTTTGAAAAACAACGAAGAAGAGGACGACTGGGGCGATCTGATTGATTTCGTGGACTTCATCAACAACTCGAGCGATGCCGTATTCGAGTCGGAACTGGGCACTTGGTTGGACTTGAACGCCTATTTGCGTTCCGCGGCGTTGGACAATCTATTTTCAAATCTGGATACGTACACGCTGTCAGCGCGCAATTATTACATCTACCACAACACCACAACGGGGCTATGGGAGTGGATCAAGTGGGATGCGAATGAGGTGTTTGGTAGCTATGCGATGGGAGTAGGAGGCAGCATGACCACGTTGAATCTTGATTTTGATGGGGGCAATGAAAACCGTCCACTGCTTCAACGGATCCTCCAGAATGAAACGCTATTGAATGCATACTACGCTGAAATGTGTGAGTTGAGGGCGCAGTGGTTCAATCCTGAATTCTTAGAACCGCGGATGGATGCTTTGAAAGCGCTCATCGAGGATGCTGTGCTTGCCGATGGCAATAAGATGTATTCGAACAATCAGTTTCAAAACAACTTCAACATGGATCAAGGTGGAATGGGCGGCTCGCTCTATGGTTTGAAGCCATTTGTTCAGGACCGCGTGGCGTATATGGACCAACAATTGGATTGCACGCCTTCCAGCGACGTTCTCGATTTTGCGACCGAGACCACGTTGGTCTTTCCTAATCCGGCAGCGCATGAGGTGACGATTGTGCCGCATCCCTTGGCATCCGGTTTGCGTATCGTGGATTCCATGGGGCGCGAAATGTATTTGTTGGAGTGTTCTGAATCGATTCTGATCGATGTTTCTTCATGGTCGAATGGTGTGTTCTGGGTGCAATCTCTGCGTGATGGTGTTCCGGTGACAATCCCTTTGATTGTGCAGCACTAGAGGAGTGAATAGTTTTTCTCAGCAGCGAGCGAACCCTTTCGGCGTTTCATGTGTTTACATCACATGATTTTATCGCGCTTGAACACCTTACGATTGCACGGGATGCGCCTCTTGGGACTGTCGTTTTTCGTGTTGGTTGTTTCTCTAGCGGTCCATGCGCAGGTTGAGGATCCCTTTGAAGTGCGCTTCCAAACCCAAGAGAAAGGAGGCATCGCATTGCTTTCCAATATCAGTGTTTCCTGCAATTCGGGCTTCAATTGTTCGAACGCTCAAGCTTCGCTTCCAATGTCCGGTACGGGAGGGGATAACAACGATTTCAACATGACCTATGTTGATTTGGACAACGACCCTGATACCTGGATGTCGACGTCGGATAGTTTGGAGTTGAGTGATTGTGGTGAAATCCTGTGGGCTGGGCTGTATTGGGCAAGTCGAATTACCACATTTACACCCAATTATGCTCTCCGAAATCAACTCAAAATCCAGGCGAACGCTGGGGAGTATGAGGATGTTTCGGCGGATGAATTGTATGATTTTGATGGGGGATATTTCAACGCCTACTTCTGTTTTAAAGACATGACGGATTTCATTCAGTCGAATCCGGTGAACTCGCGCTATGCCATCGCAAACATGGTGACGCGAGAAGATGACAGTAGCTGGGGAGGATGGACCCTCGTTGTGGTATATGCTGACGCCTTGCAATCCATGAAAAACCTAACGGTTTTTGACGGCTTTGCCTTTATCAATTCGGGCAATAACCAGGTGGACATTGATATAGACGGTTTTGTAACACCTCCGGATGGACCGGTAAATTTTGAATTGGGAGCCATCGCTTATGATGGCGATCGCAACTCATCTGGCGACCAGATGCTGTTCAATGGGGCCGGTAGCTTTGTTGAAATTGAAGACGCCTTGCATGAAGCCAACAATGTCTTCAACAGCACGCATTCCCGTGGGGGTGAGATGACTCCGCATCGGCTGCCAGCATACAACAATACGTTGGGTCATGATGCGAATGTCTTCATGCCAGACAACTCCGGAGGACAGTTTTTAAGTAACAGTAGCACGCAAGCCACTATTCGAATCCTAACGGGAGGGGAATCGATCATGCTTCAAACGGCGACATCAGCAATCGATGTATTCGAACCAGACTTAAAAGCAACGGTGTTCATAGAAGATCTCAACGGAGGCATTGTGAGTCCTGGTGATGTCCTTGAATTTACAGTCGTTGGAAAAAATCTCGGTTCAGATGTCTCTGTAGGCACCTTCATGTCGGATTCTTTGGACCTCCGCGTAAACTATGTTCCTGGCTCCTTGGTCATGTTGACTGGTCCGAACGCTGGAATGCTGAGTGACGATGCTGGTGATGACGCCGGAGAGTATGACGCGATCAACCATGCCGTAACCATCCGTGTTGGGTCAGGGGCCACGGCAGCAATGGGAGGTGAGTTGAACAACAATCCAACCGGGCAGGATAGCACGGCATTTAAATTTCAAGGAAGTCTGACCAACGATTGTATGATTCTACAATGCAACGGTACATTGGATGGAGTGGCTTACATTTTCGGCGCAGGGGATATTTCGGGGAATTCCCTAGACAACGGCGGGTTGAGTAGCCTGGTGGATGCCAATGGCTGTCCGCTGGGAAGTGTGAATCAATTGGTTGTCGAGACAGGCACCTGTCCGTCCGTTGAAGTGGTTCAGTCGTCAACAAGTTGTCTCGGTGATGATGTGGCGCTGTATGTCCCCAGTTTTCAGAACAATCCCATTGCGGAATCACTTGCTCAATATGTCTGGAGCGGACCCAATGGGTATTCTTCGCTCAATTCGGTCGCTGAAATTGAAAATGTATCTCCGATCGATAATGGCGTGTATTCGTTGGAGTTGACGTTCGAAGGGTTGGAGTGCATTTTGAATACAGCGGCCTGGACTTTAGAGGTACATGACCCCAGTCCTTTATTTGAAGCTCCGGTTTCTCAGTGTTTAGAAGGCAATGCCTTTGATTTTATTGCCGGAGGAGCTTCGGAGACGACGGCTGTTTACACGTGGTCAATGTCCAATGCCGATCCGTCTGAGTCGATTGGTCCGACGCCTTCCGACATTGTTTTTGACAATGCCGGCTGGCATGACGTCGCACTTGTGCTGCAAGAAAACGGCTGTGAAAACACATTCACCGATTCTATTTGGATTGATGAAGCACCGGTGTTGAGTCCTTTGGATATCAGCTGGAGTCCATCATCGGGATGCCCGCCGATATTGGTTCACTTTGACGACAACAGCACCAACCCGGCGCTTTCTTATTCTTGGGAATTCGGTGATGGTGGATTTAGTTCAGATCCAGATCCTGTTCACGTATATGGTGAATTGGGCAACTTCGATGTTTCCGTCGTTGCGACTTCGATGACAGAGTGCGTTTCTGTAATCTCTGTGGATTTGCCGGGGATCATTCAAACGTATAGCGGACCAGAGGGCGGATTTTCTGTTTCTCCTTTGGTCGTGGATATCTTGGATGGCGAGGTGACGATTGTTTCGTTGGCATCACCAACGTTGAATTGCACGTACCAAATGGCCGATGGTGGTTTCATTACAGGGCAGGATGGCGTGCACACTTTTTTGGAGTCCGGTGTTTTCCAGATTGTACAAACAGTAACGGACTCAGATGGATGCAGTGCCACTTCTTTGGGCGAAGTCACAGTGAACGGCACCTTGTTTTACGCTCCAACAGCGTTTACACCAGACCAGGATGGTTTGAATGATGTTTGGTTGCCTCAAGTAACGGGAGTGACCGACTATGCATTGCAGGTTTTTGATCGCTGGGGCGAGCTTGTTTGGAGTACAGCGAATTCGGAGCTCCCTTGGCTAGGACAGTTTCAAAATGGGGGGCACTTTGTTCCCAATGGGGTTTACCATTGGACAGTGCGCTTGGAGGACCAATCGCGTTTCCCTAGGAGCTATAGTGGCACCGTGACCATGATGCGCTGAATTGAGCGCTGGGGGTGTCTTCACGTTCAATTTTTTGAAGGAATTAAAAATCCGCATCCGATGCGCATTCGACTCAACTTGCGTCAATTCGTTTTTGCAATCAGATGCGGACTCTCCATAGATTCCCTTCATGGTAGTGGAGGGAATCACGCTTAAAGCGAACTCCAAGCGTGCCTTTCCTTTCGGTTAGGCTTAAGGACCTCTGGAAGGAGATGTTGGACTTTGTTTTGCAACCACTTCATTGCTGAAGCTGCCTCTCGGCTCCATCCAACCCTCGTACCTTTGGCTCATCGCCATCTGCCCGAAGGCAGCGGGATGTTGTTCTTAAAGCGTTTCCGCTCTTCGAACTGACCAAATGACCACCGCATTTCAAGCACGAATGCTATCCTTTTGGTGTTGGTGTCACCTTACTAACGGAGCTTCATCACCGAAGTGAATGGCTTTCTCATGCCTCAGGCAAGCCTGGAGGCCTTCCACGCAGCCAGCGCAGAATTTCACTCTCCTTGCGGAAAGTGTATCGTTCACTTTTGCCGAAACATCAGCGAACGACTACGTTCGTATGCCTTTTCATCTTACCGTCAGGACTTGCGTCCTTTTGGCACCCCTTTCGGAATGCGACCATTCTCAGGCCTCAAGATTTTCGGGTTGATCTGTCGACCCGCCTTTGCGAATCAACGTGCAACGATTTCCTTGAATGAAATCCATCCTGCTCCGATAGCTGACCTGGGCTTGCACCCAACATCGTCTTTCTTCGCACTTGGCTCGAATCCTTCCGCACCTTTTGTCTCTTTTCAGAGCTTCTTGGCAGGAACCCTTTTCAGGTGATCTGCAGTTTGGACAAGCCAATCTGCCTTTCGTTCCCCGAGCATTGCGCTACAAACAAAGGGCAAAAAGGCATTGCTCTGATTCTTTGAAGCAGGGAGTAAGACACACGGTATTCACAGAGGTTTTCAACAATTGTTCATAGCCTGAGCATTTACAACATTGTAGTGGTCGAATGAATGGATGATTCTGTCGAAATCGCTAGCTAAAGACGAAACGATCCCGTCCCAATCCCCGTAAATGCGAGGACATGATCGTTTCGAATCCATTGGGCATACAATTATTGATGACACTCGGCCTTTTCCTTGCTAGCCTTTATGCAAGTAGATCGTTTGTTGCGGCCCAGGGCTCACCCAATCGGTAGCGATTCAAGAGAAATTGCAAGTCTTCATTCCCAATGCGTTCACGCCTCCATCGGGGGGTATTCCGATGGGGTCAATGACGGAGGGCGTCCGGGGGTTTCAGACGTTTCTTTGATTGATCAAGACGATTTAAAGGTGTTTAGCCGATGGGGACAGTTGGGATGGCAAACACAGGACCCTGAGGCGCATCGGCTCGGATCGGTACAGCCCGATGGCAGTTACTTTGCGGGAGATGATGTGTATACCTGGGTGCTGCAAATCAAGTCCAATACATTGTTGGGTTTTTCAAGAGAATGGAAGGGGCATGTGACCCTGTTCCGTAGATTGTCTAAAACAAAACAGGCAGCCGAAGCTGCCTGTTAAATCCAATGTGTGATGGCCCAAATATTGGTAGGCAGATCGGTGTCTTCAGAGCGTGAGCTCCAATGAAGTGCACGTGTTGGCAACAAAATTAATGGTTCCTGTCCACCAGGTGTCTCCATAGTCATCAATCACTTCATAGTCAAAGGCTAAGCTTGTTGCTCCGCCCAAGTTTTTGGAAACGGTGATGGAGGCATTGTCTCCACAATTTGGAGCCTCATTCCAGAATTGATTTGCAGCGGTAGATCCGACGATCTGACCGTCCACGTAAAACGAAAGCGAGTTAGTATAGATGTATTCCATTTCTTCAGAAACGGCTTCGCCATACCAAAACACGACGTCTCCGGAATACTCGCAAGAACCATCATCTGAGTCCGCTACGGATTCGTAATTCTCAGCATTCGGGTCAGTGCAGCCTGGTGTTGTACAGCCACTCCAGAGGAGTGTTGCGGCAAACAAAACGACTGTGCTAATGGATTTGATATTCATTATGTAAATTGTTATTTCGAGACAAATATATGTGAATTAGAAAAACCATTCATAGCGGGTTGTTTTACTCGAAAATGGAAGGCTCGGGTTTTATATTTCGCTTATGAAAAGAATGTGTCGGAGTTGCGATGGCATCATGGGATGTTGTTTGTCTCAGCAGTTCTGCTTTTTGGGCATGCCCGCAACCTATTCAATGTTTTGAATTAGCGATGTTGAAGAGACAGAATAGCCAACTGCTGAACATTGCAGGTGTTGAATGCGAGCTTTTTCGGAAACGCATCAAGCACATGCACTTGCGGATTTATCCTCCGGATGGAATCGTACGTATTTCTGCTCCGATGCGCATGTCATCGGCTTCCATTGCGGGCTTTGTTGAGGCGAAAAGAACCTGGATTCGGAAACAGCAAGCGCGGATTGCGTCTCGTCCTGCCCAACCGGAGCCTACATTCAGCTCCGGTGAAAAGCATGAATTCTTGGGGAGTTCGTACGTACTCCAACTGGAGCAGGTCGCAGGTCGTTCGAACGTCATGTTCGCATCCGACGAAACATTGCGAATCAAACTGCGCAATCCTGCCGAAACGAAAGCGGTTGCTCGATTACTCAGACGGGCTTATCGTCAGGAGTTGCAAACGCGCCTCGATGAGCTTGTTCCCAAGTGGGAACAGCGAATGGGAGTTGAAAGTACCCGGATTCGAATTCGTCTGATGAAACGGAAATGGGGAGCCTGTCGGCCACATTCAGGCGACATCGTTTTTAATCTCGAACTGATCAAGTATCCTGAGATTGCAATTGAATACGTCGTGCTTCATGAGTTGGCACATCTGATTGAGCCCTCGCACAATGCCCGGTTCAAAGCCATCTTGTCCAATCACATGCCCAACTGGAAAGAGATAGAAGGGCTGCTCAATAATCGATGATTGGACGTTTGAAACGTGTAGATTTGCGCCCTGAATGTCGAATACAATTGAACAGAACGAGCTACAGCTAGAAGCCAGTCTATTCCTCGAGGCAATGGCGGCTGATAGTCGCGCAGGGAAGTCGCTACGGAAGCCAGGAGATTTGCAAAGGAGACTGATTGAGATTGCTGCGGAAATTCAGTCAACAGGCACGTATGTCCATAGCAAGTCAGAATTGCAATTTGGAGCCCGTTTGGCTTGGCGGAATAGCAACCGTTGCATTGGACGGCACTTTTGGCGATCGCTTGAGGTTAGAGATTGCCGTTCTGTTCATGACCAAGACAATGCCGTGGATGCGGTTCAGCAGACCTTGACAGATCACCTTGATGACGCCTTTAATGGTGGACGGATTCGCAGTATTGTCAGTGTCTTTGCTCCGCGAAAACCCGATGGAACGGACCCCGTTCGTATGAAAAATCACCAGTTGACGCGGTATGCTGGCTTTCGATTGCAAAATGGCGAATTGCTTGGGGACCCGGACTCTGAACAGATGACTGCAGCCTGTTTGGATGCAGGGTGGCACCCTACGAGAAGGGATGCGTTTACACCATTGCCGTGGCAATTTGTTTTGGATGGATCCACTTCTCCATTGATCGATGTGTTTGCAACCCATCCCGACCGACTGCACGAAGTTCTTCTCAGTCATCCAGATTCAGATGGTTTTTCGTCGCTCAAACTGCGGTGGTACGCCGTGCCTTTGTTGGCAGATATGGCCATGAAAATTGGAGGTATTGTGTATCCGTTTGCTCCGTTCAATGGATTTTATATGGGCACTGAGATCGGTGCGCGCAACCTGGCGGATCAACATCGATACAATGTCCTGCCGGATGTTGCGAATATCTTCGGACTCGATGTGACGAACAACCGGACACTCTGGCGCGATCGAGCTTTGGTTGAATTGAATCGAGCAGTGATCCACAGTTTTGACGCAGCCGGGGTGGTCTTAGGTGACCACCATCAATTGGGTGCGCAATTTGAGGCGTTCTGCCAATCTGAATCGAATTTGGGACGGGAGATGACGGGGGATTGGTCTTGGCTCAATGCACCCATGGCGGCTTCTCAAACGCCTCAGTTTCACCGGGAATTCAACAATGATGTGGTGGGTCACACCAATTTTTTCTATCAAAAAAGTCCACTGAGCGAGGGCAATTCCGAAAAGAGCACAGCGTCAAAGACAGCGGGCTCGTGTCCATTTCATCTTCCTTGATGCGTTCTGTCTAAAGGGGGTTTCAGTCGGCGACTACAAATCGACTAATCGGACCGTTACCAGCGCGCACAATATAGGTGCCAACATTCCAGCCGCTCACGTGCAATTGGCCGTCGAGTAAATCACCGTGGAATACTTCACGTCCCCAAGTGTCCCATACCGTGACATCCAAGGCAGGTGGATATTGAATGGTCTTCTGCGCAGGATTTGGAAAGCCGCTCCAAGGTGTTCCTATAGATTCATCAATGTCCAGGGCAGCATCACGAATACGAATAAACTGGGTGTCCTCCACGAATCCGTCAGCCATATTCCAGTAGTCTGCTGCAATGGTGCCGTCCCAGCCTGCATCGGGTGTGATCAGCACGGTAAAGCGTTCTCCCGGATAGATCTCCAAGGAGTCCACTTCAAAGGGCTCCGGAATGGCTCGCCCATCACTCATGTGGCAGACCGCGTGCAGTTCTGGTGGGAATGCGCACATCATCCGGCTATACGCCATGGAGCCTAGTCGCAGAGCAAGGGTTTGTCCAGGCTCATAGCTCACAATTTGGGAGGCCAATTCGAGTTGGTTGTCTGCTTGCCCGTTGACCATGAAAACATCCGGTCGAATGGTGTGGAATGGAAAGCTACCGACAGGGTCGAGGTTCGTCGCAATCTCCAAGTCGCTAAAGAGGAGCGGAACATCCTCCGTGTAGCTGGGACCACCTTCAAACAAGGTCATGTCTGGACGAGTGACTAAGATCATGCCGTACATGCCCATGGTCAGGTGCAGCGTGGTCGTCACATGACAATGGTACAAAAAGGTTCCGGGGCGATCGGCGATGAAACTGTAGGTCGTTGACTGTCCTGTTACCACAAAAAAGGAAGTGGTTGGCACGCCATCATTCGCTTGGTCGACGTCCAAACCGTGCAAGTGAATCGTATGGCTCTCAGGACTCGGGTTTGTGAAGTTGAGATCCACTTGTTCGCCTTCTGTGTAGGTTAATAGAGGGCCAGGAAGTGTGATATACCCGTCGGTTACCCAACCGTATCCCCAAATGGGAAGCGGGGTTCCGTCGGCTAAGAAATGAAGACCGTCCATTTCCGAAAACAACTGCGGAGGAGGCATTTGACTCCAGGCATTTGACGTGATGAGTCCCCAAGCCAAAACAATCATTGGAATGCGCTTCATGGCATAACGTGTATGGTGGTGATCATGCCGCCAGGATAAAAACCAGCGTTCGTTACGGCGATGAGGTTGTGGTTGTGCACGGGGTACATCCCTTCTTGAAAGGCTACAAGCCGAACGGTCATCGACTCTCCCTTTCGGATCGGGACGGTGTCCTTGTTCCAGCCAACACGTTCTGGATGATCTGTCGATGTGATGATGTCCAAATGGAAGCCATGGAAATGAAGCACGTGATTCATGTGGCCCAAGTTGGAAATGGAAATGAAGCACGTATCATTTAAATTCACGGCAACCAGTGCATTGGGGTCATCTGCCGTCGAAGGATATGCCCGTTCGTTGATCGTGAAATGCCGCGGAACATACGGCAGCGTCCAATCGATGGATTCGCCAGCTGCGGCCAATTCCATCATCGATGGTTGCCATTCGGAGAGGTTCCAATAGAACATCGTTTCATCGGTCCAGCCAATGCGAAGCAAACCGCCAGCTCCCAGCACCTTTCCCGGTTCATCAATGAGTGAGTAGCGGTAACTGCCTTGAGGCAGGCTGGGAAGGCTGACCTCTGTTGCCATTTCCGGTGGCAAGCTTGTGATTGCAGCGTCAGGAGCATTCGTTGACCACGTATGCTCCACGGTGTCCGTATTGAAAATGACAATTGAATTCGAGGTGTTTGCTGACCGTTCAATGACGGCATTGAACCCGGTCCAAGTAGGCTGCACTTCTGACCGCAGCGCTGGCATGGTGTCGAGCCCCTGAATCCAAGTGCCGGGCAGAATCCAAAGGGTATCTTGACCGTTCATCGCCAAGCTTGAACAGACTCCGATGAAGATTAGAAACCTTTTCATCGCCGGAAATTACAACGGAAAGACACAAAAAGATACTAGGGTGTGGCCTTCGAAGCGCAGTGTAAACGGGAGGGGGTACAGAACGTCTTGGAAGGTTTGAATTACAAGCTGATTTGACTTCGGAACCCCGCAGACCAACCGGTAGAGATCCCAGCAGAACCGACTCGCCAATCGGGGGCCAACCAACAGGTCCAACGGCGTTGGAAGCGTACACTTACGATGGGAGCCAACTGCCCGGTATGCCGATAGACCAAGCCGATTGCAACAGCCGTCGCAGACTTTAAATCGGTGAGTCTGGAATCTTGGCCAAAGGTCTGCTCGACCATGGCGCCTGTGGAGAGGGCCATAGCGCCTCCATGGCGTTCGATCTCGGACCAAACCAATCCTTGCATGACGGTATTTCTCAATGGTATGGCCGGTCTC
>CAJWIF010000040.1 GCA_913041135.1 uncultured Flavobacteriales bacterium
CTCCTGCCTATTTCATCTACCAGCGAAACGCCATCGATTATGCAAAATTTCAACTGGAGGCCCCGTTTGGAGTTCGGTTAGAGCAGCTCCCTACTGAAACGATCGTCGAGCGAGCCAAAGGCGTTATCGAGCAGGCATTGTATGTTGATTTAGAGCGCGTGGGGGCACCGTCCAGTCTCGCATTGGCCATGGCCAGTGTCTATGCTTGGACGGTTGATTTTTCGCGCTTGCAGAAAGGCGACTCTTTCGATGTTTTGTACGAACGGACTTATGTGGCAGGAGAACCCAAAGGGATGCCGCGTGTCGTTGCCTGCCATTTTCAACACCGCGGGAAAGACCTTCCAGCCTACCGTTACAACCAAGGGGAGGGGTTGGATTATTTTGACGAGCAAGGACAGAGTTTGCGAAAAGCCTTCTTAAAAGCACCTGTAGAGTTTAGTCGCATCTCGAGTCGGTACAATCTCAAGCGGTTTCATCCGGTTTTGAACCGTACCAAGGCGCATCTCGGCACCGATTATGCGGCGCCCCAAGGCACGCCCATTGTGTCTGTCGGTGATGGCGTCGTCAGCAAGTCTTCGTATACCAAAGGCAACGGGAAATACGTGAAGATTCGGCACAACAGCACGTACGAAACACAATATCTACACATGTCGAAACGCGCAGTTTCCGTAGGCGAACGAGTGCGACAAGGTCAGGTGATTGGCTACGTCGGGTCAACAGGACTCGCGACAGGTCCCCACGTTTGTTTTCGTTTTTGGAAAAACGGAAAGCAAGTGGATCACTTGCGCGAGGAGTTCCCTCCATCAACTCCCATTAAGTCTCATGCGCTCGCCGATTTTGAACAGACCGTGGAGCAACTTCGCTTGGCCATTGACTCTCTAGATGTTGCACGTTAAAAGCATGACCACGCAACCGTTTATGCGTTTATCCGGTTTTTATGTCAACCGTTTTGGTTGGAAGTGACGCCGTGGATTTGAGTATCCTTCAAGACCTGCAAGAATTGTTGAGTCAACAAATCCACAGTAAGGCGTCACTTTTTTACTCTCCCTCTGAGCTATCGTGCTTGAAAAGCGATGCCGTAATGCTTCATTTGTTGGACCATGGACAACAGTCCATTGGCGCGAGTGGGGCTCAAATGGGTGTCCAAACCAATGCGCTGAACGAACCACAGGTCTGCGCCAGCTATTACTTCTGGAGGTAAGTTGTTCAAGGCGCGAATGACCAAGGCTACCAGCCCTCTTGTGATGATGGCATCACTATCCGCTCCAAACAACAACGTTCCATCTGGAGATCTCTGCGCAGCAAGCCATACCCGCGATTGGCAACCTCGAATGATATTGTCATCAGTCCGATCGGCCTCATCGAACGGTTTCAGTTCCTTGCCCAATTCAATCAAGTACTCATACTTCTCCATCCAGTCTTCGAAGTAGGCAAATTCTTCAACGATTTCTTCTTGACGCTGTTGGAGCAATGGAGTGGAATCGGACATGCGGTAAAGTTAGCGAAGCATGCGCACTGCGCGTTCCACTCCCGCGGCCAATGCATCGACTTCTTGCAAGGTGTTATAGGCGCCAAATGATGCCCTTACCGTTCCTGGAATGTCATAAAAATCCATCAAAGGTTGTGTGCAGTGGTGACCCGTTCTTACTGCGATACCCATTGGATCCAGCAGCGTTCCAATATCATAGGGATGCACCCCATCCACAACAAAACTTACCACTCCTGTCTTAGCTTCTGATGTCCCAATGAAGCGAAGGCCATCCACTTTCCCGAGCAACTGGCGGGCCTGAGCTCCCAATGTGTTTTCGTGGTCGCCAATGGCTTTAATTCCAACGCCGCGCATCCAATCCAGCGCCACTCCCAAAGCGATGGCACCGCTAATGTGAGGCGTTCCGGCTTCAAACTTGTGCGGTAAACCAGCGTACGTGGTGCCCTTCTCAAAACTCACGGTATCGATCATTTCGCCGCCACCACGCCAAGGGGGCATGGATTCCAAAAGCTCCTTTTTCCCATGCAACACCCCAATTCCTGTGGGCCCGTAAGTTTTGTGCCCTGAAAACACATAAAAATCACTCGCAATGTCTTGAACGTCCACTTCCATGTGGGGAACCGATTGGCAACCGTCCACTAGAACCTTTGCTCCAACCTCCTGTGCTTCCCGCGTCCAGCGCTTGATATCATTGATCGTTCCAAGCGTATTGGACACGTGTAACAACGCCACCAGCTTTGGTTTCATTTTCAGTTTTAACTGAAAATCAGCTTCAATCAGATCACCCGTCTCATGGATTTCAACAACCTCCAGTCTGGCACCCTTTTCTTCTGCAAGCATCTGCCAGGGAACAATGTTGGCGTGATGCTCCATACGCGTGACCACGATAACGTCGCCGGCCTTGATGTGTGTTCTTCCCCATGACTGGGCCACCAAGTTGATAGCGTCCGTCGCTCCTGCAGTCCAAATTATTTCTTCTGTGAATGCCGCGTTGAGATGCCCCCGAACGGTTTCGCGTGCCTTTTCAAACGCATCCGTCGCCTGCTGAGATAGGCTGTGCACTCCGCGGTGCACATTGGCATGCAAGTGCATGAGATACTCCCGCTGCGCTTCAATAACTGCGACGGGTTTCTGCGCTGACGCAGCGTGATCCAAATACACGAGTGGACGCCCGTTCATTTCCCGGCTCAAAATGGGAAACTGAGATCGGATGTGCGCGGGATTCAGCATGGCGTTTCGTTAGTTGTCACTGGGGTCATCCCAGCGATTCCAGTTGTGCTTTTCGGCAAGACGGTGTCGAACCTCCAGCGCCACCTCTTCTACCGCAAACCCATCGAGGATATCCGCAATAAAGGCATGCACTAACATGGATTTGGCTTCCGCCTCACCAATACCACGAGATTGCGCATAAAACAAAGCGTCGTCATCAAATTGGCCAATTGTACAACCGTGGCTGCATTTCACATCGTCAGCATAGATTTCCAATTCCGGCTTGGCATTCATGACCGCTTCACGGCTCGCCAATATGTTGGCGTTTTGCTGGTACGCATTGGTTTGTTGCGCATCTGGACGTACAAAGACCTTCCCGTTAAAAACCCCTTTGCTTTTGTCATACAAGATGCCTTTATAGCTTTCCGAGCTTGTGCAATGCGGCATCCGATGATCCACCGTTGTATGGTTGTCAACCATTTCTGATTTGTTCGGTAGAAACGCCCCGTTCAATACGGCATCTGCTCCAGCCCCATTGAGGGCTATGGCCAAATCATTTCGAACCCACAATCCTTGAATCGTCGCAGTTTGAATGCGGAAGTGGCTGCTGGCTGCTTGGTCAATTGACTCCATGGCCAAATGATGCACGGTGCCCGGTTCATCCTGTACTTTATCCAGGCGCAATGTGGCTCCTTCGCCGACCGCCCCTGTGGTCAATGTATTGACAAATCCAGAAGCATCGTCAGAAGACGAGGACCATACGACGACGCTCGCTTCTGCATGTTTTCCAAGGTGTATGGAATGTCTCAAAAAAGTGGGATTGCCGACGCCTTCTTGGCGCTGGTGAATGACCAACGGGCGGTCCAATACCACCCCATCCTTGATGGACAAGAAGACCCCATCGGTAGCGTATTTTCCATTCAACGCCGCAAACCAATCGGTACGTTCCATGTCGGTCAGAATCCGCTTTTCACGGCCGTTTGCTTCTGCATCCGATAAGGGCATGCACGTCACGCCTTCTGCAACGGGCAAACTACTCGATGCCGCATCAAAGCGGCCGTTCACAAAGACCAAACGGTAGGCATCCAAACCTGGAACCGGCAATGGATCCAATGCAGTAGCGACAAGTGTCTGGGTCTGACTGCGCGCGCATTCAGCCCAAAACCCGTTGACGGCAGCATATTTCCAACGCTCCAAACGTCTATGTGGAACAGGCAGCGTTGTCAGCAAGGCATCAACGGCTTCGTTGACACAGTCTGGAAACAACGCCTGCAGCCGACGCTCCATCTCCAAGCCCTTTGTCTGGCTTGCAGCGTGCATTGGAAGGCGTTGAGGACCCAGTTGAGGTTGTTTATTCAACGCTGTACTCATGAGACGACACCTTCTTTGATCCAATCATACCCTCTCTCCTCTAGTTCCAATGCCAATTCTTTGCCGCCCGTTCGGACAATCTTTCCATCCACCAAAACGTGGACGAAATCGGGAACGATATAATCCAACAAACGCTGGTAGTGGGTGATCACCAGAAAACTTCGCTCTGGTGAACGCATGCTATTCACTCCATTGGCTACAATGCGCAAGGCATCAATGTCCAATCCAGAATCGGTTTCATCCAAAACAGCGAATTTTGGTTCCAACATGGCCATTTGGAAAATCTCATTGCGCTTCTTCTCGCCTCCAGAGAACCCCTCATTGACCGAACGGTCCCGAAGCTTCCCGTCCAATTCCACCAACGACGCTTTCTCCTTCACCAAATTCAAAAAGTCCTTTCCTGCAATCGGTTCAAGTCCAGCATGTTCGCGCTTTCCGTTGAGTGCCGCTCGCATGAAATTGATATTGGAAACACCCGGGATTTCGACTGGATATTGAAAGGCCAAAAACAGTCCGGAACGTGCGCGTTCCGTGGCGTCCATGTCCAATAGGTCTTGCCCGTCAAAATCAACGGTACCTCCGCCAATTTCATATTCTTCACGTCCAGCAAGGACAGAAGCCAAGGTTGACTTACCTGAACCGTTTGGGCCCATGATCGCATGGACTTCGCCCGGACCGATAGTGAGGTCCAGTCCTTTCAAAATTGGCGTGTCCTCGACAGAGGCCTTGAGTTGGTTGATCTTCAGCATTATCCTACACTTCCTTCCAGTGAAACTGCCAACAGTTTGCGCGCTTCTACGGCAAATTCCATGGGCAATTGATTCAAAACGTCTTTCGCGTATCCGTTGACAATCAAGCTAATCGCTTGCTCGGCATCGATCCCACGCTGAAGACAATAAAATATTTGATCTTCTCCGATTTTCGAGGTGGTCGCCTCGTGTTCCACTTTAGCACTCGGGTTTTTCACCTCGATGTAAGGAAACGTATGCGCACCGCTCGTATCGGTCATGAGCAACGAGTCACACTGAGAAAAGTTCCGTGCGTTTTCCGCGCTAGGCATGATTTGCACCAAACCGCGGTAACTATTTTGGCTCCTGCCTGAGCTGATGCCTTTCGAGATGATGGTCGAGCGCGTATTGCGACCCAAATGAATCATCTTGGTTCCCGTATCCGCTTGTTGCGCATTGTTGGTCACCGCCACGCTATAAAATTCGCCGATGCTGTGGTCGCCCTTCAAAATGCAACTTGGGTATTTCCACGTCACCGCACTCCCTGTCTCGACTTGTGTCCAGCTAATTTTGGAGCGCTCATGGCAAATACCGCGTTTCGTTACGAAGTTGTACACCCCGCCTTTGCCCTCTGCGTCGCCCGGATACCAGTTCTGCACCGTGCTGTACTTGATCTCCGCTTCATCCAGCGCGATCAACTCGACAACCGCCGCATGCAATTGGTTCTCATCCCGCTGTGGTGCTGTGCACCCTTCGAGGTAGCTCACGTAACTCCCTTTGTCTGCCACTAATAATGTCCGTTCGAATTGACCCGTTCCGGACTCGTTGATTCGGAAATACGTGCTCAACTCCATCGGGCAACGCACCCCCTTGGGGATGTAACAAAAAGAACCGTCGGTGAAAACGGCACTATTCAATGCCGCAAAAAAATTGTCTTTCGTTGGTACAATGGAACCGAGGTACTTCTTCACGAGTTCAGGATGCTCTTGCACCGCCTCTCCCAATGAGCAGAAGATGATGCCCAGCTCTCCCAACTTTGCTTTAAACGAAGTGGCCACAGAGACCGAGTCCATTACAAAATCGACAGCCACTCCAGAAAGTCGCTTTTGCTCCTCAATTGAAATACCCAGCTTCTCCATAGTCCGCAACAACTCAGGATCCACTTCATCCAATGAACCCAATTCCTTCTTCTGTTTCGGTGCAGCGTAGTAGCTGATTCCTTGATAGTCCGGTTTGTTGTAGTTCAAATGAGGCCACTCAGGCTCCTCCATTTTTTTCCACACCTCAAACGCTTCTAAACGCCACTTCAGCAGCCATTCAGGTTCGTTTTTCTTGTCCGAAATGAAGCGAATGATCTCCTCACTCAGGCCGGGAGGCGCCTTATCCGATTCAATATCTGTAGTGAAGCCAAATTCGTAAGCTTTGGCCGTCACCTCCTCCAGTACCTTGTCTTTGCCGTCGTATGCCATGTTGCACCTTTAGATTACGCTCCTTTACAGAGAGAAACTCTCTCCGCAACCGCATGTTCGATTGGCATTCGGATTATGAAAAACAAAGCCATTTCCATTCAACCCTCCGCTGTATTGCAATTCCGTTCCCACGAGATAGAGAAAGCTCTTCCGATCAACGACAATTTTCACTTCATTGTCTTCAAAGGCTTGGTCTCCTTCACCCATTACGTGATCGAAGTCCATTTCGTACATCAGCCCAGAACATCCTCCGCCTTTCACACCGACGCGCAAAAAACTGCCCTCAGGACGGCCTTCCTCCTGCAATAATTTTCGCACTTGGTCGCGCGCATTTTTATTGACTGTTATCATCGAAATTCGTTGATTTACGTAGGCAAATATACGTTGTTTAAATCCGTTCTAAACAGTTACTACAGCAACAACAGCAGGTTGTTAGCCAGAATTGCACAACGTTGGCATTCCAATCGCATCTTTGGAACACGAATCAAACCATGGCGCGCTCGACCTCATCCAATCCTCGCTACACAGCATCCCAGATCACCACTGCGGTGACAACGACTGTTGGAATGACGCTTACCCTCCTCATGATGGGACTGTTAATCGTGATGGCTTATCTCGGTTCGCAATGGGAAAAGCAACTCCGCCAAGAAGCCCGGGTTCAAGTTTTCTTTCAGCGAGATTTGGATGCCACGTTGCTTGAATCCGCGCGTGAAACGTTGCGGACAGACCCTTCCGTCGAACGTGTTTCCTATTTAGATGCGGCCACTGCAAGTCGGGAGCTTGAATTGGAATTGGGCGAGTCTTTTGTTGATTTCCTTGGTTACATCCCGCTTGCTGATGTCATGGACATTCAAATGAAGGGGGCGTGGAGCACCACGGGAGAACTGACACTGGCGGTGAAACGCATGGAGCAAATACCTGGAGTCGAAGAGGTTGTTTGGCAAAAAGAATTGCTTCAACAAATCGAATCCACGCTGGACCGCTTGTTTTGGCCCTTGTTAGGTCTCTCACTTGTTTTCTTGCTCGCGGCGATTGCTTTGATCAACAACACCATCCGTCTGACCGTTTACGCCCGACGCTTTATCATCAAAACGATGCAGTTGGTTGGTGCGCACCCGCAATCCATTCGCAATCCATTCATTCGCCAAGGATTGCTCTACGGCGTCTTATCCGCAAGTCTCGCGTTTGCTTCCATCAATGGCTTGTTGTTTGCTGTCCAATGGCACAATAGTAGCCTTTCTGCTTTTTTTTCTCCGCTAACTCTCTTGATTCTTTGGGGGGTTTTGTTGGTTTTAGGGGCCACGTTAGGTGGAATTTCAACGGCTGTCGCTGTGAATCGGTTCCTTCGCAAACGCTTGGATAGCTTGCACTAAATTTGACCCATGAGTGATACGAATACGACCGCTCCATCCGCAGATGGATTTGCTTTTACACGAACAAATTACATCTGGTTGATTGCCGGCATGGCCATTCTCGTCATCGGGTATATCCTCATGTCGGGCGGCAAGTCCGAAGACCCCAATGTATTCAGTGAGGCAATCTTCAATTTTCGAAGGATCACACTCGCTCCGATCGTCGTTTTGACAGGCTATGGCACCATTTTCTACGCGATTCTGAAAGGCCGATGACACACTGGGAAGCCGCTGTGCTCGGCATCATTCAGGGCCTGACGGAATTCCTTCCTGTAAGCAGCTCTGGGCACCTCGAGCTAGGAAAATCATTGTTTGGATTGAGTGATGTGGATTTGACCTTTAGCGTCCTGGTTCATGGAGCAACGGCTTGCAGCACGCTCGTTGTTTTCCGCAAGGACATTGCGCAATTAATTGTAGGGGTGTTCAACGGAAAGGCTGAAAACGCTCAAAAATCCCGGGTGTACGTTGGTTGGTTGGCGGCTTCTGCTGTACCCGCCGCTGTGATCGCCTTTACCCTGCGCGATGTGCTCGAAGAGGCCTTCATCAACCAACCACAACGTGTAGGCTACATGCTCTGTGTGACGGCGCTTATTTTGTTTTTGTCTGAACGCATGCGGGCTTCGGCACGCCTTCTCAATTTACCGCGCTCTGTTGCCATCGGTCTAGCGCAGGCCATGGCCATCATCCCGGGAATTAGCCGATCGGGGTCAACGATTGGAATGGCCATCGCTTTGGGCATTTCTCGAGAAGAAGCCGCGCGATTCAGTTTCTTGATGGCTTTGCCTGTTATCCTCGGCGCCACACTTTTGGAAGTTCTTGATCTCATTCAAGAACCAGCCCCTGCAGGAGGATCCATGGAGTGGAGTGCGTATTTACTCGGAGCTATCACCGCATTTATCAGCGGATGGTGGGCGTGCCGTTGGATGATTCGATGGGTGAAGAGTGCGCGTCTCAATGCCTTCGCCGTTTATTGCTTGATTGCAGGGGTAGTGACCATTGTGATCCTCTGAATTCCATCCTGTTACGATTCACTTCCTCTCCATGAGCCATACATTTTCAATTTTGTTAATCGCCCTTGTTGCCTTGACAACGGGGTGTTCTGAAGTTACGTTTCAAGAGTCGGTTCCTCTCAATCGCAAGTCCTTGAATGCCTTCCCAAACGCATGGCACGGAGTCTGGACCGATACAGAAGGCGACTTGTATACCATCTCTGGACCCGGCTTCGAGTCGTCGGATAGTGAGACAGAACCTGTCCTATTGAGCCCATCTGTTTTGCTCAAGCGGTTTCAAGGGTATTTGGTCTTGAATCAACAACAAGACAATGGACGCTGGGAAGTCTTGCTAGCCAAGCGTAAAAAAGACCGCATCTTTCTCTTTCAATTCGATCCTTCCAACGAAGCTTCGGTTGCCGTCTGGGAGGCCGTTTTGGGTGCATCCATGGTACAAGCGTCAGCCCCATCGGTGGATGTCAATCGCAAAACCTATGTGTTATCGCCCGAGAACAATTTTGCACTTCGGCAGCTCATTCTCAAAGGGGGATTGACGAAAATTTCCACGTTGACTCGTACAGCCGACTAGGTCTCAGTGCAGTTTACCAAGGACTTTAAGCGCGGTCGTTGGAAGCCACTACGTCCCAATTGATTTGCTGCATAAACGCGGCGATGTAGTCTTTTCTGCGGTTTTGATAGTTCAAGTAATAGGCGTGTTCCCACACGTCAACTCCAAGCAAAGGCTGACCTAACTGTTCCACTATGTTGGTCATCAAGGGGTTGTCTTGATTCGGTGTACTCGTTACTTCCAATTGCCCTTGGCTGTTTCGAATGAGCCAAGCCCAGCCGCTGCCAAATCGAGTTGCTGCCGCCTGAGAAAACGCCTCTTGAAACGCCTCTATCGACCCGAACACTTCTATCAATTCAGCCCGCAAGTCACCTTCAGGCATAGGTGAACCTCCCGGTTCCAAGGTTCTCCAATACAGCGTGTGGTTGTAATGCCCACCCCCATTATTTCGAAGGGCCTTTTGATCCGCTGTGATAGAGGACAACAAAGACTCCAGAGTCAATCCTTCTGTTGACATTTCTGCAGCCACCATAGCCCGGTTCAACTTGGTGACATACCCGGCATGGTGTTTGCCATAATGGATCTCCATGGTCATCGCATCAATCGCTGGATTCAGCGCGTCAAATCCATATCCCAAAGGCTCCTGTTTGAACAGGAACGGTCGCGGGGTCAAGTCATTCCCTTGTGGACTCTCTGTCCCCTGGTCGTTGCATCCGGCCAAGGGTGCCAATAACAGTCCCGCACCTGCGGTTCCAGCCAATTTTATGAACGTGCGCTTCTTCATGTTGCAAAGATGGGTCTTCCACGTTAAAGTGTGGACATCAATGCAATCCTACTGCGCGTCCGTCCGTTGGAACCATTAGATTCGATGTTGCAAGCGCCATGAAACATTCACTCCGATGGGTCTTATTGCTCGTGCTCCTCACGTTCCTCTCTGTAGGCGGAGGATTGCTCTGGATTGTTCAGCACGAAGCGGAGGCGGAATCCGCTATTTTGGAATCCATCGCATCGCATTTGTTGACCGATGCGCACATCAGTGATGTCACACTCGACATCTGGACAGACTTTCCTCACATATCCTTGCGCCTTGAAGACGTCGTTCTCATGGGGTCATCTGATGCCCCGTCCGATACCCTGCTGAAGGCCGATCACTTGCAGCTGCAATGCAATGCCTTTCAACTGCTCCGCGGACAGTACCAAATCCAATCGGCATCCATGGAAGGCGGTTTCATTTCGCTCTTGTCCACTCCAAACGGTTCATGGAATACCGCTGTTTGGAAAACAGATGATGCGAAAAATCAGAGCGAAGCCCGCTTTGCCATCAATGGCTTGACCCTAAGTCAGTGTGAGGTCCAAATGGATGAAATGTCAATGCGTCTGCCCGACATGCACATTACAGGAGCTTGGGAGGATGCTATTCTCAATGTGACCATAGAAGGAACTGTTGAACAATTCAGCTTACAAAAGGGTGCTGTGCCACTCCCAGAAGCCGCCGTATTGCTCATTGCGCAATGGAATGAAAGCACAGAAAACGCGTCGATACAAATGCCTCGAGCCAAATGGATGGATGGGCAGTGGCAAACAGAAATCCTCTACAACACAACGTCAGGGTGGTCCTGCGAAGGAACTTTTGACGACATCCCCGCACGCTTTGTCCTCCCGTGGCTTGACCTTTCCAAGCCCTACAGTTCCCTTGAATCAAACGCCCTTCTTTCTGGTCAGTTTACTTGGATCGATGGTGAATTGGGGATGCAGGCAACCCTTCCAAAACAAATCTGGAGCATCGCACCTGATGAGCTCAACCGCCGCATAGAAGGCCAAGTCGAGGCTTCCATCTGGGCTAAATACGCTCAGAACCACTGGCGCATCGATGTGCCGAAATATGCACTTGAATTAGACGGTCTCAAGCTCGATGGTACGTTGAATGCCTTCAATCCCGAGCGGGGATCTTTTGAGCAATCACACATAAACGTTCAGTTGGATGCACTGCAATTGGGTGACTTGTGGAATGTGGTCTTGGACGACGGGGTCCTGCCAACGAACGGGACGGCCTATTGGAAAGGTAATTTAGCTCGCAATGCTCAAAGCCAGTTGACTGCAGACGGCCTTTGGGAGGTGGCGAACTGGAGTGGCTTAGAAGATGACGGGTCGCCCTGGGAGTTTACAGGCAACGGAACGCTCGATCATAACGCGCTCGAAATCCAACGCTTCGATGCCCACTGGGGCGAGGATTATTTTTCGGGGTCAGCGGGGGTCCTCGAGCCTCTTTCGTGGCAATCCGGTGGACCGATTCGAGGGCACGCCGAGATCGCCTTGGAATCCTGGTCGTACGCACCTTCAACGCAAGAACCCCTTCTCCTCTCGCAATTGCACTTGCCCGCGGGCAGCCGCATTGATTGGTCAGTTTCTTGTGAAAGAGGCCATTACAGTGGCTGGACCTTGCACAACATTGAAGCCCAGGGACGCCTCGAATCAGACCTCTGGAAAGTCCATCGTTTTCAAAGTGAAACACTTGAAGGACAATTGAGTGGAGATGGCCAGGTCCTCTTCATCCCAGAAGAAGACCGTGCCGTTGTCCAGTGGCATGCTGTCGCAACATCTTTAAACCTGCCCTCTTTATTTCAAGCATTCGATAATTTTGATCAAGCCACACTCAGAGCTGAGCATCTACAAGGGGCTCTTACGGCGTCCGGTTCCATGCAATTCGATTGGAATCATACCATTGCTTGGCTTCCAGAAACATTCGAAATGCTCGCTGAGGCAAAAGTTGAACAGGGTGCTCTTCGAAAACTGGAGGCCTTTGAAGCCATTGCCAAATACCTGAGAGACAACCGTATGATGGCGCCGTTGTTGGACCCCAACGACCTGTCTCAAAGGCTCGAGGAAGTCGTCTTTCAACCGCTCGAAACCCCCATTTATGTTGCCAAACAGTCCGTGCATATTCCAGCCGTGCAAATCCGCTCTTCTGCTATGAACATTAGCCTTGAAGGTTCTTATGCATTCAATGGAGCGATGGACTACACGCTGGGGTTTGCCATGCGTGATTTACGGAATACAGAAGAAGGCCAGTTTGGGCCCATCGAAGACGACGGTTTGGGCCAGCAGTTCTTTATCCAAATGCACGGCAATGTCGCTTCTCCCGAATACCGCTGGGACCGCGAAGCACAACGCAATCACCGAAAGAGCAATTTTCAACGAGAAAAGGAATTGCTCAAAACATTGTTCAAACGTTCCTAAGCTCACCATAGCACGCCCTTATCTTTGATTCATGACGCAGCAAGATCATTTAGCGACCATTCGAGCAAAACAAGACCAAGCCGCATCAGCTTGCCAAAGAGCAACGTTGTTGCTTCAGCACAACCCTGATGCAGACACGCTCGATCAGATTGCCGCATCCCTGTCTGAAGTTCAGGCAGCAGTAGCAGTCATTGCACATTGTTTGGAGGCCGCTGAGTCGTTGAGCGTATCCGCTCCTGAGCAAACAGAATCCATTCCAATTCCACCGGAACCGTTAGAGGAGGTTGTCACTGCAGCGTACGAACCTTCCGCAGCAAAAACTGCGACAGTCGCCGAGCCAGCCATCGAAGAAACTATCGAAGAAGTCGCTGCTGTCATAGCAGAGGAAAATTACACCCCCTCTTCAAGGCCTTCGCTTTTAGAAAAGCTCAACGAATCTCCGCTGGAAAGCATCCAAATGGCACTTAGCATCAACGATCGCGTGCGTTTCTCAGCCGTCTTGGCGCTGGGTGACATGACGCGATTCAATCAGTTGTGCGCAGCCGTGGATACCGCTATCAACCTCGAAGAGGCACTGCGCTCAGTGCAATCCTCTTGCTCTCACATCACAACTTGGGATGATGAGGAGGAAGCTCCTTTCGAGTTTATACAACGCGTCCACAGAGTCTTTGCCTGATGGAAGCGAAAGAAAAAACCCGCGCTTCAATCGGTTCCTTGGTCCTGGTTCCCACACCTGTTGGAAATTTGGGTGATCTCGCTCCGCGCTCCATAGAGGTTCTCAAAGAGGCCGACTTGGTTCTGGCTGAAGACACCCGAACCACTGGGAAACTGATGCGTCATTTCGAAATTGACACCCCGCTTCGAGCGTTTCATCAGCACAACGAACACCGCGCTGTGGAAGGGTTGGTCCAACAGATGGAATCGGGGTTGCAAATTGCGCTGTGCTCTGATGCCGGAACGCCTGGAATTTCTGACCCCGGGTTTTTGTTGGTGCGAGAAGCCGTTCAACGCGGATTCATCATCAGTTGTATCCCCGGTCCTACCGCCTTTGCACCTGCACTTGTGGTATCTGGACTCCCGTGTGATCGCTTTGTTTTCGAGGGGTTCCTGCCGCACAAGAAAGGACGTCAGAAAAAGTTGGGGGCGCTCGCCGAAGAGGAAAGAACCTGGGTCGTTTACGAGTCTCCTCATCGCATGGTGAAATTGCTCGGAGAACTGATTGAGTATTGCGGTCCTGATCGCTTGGTTTCGTGCTCTCGAGAAATCTCGAAGCTCCACGAAGAAACTGTCCGAGGTACCGTCACCTCCGTTTTGGCCCATTTCACAGAACATGAACCGCGTGGCGAATTTGTCGTTGTCGTGGCCGGTCGCGCCTGAGGGAGTCGTTGCTAAAACAACTTTCCATGCAAGTCACTGACTTGTGCAATCGCCACTAGCTCCATATTGCTTCCCTCTGGAATCTGGATATTTCGGGCGTGCGCACTGTGAAACATCCTCTTCATGCCCAATCGCGATGCCTCGGAAACACGCTGACCGAGTCTCGGAACAGGGCGTATCTCACCTGTCAGGCCGACTTCACCTGCGAATACGGTGCCCCAAGGCAGCGGGACATCCAAGGCACTGCTCAAAATAGCCGCCACAACTGCCAGATCCAACGCGGGGTCTTGAATCCGTAAACCACCGGCCATATTTAAAAAAACGTCTTTTGAAGCCAACTTGAATCCGCAGCGTTTCTCCAAGACTGCGAGCAACATGTTCAAGCGTCGAAGATCAAAACCAGTTCCTGAACGTTGAGGCGTTCCGTAAACGGCGGTACTCACAAGTGATTGCACTTCTACCAGCATCGGCCGAACACCCTCAATCGCTGCGGCAATAGCAGTCCCACTCAAACCATCCTCTCCAATTTTTTGACCCAACAAAGCGTGAGAAGGATGTTCGACGGCCATCAAGCCGTTGCCCTGCATTTCATACAACCCCAACTCCGCTGTGGTTCCAAAACGATTCTTGATCGCGCGCAGCATGCGGTATGCATGGTGGCGCTCTCCTTCAAATTGCAATACAACATCGACCATGTGCTCAAGCACCTTAGGTCCTGCCAAAGAGCCCTCTTTGGTGATGTGGCCAATGAAAAAGATAGGGACTTGGTGCTGCTTGGCAAATCGTGTCAATGCCGACGCGGCTTCCCGAATTTGACTGACTGAACCTGGGGCCGACTCAATTTCCGGAAGAAACAGGGTCTGAACTGAATCCACAATCACCGCTCCGGGTTTGTTTTCTTCCAACTCCTTCAGAACTTCTTGAACGTTGGTCTCGGGTAAAATGTAAAGGTTCGGAGGGACTGTCCCCAACCGTTCAGCACGCATTCGGACCTGCTCAGGACTTTCCTCACCCCCGACATAGAGGACCCGATCCATTTTCACCGCCATTTGCAATACCGCTTGCAACATCAGTGTGGACTTGCCAATTCCCGGTTCACCGCCCAAAAGCACCACGCCTCCGGGCACCACACCTCCTCCTAAGACTCGGTCCAACTCGTGATCGCCCGATGATTGACGGTCGACATCCAAAACTTCCACGTCCGCGAGCGGCCGCGCCATGACTTTTTGCATTCCAGCCGGCATACGCCGTTCATGAACCACTGTCGAAGCGTTCACCGTAAAGGACTCCAGTGTGTTCCACGATTTGCACCCGGGACATTTTCCGACCCATTGGACCGATTCATGTCCACATGCCGAACAGGAGTAGTGCGTTTTTGCCTTCGCCACCCAGACTCAATCTCTTAAGAGCGTCACCGATCCAGAATGATCAATACCGTTGGGCAAAATCATAGTGTACCAATATGTTCCCGTTTCCTCATTGTTCGGGCGCCACGCATCTTCGTTCTTATAGTCATTGCTCGAGTAGACCATTTGTCCCCAACGGTTGTAAACACGGAGATTTACATTGTCGTATACCTCTAGCCCTGTGATTTGAAACGACTCGTTCATGTCATCTCCATAATCCGGCGTAAACACATTCGGAATGATCAATTCACACCAGTCAATTAACACCTCCCACTCTTGACGAATCCCGCCAACAGCACATGGGTTGATTGCCGAACCTGTCAATGTAATTCCGTATCCCCAGCAGTCTTGAGGCACCATAGAGCTCACTACCGTAACACCATCCAAGGGGTCTTCGAAATACACAAACTCTCCGTTGCAGTCAAACCACCATTCGAATTCTCCAGCGCCAACAGAACTCAAATCGAACTCATATTCCACTTCAGGACACATGGTTAAGAAAGGCTCTTCCAAGATGGGTTCAGCTGCAATTGTCGGAGGAATTCCGATGAACAAATAAGAGCAGACTGTATTGGTCGCACAGCCAAATGGGTCTGTATAATCAAGACAGAAGACTTCTCCGTCATACACTCCGTTGTTGTCAACCAACCACGTGGCATCCGTGGATCCATCAGGCCAAACCACCGTGTAGCCTTCCGGTAGGTCTGGAACAACTACAGCAGTCGACCCTCCTAAACAGTCTACGGTATTGTCTTCCAAAGGCGCAGGGATTTCACCGACAATTGTAATCTCGGCACAGGCTTCACCCTGGCCACACAAATTGCTCACTTCCACACAAAATTCTCCCGTTGAAACCGCGGTATACTCCTCCGCAATTTCACCTGGGATCAAGCCTCCATCAATGTACCATTCGAATTCCAAGTCCGGCGTGTCGGGACTTGTCGGGTCCAAGTAAACCGTTCCTCCTTCGCAGAGACTTTCATCATCCAAACTAGGGTCTGGCGTGTACTGCGAATACAACGGCAGGGAAGCTTGCGCTGAACCACATCCATTGGTAATCGTGACCGAAGCATTGTACGTCGTCGTGTTGGAAAAAGAGAACGTGTTCTCCGTAACGCCATCCGTTCCTGGCGCTGACCAATTGATATTTGCCGTTCCACCCAAATCCGTGATGTCAGCAAATACCGTAGTTTCATCCCCATCACATAACAAGTCTTCCGAAGTCACCAAGCTGACATCCGGTTCCTCGGTAATTTCAATGTCGTAACAATAGTCCGTTTGGCACACTTCTTCCGTGAAGCAAATCTCATACAACCCATAATCTGACGGGTAGAACGTTGCGTCGTATTCATTTGTGTTCGAAAAGCTCCAAGGCACAGGCCCTGAGAGGCAGTTCCATGTTCCAACCGCAGGCTCAGCATTGCACTCCGAAGGACCACTATAAATCGTTCCTGCCGTGAGGTCTGATATCTGAGTCGCGTTTAAAAACCCACAATTGTATACCGACACCGACAAGACATCCGTGTCAATCGAACTGTCTTCATAGAAAATGATTTCAATATCATCCGCCGCCGCGATGTCATACGTGTGTTGGGTGAAATCATCGGGAGATGTCAAGATGCCGACCGATTCTCCATTGATGATCAACTCCAAATAACTTCCTCCCCAACCTGACTCTTCGTTGGAACTCATATACACGAGTAAAGCCCCCTCTGTCGGGCTCGAATAGCCCCCTTCAAAAACAACCTCATCAGGAATACCATCACAAAAAGCATCCAGCTCAACTTCCGGAATATAAGATCCGATGGTCTCAATAATAAAGACACGCTGTCCTTGACACCCTTCGTTGTTGGTGATGAGCAGACGGTAGGTTCCTGCAGTTAATTCCGCATTCGTTCCATTGTCCGCAATCACCTCACCTCCCAAACCATTCCAATCGGCATCCCATTGGTAAATATCATACTCTGGCTGCTCCGTTGGGTCCACTGTGACAATCGCTGTTTGGCCCACGCAAACCGCAGGCGGGTCGATGACGACGTCTGGTAAGAAATAAGGCGACTGATCGATGAAGAAGTATTCAACCGTTTCGCATTGCCCGATTTGCCCTGTGACAAAAAAGCTTCCACCAAAAACGTACGTATTGGTAACGCCAACATTTCCATTGGACCAAATGATCTCGTCAAAATCTCCCGTTGCTGTAATCGTCGCCTCACCCCCTGCGCAAATGCTCGTGTTGCCTTCAATTGACAATTCAGGGATCACAATATCCAACACCTCAACAATGAATGTCACCTCTGTCGTTGCCGCAGGACTGCCATCGTCTGTTGCCGATATGGTGACTTCATGAATCCCCAAGTTGGTAGCATCCCCCACGAAAACCCCTGTCACATTGCCCGTTGATCCGTCTGTTGCGGTAAACGTCCACCCTGGAGCATCCGTCACAACCATGGTAATCGTCTGATCAATTTCCGGGGCCAAAAAGCTCAAATCCACATCAAACTCATTGCCTTGACACAGCACAACGGTATCGCATCCCAA
>CAJWIF010000041.1 GCA_913041135.1 uncultured Flavobacteriales bacterium
CCAGCTATGGTTTCCCGCGCCTCATCCCGCGCTTGTTGACCGGTTAAACCATATATGCCCGTGATGCCACACATATTAGTCTTCGCCCTCTGTGTTTTCTTTTCTTGCCGCCAATATCCCATCCCACCCTTGTGCCTTGAGAGGGGTTTCCATTCCGTTCCTCGTGATCAATAGATGTTCGCTAGGGTCTTCCGTTATGTGGCCAATGACCGAGAATTTTGGGTGGTTGTGCACCTTGTCATAATCCTCCTGGCTGATGGTAAACAAAAGCTCGTAATCCTCCCCTCCGCTCAACGCGCAAAGTGTCGGGTCCAGGTTGAATTCTCGGGCCGTCTCATACGTCTCTTCGTGGACAGGAATCTTCTCCTCAAACAACTTTACACCACATTGAGAGGCCGTACACAAGTGAAACACCTCCGAGGCCAAACCATCTGAAATATCAATCATGGATGTGGGCTTCAGCCCCAAATCGGCCATTTCTTGGATGACATCTGTTCGTGCTTCTGGCTTGAGCTGCCGTTCCAAAATGCCTTCGTGACCTTGCAGTTCTGGCTGAGTTGTAGGCGCTGATTTGAAGACCTCTTTTTCTCGCTCAAGGACTTGAAGACCCATATATGCTCCGCCCAATTCTCCGGTAACAACCAACAAATCATTTGCTTTTGCGCCGGAGCGCGAAACGATCGAGTTGGAATCTGCCATGCCAATAGCCGTGATGCTCAATACCAATCCTGCCTGGGAAGAGGTGGTGTCTCCCCCTACTAAATCCACTCCATACACTTCGCAGGCTTTCAAGATTCCAGCGTACATCTCATCCACTGCTTCAACAGAAAACCGGCTACTCAAAGCCATGGAAACTGTTATTTGCGTTGGTAAAACGTTCATCGCACAGATGTCCGAGAGGTTGACAACGACCGCTTTATAGCCCAAATGCTTTAGCGGCATGTAAGACAAATCGAAATGAATGCCTTCGCACAACATGTCCGTTGATACGACCACTTTGCGATCTCCACTGTCCAAGACAGCTGCATCGTCTCCAACCCCAACTAAAGTTGACGATTGACGATGTTTCAAGCCTTCAGTCAATCGACGAATTAGCCCGAATTCTCCGATTTTTTCTATCTCCGTACGTTCCATGCGTCGAAGTTACCCAATCCCAATCAGAACCGGTCGTCACAAACGCTATCGGGTTCGGTCAGTTGGAAGCAGGGGGTGCAGATGAAACCAGTTTGATTTCACCAGCGAAATGCAATGGCATTCCAGCAAATGGATGGTTGAAATCAACGATGACTGAGTTCAGTTGAACTTCTGCAACGACCCCAATCATTTCTTCTCCGTCCTCTGTTTCCATTGGAACAACTGAGTCCACTTCAAAAATACTTTCGTCCAACTCTCCATCTACGATGAAAGCTGATTTCGGTACCTCAACAAACCCTTCTGGATCCTCAGGGCCATAGGCATCCTCTTCAGAAAGCACGAATTCAAAGGAATCTCCTCCCTTTTTACCCATCAATGCAGCTTCAAAAGCAGGCAACACCTCATCCTTTCCAATCGTAAATCCAAAAGGGTCCTCAGCAGGACACACTTCCAGTTCTTCTCCTTCTGGGCCGTCTTCGCGAAGCACATAGGTGATTTCAACGTAAACACCATTTGAGATATTCAATTCCTTCATACGGCGAAAGTAGTCAGTTGAAGTAAATTGCCGACATGTCCCATCCCAATCCTTTTCACTTGCTGCGTTTTTTGCTGATTTGTGCCGGCGCTTTGGTCTTCCAACCTGCCATCGGGCAAGAAAACATGGATGATCAACGGCCTCTTCGATCGCCTCGGGTTTTCAACCCCGTCCCGTGCCATCATTATCGGCACGCCCGCGCACCCCGAACAGAGGAAGTCCCAGCGGCGCCAAGGTGGATGATGAATTACGATATGAGTGAATCCATTGCGCGGAGCGATTCGTTTGATGTGGCGACCTACGCGCTCGATCTGGATGTAACCGAATACAATCTGCACCAGCTCACGGCTCATGCCACCATCGGCTTCAACGCTCTCAATTCCGCAGCGACCGACCTGTGGTTTGATTTGGTTGAATTGACCGTTGATAGCGTGCATCTCAATGGCATGGTCATCGGTTTTGAACAAGGTGAATTTCAATTGCACGTGGATGCTCCGGAGTTGGGGTGGGAAACGAACAGCACGTATGAATTGGAAGTGTGGTACGGCGGGATTCCCTACCAAGACCCGTATTGGGGAGGCTTCTATTTCGTGAGCGATTACATCTACAATTTGGGCATCGGCTTGACGACCATCCCTCCCAATTTTGGAAAGGTGTGGTATCCGTGTTTTGACAACTTTGTTGAGCGCGCCACCTATACCTACAACGTGACAAGTGCCGGAGGGCGAACCGCACACTGCCAGGGCACTTTCCTCGGGGAGACGCAACTCGGAGGCGATACAGTGACTCGGAGTTTTAATTTGGCGCATCCCATTACGACGCATCAATCGGCCATTGCGGTCGCGCCCTATGTTGATTCCAATATGGTGCACATGGGAGCGTTTGGAGAGGTTCCCATTCGCTTGACTGGAAAAGCAGAACACATCAACGCAATGGTCACAAAATTCCAAGAACTGGGGTCCGCTATTGACGCCTTGGAGTATTGGTGGGGACCGTATGCATGGGAACGTGTGGGGTATGTTTTGACGACGGATGGTGCCCTGGAAATCCCAACCAACATTGCCTATCCGCAATTCATGGTCGGCGAAGGGTTGGTGCAGAATGGGGATTTGTTTAGCCATGAATTGGGCCACCATTGGTGGGGTGATTTGGTTGCTCCTACTCTTCACAACCACATGTGGATCAAAGAAGGACCGGCCGAATACAGCTCCCACTTGTTCGTTGAGTGGAAAGATGGGCAGGAGGCATTTATAGATGTGGTGAAGGACAACCAGTTGTACGTACTGGAAGAGACTCATTTACAAGACGATGGTTTTCACCCGCTGTCTCCAATGCCGGATGAGCACATTTATGGTCGGCACACGTATTACAAAGGAGCTTCCATCCTGCACAATCTGCGCGCTTATCTCGGGGATGAATTGTACCGCAGTGCCATGCAATCGGTGTTGGCAACGCACATGGATAGCCACATGGATGCAGCGGTGTTTGAATCCACGTTGGAAGACATTACAGGAGTGGACATGACTCCTTGGTTCGAAGCTCAGGTTCTGCAACCGGGGTTTTCCACATGGCTCATTGATTCAACCGCTCAAGCCGCTTCCGACATGTCCACGACCTTGTTCCTCCAGCAGAAATTGAGGGCGTGTGAGAATTATCACAACGCGGAACCTTTGGAAGTGACCGTTTGGGATGCCGATTGGAATCGCTACGACACGCAGATTAGCGCAAGTGGGCAAACCGATGTAATCACCATTGATCATCCCGGAATCGCCAATCCCGTGATGTTTGCATTGAACGCCAATGGCCGTTTGAACCAGGGGCGCATGGACTTCACGTATACCATCAACGATACGGAGGGAATTCAAAATCTACCTTGGGTTGCGATGCGGGTGGGATGCGATGTGATGCCTGAAGGCGATTCAGCTTTGGTGCGCATTGAACACCATTGGGCCGCCCCGGATGCGGGACCCGTTGAGCCCTATGTCGATGAACTCAGCACCACCCATTTTTGGACTGTTGGTGGCATCTGGCCTGCCGGTGTTTTGTTAGACGCTCGGCTGCAGTATTATGGAAACAACGCCGATCAGCTGGATTTCGAGTTGTACGGAAACACAGAAGAAAATGGGTTCTTAGCGTGGCGACCTAACGCAAGTGCTGCATGGCAAGAGTGCTTGGATTACGAATGGCAACCGGGGTCTTTAACCAATGGAGCAGGCTTGTTCCGAGTATTGAATTTACGCCAGGGGCAGTATGCATTTGCCAAGGGAGATGTGGCGGCGGACGTGTCCACATTGGAGCCGAATCAAACCTTACATCTTTGGCCCAACCCTGTTCAGGAAACCTTGAATTTAAAACTCGAACAACCGGTTGAATCCGTGCGGATCAACGATGCTTTGGGGCGCACTGTATACAGAATGCAACTGACAGAAAATCAGAAAACCCTCGCCATTCCTGTCCAACGATTGGAAGCGGGTTTGTATCACATCGTTCTTCCCAAAGGAACAACGCAGTCCTTCATCAAGAATTGACCGGTCGTCTCGAGATAACGCCTTTTCCTGCCAGCCAAACACAGTTTCCATCGGGTGTAAACCTCACGGTATAGAAGCTAGAGTCTTGCTCTGTCACCCATGTTTTGCCTCCGTTTTGAGAACGGTGTATGCCAGGAACTCCCACAGCCCAAATGCCTTGTCCGTTTGTGTTTGGTACAAATTGAACAGATGAACAGTAGCCCGGTCCCTCAGCTGGAGTTAGCAATTCCCAGCTTTCTCCTCCGTCATGTGTCACAATTTTGTTCTCGGAATTGTCTGACATGGACTCCCAATCTCCTCCCCAAGCGATGCCGTGTTCGGTATCCAACATGTCCATACTGAACATCCCTGTCATGGTTCCTCCTTGCACAATGGGAGTGGTGAACACCTCCCATGTGTGGCCGCGATCTGAAGAATAGAAAATCCGAGAGGCCATTCCGCCGGTTGCAATCCACACTGCGCTATCGGACACCGCGATGTTGCCGTTGGATGCAGCAAAAGCCGCTTCGCCCTCCATCGCTTCAGGAAGCCGTTGACATGGGGTTTTTTTCCACGAAGCGCCTCCGTCTTGGGTGAGGATGATGCTGAGACAACCGTCAATCGCATCGCCCATGGCAATCCCATTCTCGTCATCCCAAAACGCCATGCTGTCGTAAAAAACATCAGGGTGATGCTCCGTATACACTGAATCCCAATGAGCTCCTGAATCGGTGGTTCGGAAGAGCACGGCTGGATTGGAAATGGTCAGTGCGTGAACCGCCCTTCCTGTTGCTGCAATGGACCGAAATGCAGGCAAACTTCCGTCGACGAGTCGTAGGGTGTCTTGGCTCCAAGTTGCCCCTCCATCCAACGTATACCCAACGATTCCATTGGCACCTGCGTACCATATTTCTTGATCACTGACTACCTCCAAAGCCCGAATACTCGTGCCCAATTGCCACGTATCCGAAGTGCAGTTTTGGTCAATCTTTTGATCCGAGTTCGGAACGGTGCATCCCGTAAATACCAGTAGGGCGACAAATAGCGCTCTCATGGTGTGGAAGGTTCTTCAGCTGCAACAAGAACCGGATTCAAATTCAGAGAACGGACCGCCGCTTCCACTTCCCGCATGTATTCCCGCTTATCGAAATAAGGAGCATAGGCATAGCCTTCAACGGTAATCAACTGACCACTCTTTTCATCAAACGTCGTTAAACTGTAAAACGGCCCGCCCATGTAGTCGTTTTCCATTTTCCAAAGCCCCCTCAGTTCTGAGGCAAACCCTCCCTTGAATACGATCTCCTCATACGACGGCACGTAACGCATCTCCGTGGTCATATACGAGCCCGGAGTTGGGCCGCTCACGTTTTTTCTCAACACCGCATTCCGCTTGGATAGTCTCGCCTGCATAGAGAAGAGAGAGTCGCTTGTATAAGGCTCGGTGTAGATCAAATATCCCTGCTGAACATCATGGTTGTCTCCTCCTTTCAATCGCGTGAGTTGCCGATCAATCCACCCAAAGTCATCTAGTTTTTTTGCCCACCGCGCGTCACGAGGAACGACCAACTCAATCCCCATCCATTCCACCAGTTCATTTTGAATGACCTCGTTCTTATCCAAACGAACCAACGCTGCGAACCGCTGCACTTCCGCCCGATGCAACACACCTAACATGTCCATGCTTTTATCCGCTATGGCCAAGGCCAAGGCCTCTGAATTCCGCGCTTTTCCCTCCATGTAAATCTGATGGCGAGAATACTTTTCTCGGAATATGTTCAATTGCGCCTCCTGTGTATCGACTCGATCGGCTAACTCCAATTCAAGAACGTTGCGATGAGGTTTCCAAAAGCGGTCAAACGCATCCGGTGTCAAATGCACCAAGTCAAACCACGGTTCATATTGGGGGAGCACCGGAAACGGTTGTCCGAAAATGCTTCGGACGGTATCACCGGCAGCGCCTTTCCAGACCGTGTTTGAGCAAACCACCACCAACTCACCCGAAGCGCCTACTTTCCCAGGAAGCGCATACCGCGCGCCCTCTTGACTTCCGCATCCTGCACTCAAGAGCACAGAACAAAAAATCACTGCGCCAAAGAACAGGCCATTAAAGGGAGCGTGGATTTGCATGAATTTTCAGTTTTTGTCCGACCCGAATCATCGTGCCTTTCAAGCCATTCCATTCCTTGACTTGCTTCACGCTGACTCCATAGTTCGACGCAATTCCACCTAAGACATCCCCACTTTTTACCCGATAGATCACGGGTTCGGGCACAAATACAATTTTAGGCGTTCGTTCGGGTTCATGGAGGATCATGTCCTTCTGGTAAGCCAAGAAAGATGGAATCAAATTCTGTGGAAGCACAAGTGGCCATTTTTCAGGCGGCCCAGGAATGATGTCCAATCGGAACATCGGATTTAGTTGTGATAGACTCTCAACATCCATGTTCAAATGCGCAGCGATCTGGTCAAAGCGCAGTACTGTATTCACCTCAATGGTGTCCAAAGCAGCATACGGTGTGAAGAGCTCAGCCGGGAAAATATTATGCTCCGCATGGTATTCCATCAGATACACGACAGCCATGAAAGCCGGCACATAATTCCGTGTTTCTCGGGGTAAAAAGTAACGGATTTCCCAAAAATTCCTTTTGCCGCCGCTTCTACGAATGGCCTTGTTGACATTTCCAGGTCCGGCATTGTAGGCCGCCAATGCCAAATACCAATCACCGTATTGATTGTACAGTTTTTTCAAAAACACGCATGCCGCTTCAGAGCTCCGAACGGGGTCTCTTCTTTCGTCGATGTACGAGTCGATGCGCAGTCCTTGTCCTCGTGCGGTCGCATACATGAACTGCCACAGTCCTCGCGCACCTGCATGTGAGCGTGCTTTGGGGTTCAGTCCGCTCTCGACAACCGCCAGATACTTCAACTCCAAAGGCAGATCATGACGGTCGAGTGCTTCCTCGAATAATGGGAAGTAAAGCGGGGCCCTTCCAAGCATGCGTCCTAAATGAATTGGACGTTTGGAAGCGTAGAATGCGATCCGAGAGTGTGCTATCGGATTCCACGACAAGTCCATTGGAGATGCTGCATCCAACACGTGCATGCGCGTCTGTATTGTCGCGGTATCGAGCAGCGGTGTTTCTCCCTTTACAAAATCGCGAATGTTCCACAGCGCAGTATCGTTGCTCGTACAAGCGGTTGCTTGGCACCACTCCAGCCAAGAGGTCTCCAAAACAGAAAGCTGAACACTCGTGCTCGTTGAATCAGTAGTCTGAGCATCGAGTAATCCCGATACAAGCACTGCCGTCAATACCATTGAAGCCCGGATCACGCGTCTTTATTGCCTTCTTTTGAATCCTCTTCTGAATTCGTAGCGTCTTTAAATTCTTTGACTCCCTTTCCTAAACCCCGCATCAATTCAGGAATTTTCTTGCCGCCAAAGAGCAACAAGACAATCAAAGCAATGAGAATAATCTGTCCTGGTCCTATGGCTCCCATGATGGCTGTGTTTTGTGCGAAGTTCTAAAGAAAAACCGAATATCAGCATCCCTGTTGAGAAATTACGAATCCTTTTGATTTAACCCATAAAAAGATTGTCGATCAATCGAACTGATCCCACTTGCGCGGCGATCACAGCATGACCTTCATTCCACTTTTCTTCGCCAACTTCTTCAAAGGATTTAGCATCGATGATGGCGAGATATTCCAGTTCTAAACCATCAAGACTATCCAACGCACGTCGTGCTGCTTCCAAAGTGACACTTCCCTCAATGGATCTGTTTACAGCGGCTTTCAATCGATTCAATGTACGATGCAATTCCAGCGCGACGAGCCGCTCTTTTTGATTCAATCGAACGTTTCTCGAACTCAAAGCAAGGCCATCGATATCGCGAATCAGCGGGCATCGAACGATTTCCAATTGAGCGAATTCGCGCTTGCACAATGCTTCAATTACCGCCAATTGTTGCAAGTCCTTTTCTCCAAAAAAAGCCTTTTCCGGCTTGATAATTTGAAACAACCGTCTCACAATGGCTACGACTCCGTCAAAATGGCCTTTTCTCTTGGCGCCCTCGAATGCGCCCGTCAAGTCCCCGTAATCCACCGAATCTGCATTGGGAACGCCTTCGTAAATATCTTCTGTTTTCGGAGCAAATACCACATCAACCCCCAATGAACGAGCCAGGTCTAAATCCGCCTGAATGGCATTTGGATATGTCTTGAAATCGTGTTGATTGTCGAATTGAGTTGGATTCACATAAATGCTCAATACAACCACATCCGATCCGGTTCTTGCCCGACTGATCAACGTGCCGTGACCTGAATGTAAGGAGCCCATTGTCGGAACGAAGCCCACCATTTTGTTTCGAACCTTGATTTCGCTCAATCTCTCTTTGAGCTCTTTCGATGTGTAGAATATCTCCATAAGCGCTTCAAAATGCCTGATTTTTACAGGGGTTTACTTGATTTATACCTCAAAAAAACGTATCTTCGTTATCACTTCTTCCCACCTTCAACCTGGCCGATATGAGCAAAGCTCGGATTCTCTACATTTCGCAACACATTGTTCCTTTCCTGCCAGCGACTCAAATGAGTTCGGTAAGTAGGAACCTACCACAAGGAGTTCATGAAAAAGGCCGAGAAATCCGCGTCTTCACTCCGCGATTTGGCAAGATAAACGAACGTCGACATCAGTTGCACGAAGTTATCCGATTATCCGGGATGAACCTCATGGTGGACGATACCGATCACCCTTTGGTCATCAAGGTCGCGTCCATACCGACAGCTCGAATGCAAGTATATTTCATCGACAACGATGAATACTTCAAGCGCAAAGCTGTATTGCATGATGGAGATGATAAGATGTTTCCAGATAATGACGAGCGTGCTTTATTCTTTGTTCGCGGTGTTTTGGAGACTGTGAAGAAATTGGGTTGGGCTCCAGATATCATCCATTGCAATGGCTGGATGACTAATGTTGTTCCTGTTTACCTCAAGCAGCTTTTCGGTCAAGATCCTTATTTTGCCGAAAGCAAGGTTGTTTGTAGCATTTACGATGAAGGTTTCGAAGGCTCATTGAACAAGCGCATGGCTGAAAAAATGGTCAAGGACGGGATCTCTGCAGAGACTGTTGAAGCAATGCAAGATCCGACGTTTGACGCCCTGAATCATCTGGCAATACAACACGCTGACGGATTAATTGTTGGGTCCGAAGACCTCAGCGATGAACTGCAAGACGCTATCAAAAGCGCAGGTGTTCCAACGCTTTCTTACCACGGTGAGGAGGGTTATGTTGGAGAAATAAACAATTATTACGATACGATTCTTGAGGGAAAGGCTGAGACTGTCCCGGAATAACGGAACTTCGCACCATGTTGAAGTTACGTGCTGGTTTTCTCGCGACAGTCATGGCATGCCTATTGGGATTCGCCACCCAAACCAGTTGCAATCGACCTGAAACAGAGGTAGGATTGGACTATGCGCAGGATGATTTACTTGGATTAAGTCAAACTGATACCCTCACATTGCGCTGCAGGACAGTGCGCGAGGATAGCTTACAATCCAACAGTTTAAGCACCGCCGTACTTGGACGCATGTATCACCCCGATTTCGGGTGGCACACCGCCGGGTTCGTAACCCAGTTCAGATTAAGTGCTCCGGACATCGACTTCGGTTCCAACCCTCAAGTGGACAGCGTCTACTTATCCTTGCGGTATACAGGGGATTCATACGGACAGCTCTCTCCACAGCACATCAATGTTTATCAGCTCGAGGATTCCTTGCAGTTTGATTCGACGTACTATTCGAATCATGTATTCGCACATTCCATTGAAAACCTCGCAGTTCCAGAATTTCAGCCCATTCCGCTGAATCAAAATCAAACGTTGTACTTCGCAAATGATACTGTGAATCCAGAAGTTCGTGTTTATTTAAACGATGCCTTTGGACAACAAATTCTTGAGGCCGGAACAGACGTCTACGATTCAAATGAAGCCTGGAATTCTTTTTTCCATGGCTTGCACATTGCGCCTGACCCTTTCATGGGGGGTGAAGGGGCTGTTGGTATCGATATGATCAGTGGATTGAGCTACATGCGGATGCACTACCACAATGATGCTGACACAGCATATTATGATTACATCATCAATCCTTTAAGTGCACGGTCTAACCTGTTCACTCACGAATGGCAAGGTCCATTTCAAGGACTCTCTGAATCCTTCATTGATGAGGTAGAAGCCCCCCTTCTTGGTGTTTTCTCAGGAGCAGGATTGAAGACGCAAATCACGCTGCCTCATTTGGCTGAGTGGGCTGAGGTCATCGGAGAAAACAGTGCCATCCATAAAGCGGAGCTTTGGCTGCCGGTGGATCCAAGTCACAACGACACGCGCTACCCCATCCCCAATCAACTCTTCATTCTAACGGAAAACGCTTTGGGAGAAGTCATCTCTACACCCGACCAAAGTTCAATTGGGTTGAACATCAATGGGGATTACGATGCGGGAGAGCAGGCTTATCGCTTCAATATTTCCCAGACGATGCAGCGTATGCTTAATGGCGAGTTGGATAGTGACATCTTGAATGTTGTCGCATCGCGCGCAGGCATATCACTTCAAGGGGTTGCTATCAATGGTCCCTCAGTAGCTTCAGGAGACTCCATTCCTACAAATACCCGATTAGTTGTCACTTGGAGTGATTGATACCCCAATATAAAAAGGCAAAATTATGTGCGGAATTGTTGGTTACATCGGTGAAAAAGATGCGTTTCCTATTTTAATAAAAGGACTTCAAAGGCTTGAGTATCGAGGGTATGACAGCGCTGGAATCGCGCTGTTGAATGGCGAGGGTAAATTGAATTTAGGGAAAAAGCGAGGGAAGGTCTCGGACTTGCTGGAACACATTGGCTCCGATCATGCCTTGCACGGTTACGCTGGAATTGGTCACACACGTTGGGCCACTCACGGACCGCCCAACGACGTCAATGCCCACCCCCACCAGGCGCGCTCAGGAAGTTTGGCTTTGATTCACAATGGCATCATTGAGAATTACCAAACCATTCGAAAAAGTTTGGAAGCCAATGGCCACACCTTCATAAGCGACACCGACACCGAGGTGTTGGTTCACTTGATCGATGAGGTTCAAAAGCGCACAAATTCGAGCACTTGCGAGGCCGTTCAAATTGCCTTAAAAGAGGTGGAGGGTGCGTATGCAATTGTCGTCATCGATGAGAACGAACCCGAGGTGTTGATTGCGGCACGAAAATCCAGCCCATTGGTCATCGGCGTGGGAGAAGAAGGTGAGTATTTCGTTGGATCAGATGCTACCCCCATCATTGAGTACACGAACAATGTTATCTATTTAGATGACGAAGAAGTCGCCGTGTTGCACAAGTCAAAGGGGTTGACTATTCGAAATTTACACAACGTGGTAATCTCTCCAGAAATCCACGAACTGGAGTTGCAAATCGAAGAGTTAGAAAAAGGTGGCTACGAGCATTTCATGCTCAAGGAAATCTTCGAACAACCGCGCTCCATTTTCGATTCTATTCGGGGAAGAATGAGCCTTCAGCGCGGCGAAATTCGCATGTCCGGCATCGACGATCACTGGAACAGATGGGCAAAGGCTGAGCGGATCATCATCATCGCCTGCGGCACAAGCTGGCACGCAGGTCTCGTGGCGGAATATCTCTTTGAGGATCTCGCTCGCATTCCTGTTGAAGTTGAATATGCTTCTGAATTTCGGTATCGAAATCCTGTCATACGACCCACAGATGTTGTCATTGCCATTTCTCAATCTGGTGAGACCGCAGACACGCTTGCCGCCATTCAGTTGGCTAAATCCAGCGGAGCGCATGTCTTTGGCTTGTGCAACGTTGTCGGATCGAGCATCGCTCGCGAAACGGATAGTGGTGCTTACACCCATGCCGGTCCTGAAATTGGTGTAGCGTCTACCAAGGCCTTCACTGCACAAGTCGCCGTTCTGACTTTGATGGCCATGTTGGTTGGAAAACGGAACGGAAATCTCTCGGCCAAACACTTTAGCCGACTGCTTGTCGAAATCAATTCCATTCCAGAGAAGGTGGAGACTTTACTGAAACAGGACGGGGAAATTCAAAAAATCGCCCATGCTTTCAAGGACTCCACCAACGCCCTGTATTTGGGCCGTGGGTATAACTTCCCGGTTGCTCTTGAAGGTGCCTTGAAGTTGAAAGAGATCAGCTATATCCATGCCGAAGGATATCCATCAGCAGAAATGAAGCACGGACCGATTGCTTTGATCGATGAGCACATGCCTGTTTTCTTCATCGCTACTCTCGATGACGTTTACGACAAAGTGGTTTCAAACATTCAAGAAGTCAAGGCCCGTGGTGGCCGATTGGTCGCGCTCGTTTCCAAGGGCAATTCAGACTTGAAAGAGCTCGCAGAATTTGTGATCTCCATCCCACAATGCGATCAAGCCCTGGCTCCATTGTTGACGACCATTCCATTGCAATTGCTGAGTTACCACATCGCGGTATTGCGTGACTGCCACGTCGATCAACCTCGGAACTTAGCCAAGAGCGTCACGGTGGAGTAGAATACAGCTATCGTGATTCGTTCCGCAATGTCTTTCAACCGATATTGATCATCAAATCACACGTTCATGAGCTACATCGAAAAAACATTGACAACCGACGAAGAGGTTGTCTCCATCTTTTCCATCAATAAGCTCTTCTATGTGATTCCAGCTTTGACCTCGGTGATTCTGATCGGAATTCCTGCCTTTTTCAAACTCATATTCACAGAATATGGCCTCACCAATAAGCGCGTGATTGTAAAAACTGGTGTCATTGGCCGAAGCACCGAAGAGTTGAATCTCGCTAAAGTGGAAACTGTAGAGCTTCGCCAAACCATTCTTGGACGCCTCTTTGGGTTTGGCGATGTTGTGCTCAGCGGAACTGGAAACAGTACGCTTGTTTTCAAAAACGCTTCCAATCCGATTGAGGTAAAAAAAGCCATCGACAACCAGTTGATCTGATTGCTTTCAAGGCTTGGAAAGACTGCGTCCAATCTCTTCCAACCCTTCCAATAATCCCTTCATGTCCTCATCGTTGGTTAACGGATTTTGGAATGTGCACCGGAGCCACGTCTGGTCTCCAAAAACAGTCTTCACCAAGTAATAGGGCCCTTGATCAATCATCTGCCGGCGCAATGCGGCGTTATCAAAATCCATTGATCGAAAGCAGACAATGTTGGAGTGGGGGTGACTGAAGAGTTCCCATCTCGGCCGTTGATCCACTTTCAAGGCAAAGGATTGCGCGTTCTCGATGAGCCGATCCACCAGGCTCTCCCACAGATTCGGTCCGTGGTTTTCCCAAATGCCGTAGACCGCTGCACTGAGCATGCGCTTGGTACATTCAAACGTGCGCTTGCTGAAATTCCACCACTCTTCCTCCTGAGATTCGTAGAGGTAATTCGCTTCGTGAGAAAACGCCGCATAGCCGTCTTGTCCATTGCGGTAAAACAGCCCTGTACACAAAGCTGGAACTCCCAACATCTTATGGAAGTCCATGGCAATGGAATCAGCGCGTTCCATGCCCTTGAGAACTGTACTATGTGTTTTGGAGAAAATCTGAGCTGCTCCATGGGCGCCGTCCACATGAAACCACATGCCGTGCTGCTCGGCAAAATCCGCCATCATCTCCAAATCATCAAACGACCCGGTCGAAGTCGTACACGCGCTACCCACGATGGCCAGCACTTCAAACCCCCAATTTTTGGCTTCTTCATATGACTCCAATAGGGCCTTCCCGTCCATCTGATGCTGTTCATTCGTGGCCACTTTGAAGATGCCTCCATCTCCCCAACCCATGACTTGAGCCGCACGCGCCACACAATAGTGTGCCTGATCGCTGACCAACAATGCACAGGACTTGCTCGTGCCATCTCGCCAGGCATTGCCAGGATAACGCCGCTGTCGCGCCGCGAGAAGCGCCGTTAAATTGGCCAAGGTGCCCCCATGACATAGCACACCATTGGACTCCGGGCCCAGTCCCATGAACTCAGCAATGGATCGCATCACCGCCTCCTCCATGGGGGACGATGCTGGGCCCATTTCATCGATGGCCATGCCGTTATTTAAAAGTGACGTAGCAGCCTGCAACCAGGCGAGTTCAGGAAACGGCACCGCCACTTGATGTCCTGCGTATCGCGGATCGTGCAATTTATTCGATCGGTTGACCATCCTTTCGACTAGGTCCTTTCGAAGGAGGCCGGTGTTAGAAACGTCCTTAGGTCCTTCCAATTCAGTTTGCCACTGCGCCAATCTCTCTTCGGGCGACCCCTTTGGCAAGACGCGGTCAAACTCCCGGGACCAAGCTATTTCTAAGTATTGAGCCAATTCTTTCATAACAGATTCACCTCTTTGCTCGAAGTCTTTGAGGCGATAATGATTGGCCCAATGAGAACGATCAGACGGCTTAGAAAACTCTTCCATGAGCGAAAGTTCGTAGGTATAAGGCGGAGTTCGGTGTTTTTTCCGTTTCTTGCATTCGAAATTCTAGAAACACAACACAATATCATGAAGAAACTCATGTTCACACTTGCGCTCTCAGCGCTCGTAACAATGGGCACTCAGGCCCAAAAGCAGATGGGAGATGAGCACAACATCGAGGTGAGCTTCACCCCGTTCTCAGGCAGCCCCATTGACGGATCAACGATCAAGTACCGGAACTTCTTGGAAGACAACCGCGCTTTTCGTCTTGCATTGTCAATTTCATCATCGAATGACTTGCATGCTTGGTACCAGGATGGTGAGATTTTAGAATCCGATCCTGTGAGCCCGCAATTGAACATCACAACCAAGACTTCGTCCTTCGGATTCGCTCCTGGTTATGAGCTTCATTTTGATGGCACAGATAACTTATCTCCTTACTTCGCATTTGAAGTGCCTATCGTTTTGGGCAATCGCGCTGATACACAAGAGTTCTGGGGACCAGAAGACATCAATGATGCAGGACAGCCTGACCAATATGTCGTTTGGAACGTCGGTAACGAGCAGGGATTCACCTCTGTTGGTTTGAACATCTTGTTCGGAGCAGACTACTACTTCTCTGACGCAATCTATCTTGGTTTTGAAGCTGGTCTAGGTTTCGGAAGAACAACGTTCGGAAATCACAGCATCACAACAGACAACTTGACTGCTTTCAACATGTATTTCAACAATGCCTTCTCTACAGAAGCCGCAGGTGCTGAAACCATGGGTGAGTTTGTTGGTCAATTGCCTTTCAGCGCACTCGATGGTGTCATTTACAGTGAGTACTACCCCGACGGTAGTGGTCCAGATGATGTTTACTACAGCTGGCCAAACCACATCTCCAACACCACTTTGGGCAACATGTTCCAAGGAGCTTTGCGTGTTGGTTTCTTGTTTGACTAAACGATTTGAACGTATTTTAAAGGCGACTCCTATGGGGTCGCCTTTTTTTTGCTCCAATAGTAACGCATGAAACTATCCATTCAATTCGAGGGCATTGACTTCACTGCAACGGGTCAAGCGGCCGTCGACATCAGTTTAGCTTTTCAAGAAACCGGCGGCCCAAGTGCATGGTACGTTGGTCCGATGCAGATTGAACCCGTTCGAGCGAATGGATTTCTGGGTTCCGTCGCAGAAGGTGGCAATGTCAATTTCCGGGATGTTACATTCAATCCCCATGGAAATGGCACCCACACAGAGTGCCTGGGGCACATTTCTGAGGCAGCTCACTCTGTAAATAGGATCTCGATTCCCCCTCTGATGCCGTGCTTGCTCGTGTCCATTCAGCCAGAGATCAGAAATGGAGACCACGTCATCACTGGAAAAGCCCTGGAGTTAGCATCAGGGACACACTGGGGAGGCCAAGCAGCGCCACCATCCCTTGTCCTTCGAACGCTCCCCAACAGCGCTCAAAAGCGCTCAAAAAACTGGTCCAATACCAATGCTCCTTATTTAGAGGCTGCGGCGGCTCAGTGGTTGGTTGATCGAGGGGTCGAACATGTGTTATTGGACTTGCCCTCTGTGGATCGCGAACAAGACGGGGGAGCACTCGCGGCACATCATATTTTCTGGCAATGGCCTCAAAGTCCTCGGCACCACGCAACAATTACGGAGTTCATCTTCGTTCCCGATGAACTCAAGGATGGTTTGCATTTATTGAACTTACAAACGGCTCCATTCGAATTGGATGCCACGCCGAGTCGGCCTGTTATCATTCCTTGCTCATGAAATTTTCTGTCTACCCTCTCTTCTTGCTTACCGTTATATCGCTTGCCGGATGCACTCAACTGACACAAACAACCAAGCTCGCCCAAGGTCCTGTGCTACTCGCAATTGAGCCTGTTCGCGCTGAGGTAAATGTCGACACCACCGAAACATTGATCGGCATTTCTCGCACCACGTATATCCTCGGAGTCATTCGCGTTGGCTCCAAATCATATGCGGATTATCCAAGCCTTTCGTTCGGACTAATAGGCAATACCCGAGAAAAACGAGCAGCCATTTACAACGCCATTGAAGGGCGTGACTTGGATGTTCTCATCAATCCTAAATTCTTGATCCAAGAACAGCATGCGGTTCTGTTTCGCAGAACCACTGTTCAAGTCGCCGGGTTTGGTGGAAAATTCATTTTCGAATGAAGTATACCTTATCCTTAATTGCTTGCGGAGTTGCTCTGACTGCTTGGGGTCAGCAGTTGAACCCGAAAATAATGGGTCCTGAAGACCGGGGCAAGCGAGATTTTAACGTTGATTATTTAGAGGCCCCAAAATCAGATTGGAGCGTTGAGTTGGCACTCGGGGTGTCCCCTTGGTCAGTATTTAATATTCCCAACGGTGAAACCATCATGAACTCCTCCCTGGAGTCTTTCTATGACCTCTCGGCTAGTGAAATGAGCATCACCATGGATCGGCTGAGATTTAACACCAATGTCATCAACCAATGGGACAACCGCTCCTATGGCTCATCCGGCGAACGCGTGAACACCTTTCGAATACGATTTTGGCCTTCTGATAAAACCCCCATTTCATTTTCATTGGGAGCAGGCAAGGCTGTCGGTGTTTTTTTAGCGCAATCTGAACTGGTCGAAGGAGCCAATTCTATTACCAAGACGATTGGGCTCAATCATTCGCAAGCGATCAGCTATGCTGCTCTTGATTCCTATTTCCACTTGGAATCGATCTACGGTCAGTGGATTCCTGTTGATATAGAAATTCCAGATCAATGGGTTTCCAATTTCTATGAATTTGGCGTTGGCTACCAGATTCTCCCTAAATGCAACGTATACGTTTGCTATACCCCCATGTTTTTGAGCAAGAACAATCTTGAGTCTTGGTTCGATGGGATTTTAGCGCAAGCGCACAGCCCCAGCTTAAGTCCCCTGGAAAACATCACCATTGCTGATCACGTTGTGATGGGTGGACAGTACACATTCGGTCACTTCATGCTCGGTTTGGAGCGTCGGTGGACCTACTTCACGCAAAACACAGCCAGTTACTATGCACTTGGAGCGCGCCCTATTGAAGAACAATCCTCTTGGGCCATCAATTTAGGTTATCATTTCTGATTGCCTGAAACCG
>CAJWIF010000042.1 GCA_913041135.1 uncultured Flavobacteriales bacterium
CGTCGAATACATCGAACCTGAAAATTGCTTGGACGGTTATCTCCCCGGTACTGATTCCACTTGGTTTGACCCCGAATCTCTTCTGTTGTATGCGCTCCTGGAATGCGGAAACCAGGACAACCCTGAATCTTGGATGTTCTGCGGTCTTGCTGAATCGATTTCTGCGGCGCTGGCGGGTGATGAGGAAGCGTGTGCAGATGTATGGGCATGGGTGGAAGCCAATAATTGGGATGGCAGCTGGGATCCGGGTAATGGAGGCAATGATTTCGATTGCCCAGAGTTGTTTGGTAATATCGGTGAACCGTGCGGCATCAACCAAGGTACATTTGGTGTGATCAGTGAAGACTGTGAATGCATTGAAGTTCCTGATTGCGATCTGGTCGTCGAAACCAACTTGTTGTCCATTGATGATGGCACGGGCTCTGGAAGCGTGGAAGCCATCGCATCAGGAGGCACTCCACCCTACGTCTATATATGGACAGACTTTTGGGACGAACAATTTTTGATCGAAGTTGATACGTTGGGCGGAACGGGGACAACGCTTGACAGTGTGCCGGCAGGTACCTATTTCCTGCAGGTGACCGATGCCAACGGCTGCGTTGCATTCGGCTGGGAAGACGTTCCGACAGCTTGGGATTGTCCTGAGCTCGAAGCCAATATAGGAGACTTCTGTGGCAACGGAGGAATGTTGCAAATTGTTTCAGAAGACTGTGAATGCGTCGACTTTGAAGAACCCAACGCCTGCGTTGCTGACTTCACGGTAGTACAAGCATACAATTTAAACGAAGTGATTCCATTTGAACTTTTTGTCTTCATCTGGGGATATGACGAAAGCAACACGTACAGCTGGGACTTTGGTGATGAGGGAAGCAGCAGTGATCCATTTCCAACCTGGACTTACGGGGCAAGCGGTCCGTACAATCTGTGCCTCACCGTTTCAAACGAAGAAGAAAATTGTATTTCGACTTCATGCCAAATGCTCGAAATTGATTCGTTGGGTTGGATCAACGGATTCATGGACGGATTCAGCATCACAATTATGAATGGTGAAGATGGCGTGGTCAATAGCATGGAGGAAGAGGAAAACGAGGAATTCGGATTCAATGTTGCACCCAACCCGGTCACGGATGGTCGCTTTGATTTGAATTGGAAAGCGTCATCTGCTGGTCTTGTCGAAATCACCATGCTGTCGCTGGATGGATCGGTGGTCTTCCAAACGACTCAAAACCGAGGAGAGACCGGGGGGAGACAATCCATTCAAGTTGAGTACCTCGCTCCAGGATTGTACTTATGCCAAATCCAACAAGGTGGTGCTATTCGCACCGAGAAAGTTGTAATTCGCTAACGTTCGATTCAATTCTGTTTTGAACTGAAATCCCGCAGACAATAGGTCTGCGGGATTTCTTCATATTCCATCTGCCACTTTTTGATTCTGAGATTCATGAAGCAAATCAAATTTCATCACGCGTTACAAGGGCCCATTTGCGCAGTCTTGGCAATATCAATGGTGTTTCTGGCTTGTCAAAAAGAGGATATTGATGAGTTGACTATTTTAGAACAAGGAGAACATGAGCCTATTGATATCTACCCGCCATTCGACTGCGAACTTTTGCAATTGAACATAGGAGATACCTGTTTTCGCGAAGAAGGTGGTGCATTGCTCGAGGGGGTGGTGTCAGCTGCTTGTGAATGCACTGTCAGTGTCTCTTGCGGAATGGTGATTGACCTGGTCTCCTCGCCAGATGATGGAACGGGCAACGGTTCCCTTTTGGGCCTTGCTGAGGGGGGGACACCACCGTATACATTCGCCTGGTATCAATCCGGTGCTTTGATTGGATCCCAATCCAACTTGGACGGAATTGAATTCGGAACCTACCAACTGGTCGTAAACGACTCCGTATTTTGCTCAACGGCAGCGATAGCCGCTGTTGAATTGAACCTAACGGGCTGGGATTGTCCAGAATTGTTGAGCGATATAGGCGATAATTGCTTGATAGGTGATACAATCCAGGGTATCGTTTCAGCCGACTGTGTGTGCATTTCAACCCTTGGCTGTTCCGTTTCGCTCTCTTTTTTATCGTCAACTGCAGACGATGGTTCTGGAAACGGTTCTGCTGAAATCTACGTATCCGGTGGTGAGGGGCCATACGAATGGTCTCTGGCCACATCAGATTGGATTGAACAACAATCAGGAAGCGTCGAGGAGTCGGCAGGAGTCTTAACCCTCAATGCATTGACCTCTGGATTTTATGGTGTCCACTTTGTCGACGCTGAAGGTTGTCTCGCTCAAGTCTTGATCAGCGTCCTTTGATCACGGTGCCAAACAACTTGATTCGTCGTTGTTTGGACAACGATCGCAAAGCCCAGAAGGAGCTTTACGAATTGACGTTGCCTTATTTACGAGCGACCGTGCAGCGTCAGTTATACGATCGCACAGAATGGATGGATGTGTTACAGGAGGTGTACCTCCGCATTTTCCGCAGTTTATCCTACTTCAATTCGGAGAAAGGGACATTTTTGAATTGGTCTACGCGCATTGCTGTCAATACAGCGATTAGTTTTGGTGTCAGATCTGCGGCAAAACAGACGACGACTTTGGATTTTAAGGAGCACGACTCCCCGGTTGAGTCGTTTGCGATCGAGTCTCTCACAACGGAGCAATTGTTGGCCGAAATCAGCAAGATGCCTGAGGACTTCTACCGGGTTTTTATGCTGGTCTCAATTGAAGGGTTCACCCACCAAGAATCCGCTAAACTCTTGACGATTACAGCAGAAACATCACGTCAACGCCTGAGTAGGGCCAAGGCATGGATTAGAAAACACGTGCTTGTCATGGAATTGGAAGAGCACAACATCCGTCAAAAATTGAACGCATGAATGATTTTGAAAAACAATTTCAGGATAAACTCACCTCACAACAAAGTCCCTTGTCGCCTCAGGACAGCAGTGACTTGTGGGATTCCATTTCAACGGAGCTGGATTCCGATGCAGACCGTGCAAAAGGGAAGAGGAAGCGGAAAAGAGTGGCGAGTTGGATGGCATTAGCGGGGTTGTTTGCTGCCATTGGATGGGGAGTTTGCCCGACGGAAGACATGTCAAATCTTGCTGAAACAGTCAAAGAGAAAAAGTCAGTAGCTACTGAAAAAGCCAGTGAGAATTCTTTTATGAAGGCTGATATTCAAGCAGCGTCGCGTGTCTCTGTGTCAACTTCCGAAAGACAGAATCAACCTCGTAAGGTGGTGGCGGCTTATACCGAAAACACCATCGAATCCCCCCCGAACGATGAGGTTAAAGTCGCTGCGACATCTGCTGCCAGCCCAACACAGGTAAGCTTGAAGCGAGAAGATGCGGTGATCCCCGTCGAAATCTCACTTGACGTCTTGGAACCTCAAGTTTCTCGGCAATTGAGCACTTTATTCGGTCCAGTATTGATTCCATTTGCACGGCCAACAGACGAACAATTTCAGGGTCACAAGCCTGAAAAGTCCGCTTTGAATGTTCGCATTTACCAAGGGCCTACCTGGAGTCAATTCAAGTACTTGGAGCGCGACGGTGCGGACTTGGTGGCCAAAAACAAAAACATGAAAGCGGGTGGTTCGTGGGGTTTTGGAGGGATGATTGAATTCCAGGCAAAGAACCAGCATTGGGGCGTTGGAGTTGAATGGAATGAGTACATACACCGACTCGATTATGAGGGAACATTTGAAGAAATCATGACGGTCAACGACGTCTTATTGGAAGTAGAATTGGACCCCGTCACAGGAGATACGTTAAGCACAATGTCAGGAATGGCTGATGTGATTGTTTTGGCGAAGAGACGGGTGCTTCACCACAATCGATTGCGCGCAATTTCCATTCCCATCGAGTGGCAAAAGCAATGGGCAATTACGCCTGTTTTTCAAGGAGAAATGGCATTGGGAGCTTTGATTCATTGGCGATCTTTTGTCAATGGGCGAACTTTCACAGGCCAGGAAGGAATCTTTTCAGATTACGCAGCCGTTGAATTTCCGTCGAACCGATTTTTCTTTGCTCCGCTGGTACGTGGGCATCTTTCGTATGACCTAGCGCCTGATTGGAGTGTGGGGCTTTCGTTTCGCGTGTCAGCGCAGAAGCACGCGAGTCTACCGTTGGAGTCGTTTCCTGAGCAGAGCGGACACTTTACAGGCCGTTTGCTAACCGGTAATCTGCACTTTTCCATTCAGCACGAAATCCACTGACTTGACTGCCCATTTTGATTCAGCGCTGAGACCATGTTGACGCTGTATGTGTTTTCATCGAACTGTAAAAACGTTCGCTTGGTTTTTATATATTGAGAAATGCAAAAAGGAGTGATTCAACAGGGATTCTTTCGAAGTGGAATGTTTCTGATGCTAAGCGCATTTGGCGCTGTGGGATTTGCCCAGTCAGATCTAGATCATTGGGAGGCAGTCGTCTTAGATGGATCTTCTTGGCGTTATTTGGTACCGAATGAACAGCCCGATTCGGATTGGTTGGCGTCGAACTTTGATGATTTGTCTTGGCCGGAAGGTGTTACGGGTTTTGGTTACGGCGACGGCGACGACGCGACTCTGGTTGAGTCGACGATGTCAATCTACTTGCGCCATCAATTTGAGATAGAAAACTTGAGTCCATGGCTGGACGCGATTTTTTATATGGACTACGACGATGGTTTCGTGGCGTACCTCAACGGTATTGAAATTGCACGAGCCAATGCCGGAGCACCAGGAGAGTTTGTGGCGTGGAATCAAAACTTGATCACCGATCATGAAGCAGTGCTATATGCGGGAGGAATTCCATCGGCTTTCGAGTTTGACTTTGGTGGATTGTTGTTGGAGGGGACGAATACGCTGGCCATTGAGATGCACAACGCCAATCCCGGATCATCGGACTTGACGGCCCGGCCTTTTTTGTTTGTAGGCACAGGAGAGGAGTCGTTAGGTTTTAACTCCATTCCCGACTGGTTTTTTCCTTCAACTTCAGACTTTCATGAGGTGACAATCAACCTCAATATGGCCAATGAGACGGTGTCTCCGGAAGGTGTTTATTTGGCTGGAGGAGCGTATTTCGGTGTGGCGGGAGACAATCCCCTATCGGACCAAGATGGCGATGGTGTCTGGACAGTAACGGTTCCTGTTCCTCATGGCTTTACCGGCCATTACACATTTCTCAATGGGAATTGTGGTGATTGGAGCTGTAAAGAAAATATAGCAGATCTGGAATGTGCGGACCCATCTAATTACAATGACAGACTGCTTGTCAATATCGTAGAACCCATTGATATCAGCACTTGTTTTGGTCAATGCACCACTGATGGCACGTGCGCGCCTATTGTCGGATGCATGGATAGCACGGCCCTCAATTACTTCCCATTGGCAACGGAGGACGATGGAACGTGTGTCTATTTCGGGGGGTCGAATTTACCGATCATCCAAATTACCTCTGACGGACCGATCCTTGACGACCCGCGCATTGTGGCGAATATGGCCATTGTCAACAATGCGATTGGTTTCAATCAAATCGGAGATTTCCCCAATGAATACAGCGGTCAGATTGCCATCGAGATTCGAGGGTCTTCTTCTCAAATGTTCCCCAAAAAATCCTATGCCTTGGAAACACAGGATGTTGCTGGGGATAACAACAATGTCTCCCTTTTAGGAATGCCCGAGGAGAATGATTGGATTTTATATGGACCCTACACGGACAAGACGCTTATCCGGAATGCATTGGTATTTGAATTGGGTGAAAAACTGAACCGTTACACGCCCCGCAGGCGGTTTTGTGAATTGTTCATCAATGGAGATTACAGAGGAGTTTATATGCTCATGGAAAATATTAAACGCGACGCAAACAGGGTAGATGTCGCAAAGCTGTTGCCGGGCGATACGCTTGGTGATGAGTTGACGGGAGGATACATTCTCAAAATCGACAAATTCACCGGGGATTTTGAAGGAGGCTGGGAGTCTCCATATGTTACTGAAGGAGGAGAGGAGTTGTTCGTGCAATTCCATAAACCAGAAATGGATGATCTGAATCCCCCTCAATTGGAATACATCCAAAGCCACATAACCGCTTTTGAGAATGCACTTGCAGGTCCGGATTTCACGGATTCCGAAATGGGCTATCAGCCATTCATCGATGTCTATTCTTTTATCGATCTGTATCTCGTGAATGAGCTTTCGAAAAATATCGATGGATACCGTTTGAGTACTTATTTCTACAAGCAGAAAGATTCCAATGGGGGTAAAATTGTCATGGGCCCATGGTGGGACTATAACCTCAGTTTGGGCAACGCAAATTACTGCGATGGATCCAACCCGGAGGGATTTGAAGTGAATACGCCATGCGGCAATTCCAATCCATTTTGGTTTGAACGGTTGTTGGAAGATCCTTTTTATCGCGATTTAGCAAGGTGCCGATGGGAAGAGTATCGCGCGGATGTTTGGAGCAATGAAAGCATTCATAGCACCGTTGATTCCCTTGCATCCTTACTTGTCGATGCCCGTGATCGCGACCATTCGAGATGGCCTCGATTGGGACAATGGATTTGGCCCAATGCGTTTGTCGGTGAAACCTACGAGGAAGAACTGGACTTCATGATCACGTGGGTGGACAATCGGTTGGAATGGCTGGATGTCAATATTTTAGGAGCATGCGACGCAGGTTGCACAGCGGCTTCGGCTTGCAATTTCAATCCCAATGCGAATTATGATGATGGTAGCTGCGAGCCATGCCCTTGTCCGGGTGATATCAATGGGGACTTGGCTGTGACGGTGTCAGATGTTTTGATCCTTCTGTCTGAATTTGGATGCTCCTTGGATTGCGCTGCAGACTTCAATGAAGATGCCATTGTAAGCGTTTCGGATTTGCTGATACTGCTGGCATTTTATGGCGAAATCTGCTGAATGTATTCAATGAGGTGGTCAGGGTCTTCGTCAAGAAGGAATCATTGACGAAGGAAAATAAGCACGCTTATTCCTGCTCAAAAAACAAAAAGTAGCCTCCATTTGAATTTGGTAGGGTATAAATCAATCTCCAGCCCGCTTCGTTTTTCTCATCGAGCACACCTTGCATCTTGGTAGCTTTGTTCATCAGGCTAACTTTGTAGTAGACGACTTTGTTTTTTATGTCTGTAGTATTGTAGGTATATCAGAGAAACAAAAAAAGCTCTCCTGCCCGTAAGGGCAGGAGAGCTTTCATTTAACTGTTTTCAAAGGATGCAGTCTCCAATTACTCTACTTCCACGTGAAATCCTGTTTCCATGGCATTTCCAGCTCCGTCAGTTGCAGTCATTTCGAGGTGGTATTCTCCTGCAATAGCATCTGCAGCTAGCTCCAATTCAGAATCAAATGATCGCTCAGTTGAGTTGTTGGGCTCGAGGTTTAATTCCCAGATGATGGTTTCATCAGATTCGCGCACAAAAGAGATGTGGGCTGCTGATAAGCCATCTGAATCTGCGACCATTCCGGAGAGAGCGATAACAGACCCCGCATTCCACACGGGCTCTCCAGACCAGGTAGCTGGATCCATGCCATTCACGGAAGTCAGTGTGAACTCAGGGATGTATTCATTTTCGATGTGCAGTTGGGTGACAAGGTCAGCCGCCGCATTTCCAGCCTCATCAACCAACGAGACGACCACGTCCCAGACGCCTCGTGTATCGAGAGGGATGTCCAAGGTGATGGAGTTGGTGCTGCTTGTTCCTGAGATGGAATTGACTTCAAGAACTTCCCATTCGGTACCACTATGCAAGACAAATCCTTCGTCCGACTCGCCCTCTTCGTGGGCATGGTCTGCTGCGTTGTGAATGTCCCATCGGACTTCGCTTAGGCCTTCATTATCGCAGAAGAGATCTGTAATTTGAATGGTGTTTCCGGCCAGCGCTTCGATTTCGTCCACCAGAACGCTCATTTCAGTTCCTGGATCGGTGCATACAGATGGTTGTTCTGTATCGGTTTTGCCACAGGCAGAAAACAAGATGGCTACGGAAGCCAAGGCGATGGTTGGGTTTGGAATTGTAAAATTCATGATGTGTTGTTTGTTTAGTTGTTTTTGTTCAATTGCTTCATCGAGGAGACGAAGCTTAGTTGCATCCAACGCCCCTGCGCGACAAGACCAAGTGCGCGATAAGCGCTGGTATGATCGAGCCATGCGGTGTTGGATATGTTGTGGATGTTCATTGACCAGGTGCCGGCTTTTTGTTTGAAGCTCCAGGCCAATTCCCATAGAAGAGCACCTTCTGTGGGAGATTCATTGCGTGCCGTTAGTTTGGCATCAGCAATGGCGCGACATGCGACTTTCAATTGATGGTTTTCCCCCAAGTTGCGTCCAATGGTGGAGTATACTTGAGCCGGTGTGGTAAATGGAAGGCCTAAACCCGTTGCAGTGTCCCATTGTCCCAAGAGTGACCCGTCAGCAGATGCCAACCAAGCACCCTGAGAAGTGCTCACAGAAGCTTCCAAGCCGGTTCGGAAGGCGTTTACGGCGGTAAACGTGTAGACTTGGCCGGCATGAGAAATGGGAGCAAAAGTGGCGCTTGGGCCAAGAGCAATGAAGTCCCGATGCAAGGCCGAAAACGCTTGAATGCGCCATTCGAATTTTGCTGAACTTCCATTTGAATGCCCTTGAAAGCGGGCTTCGATGGACTTTTCAGATTGCAACAGTGGATTTCCTTTTTCAAAACGGAATGTGCCGTGGTGAATCCCATTGGCACCCAATTCATAATTGCTTGGTGCCCGAGTGTAGACTACGACCGAGGCTGTTCCTGTCCAGTCTCTGGAAATCGGTTCAATATTTGCCAGCCAAGAAGCCATGCCTCCTGGAATCAACCGTTGCATGGGGTCGGCGCGCTGATCTGCTCCGACAACCGTGCTAGAGGCATCGTAAAGCGGTTCCTCATGACCTCGTTGTGCAGAGCTCACAACGTCAGCGCGCACACCAAATTGATGGGGTCCGATCCGTTTCTCTCCAAGTACTGAACATCGGAGTCGATGATGGCTGGGTAGTAAGAACTCCCATCCCGATGTCGCGACAGTAAGTCCTTCGAATTGTATGCCGAAGGTGCCATGCGCTCCCCGCCATGCAGATTCCAAATACCCCGTCCATTCTTCCAATGACAAACTCAGATTTGAGCTGGGCTCTGGTCCCCACCCATGAGCATGTGGCGGCGCTAATTCCAATCGTCGATTCCAAGAAACGGAAGCTTTCACAGATCGTGACGATCCGTTTTGCCCTGCAGGAGTTTTCCAAATGCCTGTAGTTTGCAGGCGAGTGGCATGTTGCTGCGGGATTTCGACGAGGAAAAGGCGAGAATTCGCCTCGAGATCACCTTGGCGTGGAACACCGACAATCCCAGGAAATAGTCCTTGGGTTACATCGGAAAACCGAATGGAACCTTCGACGCGGCCTCCCCGATGTGTTGGTCCTTCCATACCGGCTGTTGCATGTATGGAGCGGCCAGCTGTATTCGGCAGAACGTTATCCGTTAGAGCATACAAGCGACCTAGATAGGTGAAGGATGCTTGCGGGATGTTTTGATTCCCGAAGACAGAACCGGAAGTGCCGAGGTACCAAAACCGGTCTTCATCCTGGATTGCATGAAGAATGTGGCTTTTCATTCGATTGTCGCCTTGTCGAAACGACGATCCCCAAGTTGTCATCGACCCCGTATATTCTAGTGGTTTGGGTGCTGTAAGTCTCAAACCACCCCCGACTGATTCAGGACCCATCCAAAGGTGTCCCCCGCCGGGAACCCATTCCATAGAACCATACAACACAGGATCAGCAAGTATTCCATGATCAGTACCCCAGCGACCTCCTTGTTGAGGGATGCCGTCTTCGAGCAACGCGACTCGAGATCCCAGCAAACCACGAATGACGGGTTGTACCATTGCATCTCCCAAATCAAGGCTCTGGAGCCCGGGCGTTTGATCCAAGGCCCGCATTAAGTCAGGTCCTGAAATTCGCAGCGCTTCCAATTCAGGGGAGCGCGTTGTTTCAACAGCCACTTGGTTCAGATTAACCTCAAGGGGTGTCAGCCAAATGTCGATATGGTCACGGCCCCTAGCGGAAACCGTTGAAGTATGAAAGAAAGAAGCAGCGCAGGTGATGGAGTCGATACCAGAAGGGCAAAAGACCTGATAAAAACCAGATCGATTGGTCGTGGTGGTTTGACCGCTTGGCCAGGCAACCACCAAAACGTTTTGCAATGCACTCTGTGATTCATTGCGCAAAACATGTCCTTTGATTTCGATAGACGCAGGTGCCTGACCCTCAGTAGTCGTCCAATGGAGAACGAAAAGAGAGGCTATCAAGAGTCTACGCCACGGTCCATTCACGCACGCAACAATTGCAGTTGCAACGAAATTTGCGTTCATAGAAAACAGGGGTAAATGAGAAAAGAGATTTCAAATCAACCTCGCTTCGGTGGTCCCCTGTGACTTTTTGTTTGATTGCGGTGCTTGCTCTTATGTCCTGTATTGACGAGGCCAATTCTGAATCGCTGCTGCCATAGTGGGTTCAGGTTGTGGGTGTCCCTGGGATGAATCGACTCAAAAGGCAGCCAATCCCAATCGCAAATCAGACAGGCATCAGTCATACTAATCCCCGCATCTGTGCTCGAAGGCACTGAGGAGTTGAGATGATGGTGATCACATTGGAACGACCCTTCGCTGAAATGCGAGTGATGATGCGTCCATTCGTGGATGCATTGGAGGCTCAATACGAGCATCCAAAGGCAAAGACCTAAGGTCGCTGAAGCTCTGAAAATGAAATTTTTCTCACGAATCACGGTGCAAAGAAATGGCTATTATTTTTCTTTTCAGCTAGAATGATTTTTTTTTAAGACCAACATCATGACTGGAAAAGGCACTTTCCAATCCATGCCTTTTCGTGAAAAGGTGATCTTTTTAAGGGCGCCGAAATGCGAAGCTACAGGAGCCCTCTTTTCCGGGGGGCAATTCCCGTGAATTCTCTCGGTTGAAATGATCAGATATACTCAACCGGAGCGCCCTGTTTGTCGAATGCGAGAAGTTCATCATAGAGGCCGGCTCCCATCACGCTGATGAGGGGGGCAGCAAAGAAAACACCAACGCCGAAAGCGAGGATGCCGAGAATTAACACAAACATGCATAGAAAGCCCATGAAAAAGACCTTCCACATTTTTCCGTTGGTCCACACGAGTCGCGCGCTCTCTCTTATAGCACCCTCTGCTCCGAGCTCGGGGCGATCTTGAAGGACATAGAACGTTTGAGAGAGGCTGATAGCAGCAAGGATACCTGGTATAATGAGCAGAATCATCCCAACAATGACGATGACCGCATTCAGTAAGAAGGCAATGAGCGTTGGCAGAAAGTTACGGAAGCCGTCAAAGTAGGTTTCGAACTGAGGTGTCTGGCCACGGTAGATTTGTACCATGGTACGGTAAAATCCGAAGGTTAGCGCACCGCTCAACACAATGGAACCGATGCCAAATCCAACGCTTCCAATGATACCCGAGATGACGCTGTGCAAAATGGTTAGTCCGATGGCGGTAAGCCAATTGTTCTGCAGGACGACCCAAGCTTGAGATAAAATTTCTGTGTTGGAGCGCATAAGATATTTGTTTTGACCAAGATAATGGACAAAGACAGATCTCCAAAAAACGATTTCGTCTGGCTGAATTGCGAGAGCGCGGCAGGTACGACTTTCGAAAAAAAAAGCCCCCCACTCAGAGGAGTGGAGGGCTTGAGTTTTTGCGTTATTGAATGATCACACGCACCGGGTTGGATGAAGCGTTGTTTGTGGATAGTTGCATCAAATACAACCCGCGAGGCAGGTTGGATACATCCACTAACGTTGAGCCTGTTCCATTGAAATCACGGACTGCATTACCGGCAACGTCGAATAAACGTCCCGTCCAAATCGTGTTGGATTCAACTCCGTTGATCATGAACCAATCCTGAGCTGGATTCGGATAAACGGTCGCATCGGCAAAAGTGAGGTTGGCCTCGTTGATCGAATTGATGCTTCCACTTTCGCCACCGTCAATGACGTTGATGGTGAAGCCACTCAAGAATCCATTCAACAGCCCCAATGAGTCCACTGAAATGGCTTGACAATACGTGTCAGAGCATCCTGCTGCGTCGTCAGTGACCGTCAAGCATAAGTTGTACGGGCCGTCTGTATTGTAGGTCCAAGACGCAAAGGGGTCATCGCTTGTTCCCTCATCACCAAAGTCCCATGCATAGGTCGCATTGATGTTGTAGTCGTAAATGGTGATGTCCACTGATCCTGCAATGGGGATGCCTCCAACGGTCGTAGCCTGGTCCACGTCAAACGTGGCATTGCATTGGCTGTCATCCCCCTCATCACATGCCACAATGCCTTCGACAGATTGTGGAGCGATATAGGGCGAACTCTCATCGACCAACAACTCGCCACCGGGTCCTTGGACGATGTAACCGCATAAATCAGCGTAGTACATCGGTTCAGACACAGTAAAGCCCAGTTCACCCGCATTTATGGGGACAAACGCTTTGGTTTGGTAGAAAGGGTAAAGGCTTTCGAAATAAACTCCGTTGAAGTCGATGCTGGCGTACACGCCATATTCGGATGAGAAGACCTCAAAGGCGCCTCCTAGCCATCCTTCTTGTGAATCATCTAGAAAGGTGATTTCGAGGAATCCACAGGTGACATCAGTGTCACACGGTTTCAATCCAAAGACGCTTCCCGCAGCGAATTGCATGTCGCTCGCGCTTTCGAACAAGACGTTTCCATTCTGATCGAGGACCTCGTAAGAGGTGAATCCAGTGTCGCTATTGTTGTTGAAGATAAAATCAACTACGGTACCCTCATTGGCAGCAAAAGAGAATGTACTCGTGCCTAGCTCTTCAGGCCATCCATCGGAGTTGCTGTCGATGGCCAATGCGTTGTTGGTTTCAGAAGCGATCATCGTACCGTCGATGTAAACATCAACCGAGGCCGCTCCCCAGTCCTCAGTTGAGCTGGCGTTGAAAAGATTGATGGTCCACGTTCCACACGTGCCTTCGACGGTTGGGATGTCCAATGGTAGCATTGCAGACAACGAATGCACGACACCGTTATAAGCCAAGATGTCAGCGGTTTCGATGGCCACGTCCGAGGCGGTGAGGCCTTCGGAGCTTAACCCAATTTCAATGGGGTCGCCACTGAGGGATTGCAATATTTGACCCGGGGTGAGATCGTCACTTGCATAGACGCCAATCACGACATGACGTTCGATGAATTCATCCACATTTTGAGAGTTCAAGAAAGCATCAACGTCGACGTACCCATTGGCCAAAGCGAATGCGGTTACAGCATCATCTGTTGGCGCAAAGACGGTGTAGGGTCCAGGAAGTGGATCACCATTGTTGTCATCCTCCGCTTCGAGCGCTTGAGCTCCGAGGTATTCAGCCAAATACGCATTGTATATACCTTGCTCAAAGGCGGCGTGGTTTTCGCTTTGAGCGATGGCCTCGACGACCGTCGCTTCTGGATAGCCCGAGGGTGCCAACGTTTTGTCAATGATGTGAATCACGCCATTTTCAGCGGTGATATTGGTTTGGATCACGTTGGCGTCGTCGATCATCACGCCTCCATCGATGGAAACATTCAAACTCTGGCCTTGCAGGGTCAAAAGGGACATGCCATCGGCTAAATCTTCCGCCATGTATGTGCCTGGAACGATATGGTAGTTTAAAGCAGTCGGCAAATCCGAAAATCCACTCAAATCCCACGGATTCAAATTCATGAGCGCCATGACTTCTTCCACTGCTTCTTGGGTGGGAACGAAGATGGTGTATTCATTGTCCTCATCATCCAGCTGCTCGAGGTTGTAATTCTGAAAGACAGAACCCGAATATAAACAACAAGGATTGGGGTTGTCGTCTGTATAATACATCACAGTTTCCATCGCGTCGTCCAAGGTGTATGACCACTGGGCGTTGGCACTGTAAGAAAACAGGAGTGTCAGGAGTGCGCTAGCTGCGACTTGTTGGGAGAATTTAAAAAAAATCATTATTATGGGATGAATTTTGCTTTGTTGATGAGATTACTAATTTGGTCTGTCAAATGTGACAGCGGGTAGGCTTTTATGCTTTGAATCGATATGAAATACATTTAGTGGCGTAGAAAGCGTGCAAGGGGGAGGCTTGATTTCGTGGCGCACACCTCATTACCGCTGAATAATTCAGATAAAATAACTGAAGGTGACTCATTTTGTTCTTAGGAATCATTGCCAAGGTGAAGAGTGGAATGTGACCTGTGTTGCTGAAATTTTGAGGAGTCAGCTTGGTCGATGCAGTCGTTGGGTTGGAGTGGTTCCTTGAAAACGGAAATTTCAGAAATTCATCGCGTTGATAATCTGTGGGAGAGTAACAGTGTGTTTGTCGACAGGATAGCGAATCTTTGACAGGCGCTTGCCAAACGCAACGCACGATGAAACGTTGACCCGAATCTGAATACCATGAATTTTACACGGCTTTTTCCCTACCTCGTTTTTACTGTTCTCAATTTTGGGGGGCTCGCTGTGGGGTCTTTTTTCACAGGGCCCGGCGTTGCTTCAACGTGGTATGAGATGTTGCCGACCGCCCCCTGGACACCTCCGGGATGGGTGTTCGGTGCTGCTTGGACAACCGTGATGATCGGATTTTCTTGGTTCATGGGCAGTCTTTGGAATGCCGATCAAGCCACGTCATTCAGACAAAGAACCATGCAGTTGTTTGCCGTGAGTTGGGTATGCAATGTGGCCTGGAATCCGTTGTTTTTCTATGCCCAAGCCATCGAATGGGCCCTCGTGGTCATCACTGCGCTTTACGTTGTCCTTTTTGTGCTCATGCGTCACAGTTTCAGTGCACCCTCACCGCATGCGGGCAAGTGGGGCATTCTACCGTACGTCCTGTGGCTCACCATTGCCATTTCGCTCAACGCGTACCCAGTTTTTGTTCATTGAGTCCAAGTATACAAGACGGGAGCTCTTGAGGGGATAGCCAGGCGTGCTGTTGTTATCGCAACTCCACTCCGTCGATGAATGCCGCAACCCCTTGCATGAAGACGACGCGGTCATCCCACATGCAGAGATGGGACCCCAATTCACACGTCAAGCTTTGTCCATCTTGGACCAATCCCGCTTGCCGTTTCATCGCTTGGGGATCCATGGTGTCGTGCGTGGCGCCAACCATGAGCGTGGGCGTTGCGATTTCGCTCAACCGGTTGGTGATGTCCCAATCGATCAGTCGGCCTCCCACTTTGAATTCGCTGGGACCTTGCATCAAATCGTAGAGGGGATAATTCAAACGGGAGAATGATACTTCGACCTCTTCTGGCCATTCACTCAGCCGACAGATGTGCTTGTTGTAGAATTCCCGTTGGACCAAGTCCAGGTAGATTTCGTTTTGAAAATCGCCGGCATCCTCATAGGCATTGAGTGAGTCGACCAGACTAGAGCGCATTTGAGGTCTGAGCACTTCGCGGTTGTACGCCGCGTATTCCGGAATGCTTGAAACCATGTTGCACACGATCAAGCCGTTGAGGTGCTCTGGATACTTCAGGGCATATTCCAGGGCCAGGATTCCTCCCCAGCTATTGCCCAATAAATAGAAATTGGACGCGTCGTATCCCAAGGCCTTTCTCACTTCCTCCACTTCCTCTACCCACCGGTCGATGTTCCAGATGTCCTCCGTCGGTTGGTCGCTGAAAAAACTTCCAAGTTGATCGTACATCACCACTTCGTATCCATGGTCGGTGGGCAAGTCATAAGCAAGTGAAAGTAGGTATTCATGGGTCGCTGCCGGACCGCCGTGCAAGGTGAGGATGCAGACATCGGGATTCTCACCAAAGGTTTGCGTAAACACGCTGTATCCATTGGATAGTTCAATCCGTCGCGCGCCCTCCTCGGCCCACTTCGCTTCCCGTTCATTCTGCTGTTCGGTCGTAAACTCCATGGCGTATGGGGACGACGGGGCTTCTTCTTTGGAGAGGTTGGTTGCATTCGTCTCTTCGGAGTTGGATTGACAACTCGAAAGACTCATAAGGGCTACAACCAAGTAACAGGCAGCGGACAACAGGATGGGAGATGAACAGAACTTCATAAACGGAGATTTCGTGTATTCAAAAGTGCAACAAAAAAAGGGAGCAACAGTCCTTGTGTGGGTGGGCTCCTGTTCGTGTCATGTGCACTATCCTCCTTTATTGCTGCTGTGACAGGAAAGCGAATGAACCGCTTATTCAGGCGCGATACGTATTTGCGATGGCATCGCATTTGATGTTCCTGACCTTACTCCCTTTCATTAAAACAGGCTGTATTGCACTCCGACGGTCGTATAGATCGCTCCAAAATCCCAGGAAGGTGCTCCACTTCGCGATTGGGCGATACATTGAGCCTTCAGTGCAAAAGAGGGGGAGATGGGTTTGCTTATCGCGATTCCTATGGAGCCGCCAAAGCTCGAGAATCGTCCACCGGCAGCAGCACCCCACGCACCTGCCACGAGAGGCAGTTCCCGCCCTTCCAAAAGGTATGCTCCGAGTCGAAGGCCCAACAACGTTGCTTTAGCCCCTGAACCCAACGAGCGATCTATACCCAATTGAGCGGGAAAAATGGTGTAGTCGACAATGCCCATATTGGTGTCATGAGGCGAGAACCGGAGATACGACACATCGAATCGGCCGGACCACGGACCACTTAAATCGAATGCAAGTCCAATCTGAGCGCCAATGCCTAATTCAACGATATCGTCCAACCCAAAATTAGGGATGACTGCAGCCGCGCCTATATCCCACCTGAGCTTTTGTTCTGATTGGGCATTGGCTTGGGACATTGTGCCCATCAATAAAAAGAGGATGCAAAAGAGAAAGGAGGATGTTTTCATGGTCTTTGCGAGGTGTTCTTGTGGACTGTTTCTACTTGACCTGTTGCTAGGAAATCAGGAGCAGTATGCTGCAATTTCTAAAAAGGCGTTTCGAAAAAAGGCAAAGATATACAGAGCTTTCGTTGCATCGATGAACACACACCTCGCAGTGACAATACACGTCGCTCTTCGTCTGTTTTCTCAATAAGTTTGAGCCCACGCACTGCGATGAGTGAACTGAATCGTTTCAGGCCTTCCTTTACAGGATAGGGAGGTTGTAGGAGGAAATACTTCTTGCACTATACTGCATCTTTAAACGATACATATCGAATCAGATGAGGTGTTTCAAGACGTTCGTGGCGGTGTGGTTCATGCTGTTTTTTCAGGCACCTTTTGCTCTGGGGCAAACCTTCTCCGTCTTGCCTTACTTGCAGGATGCATCACCCCATGAGATGGTTATTTTATGGGAAACAACTGCGGGAGAGGAATCTATCGTTGAGTGGGGACTCACTGCTGACAATTTAGAAAACACGGCAAGTGGAATTTCATTTTCTCCCGCCGGTACTGCGTTCATCCATGATGTCAAAATCACGGGTTTAGAGCGTTTCACAACGTATTTCTATCGCGTCAAAACCGGACTGTTGATTTCGGAAGTCTACCGTTTCAAGACGCCCCCATTTGCCTCAGATGATGAAGATTTTAGGTTTGTTGCCATGAGTGACATGCAGCAAAGTGCGGCTGACCCCAATGTGTTTGATGAAATTATTCATGAGGGCGTTTTGGATTATCTCCAATCGGAATATGGCGGAGAGGCCACGGATAACCTTGC
>CAJWIF010000043.1 GCA_913041135.1 uncultured Flavobacteriales bacterium
ACCCAGCCTGCAAAGGAAGGCCATTCTATTGGCCAAGGTGCAGGATGAGGCAGGACATGGCCTCTATTTGTATTCCGCTGCTGAAACACTCGGAGCCCAGCGTGATGACTTGATGGACGCGTTGATTGAAGGACGCGCGAAATATTCTAGCATCTTCAATTACCCTACTTTGACTTGGGCGGATATGGGGGCCATTGGATGGCTGGTTGACGGAGCTGCGATTATGAATCAAGTCCCCCTTTGCAAGTGCAGTTATGGGCCGTATGCGCGTGCGATGGTTCGCGTGTGTAAGGAAGAGAGTTTTCACCAGCGCCAGGGATTTCAAATCATGCTCAACCTGTGCGAAGGCACCGATGAACAGCGTGAAATGGCGCAAGACTCTCTGAACCGCTGGTGGTGGCCTTCTCTCATGATGTTTGGGCCCAATGACGAGTCCTCAACGCACAACGAACAGTCCATGCGTTGGAAAATCAAACGCTTCAGCAACGATGAATTGCGCCAGCGCTTTGTTGACATGACCATCCCTCAAATCGAACTTCTTGGATTGACGGTTCCTGACAAGGACCTCAAATGGAATCAGTCAACTGGGCATTATGAAATGGGAGCCATTGACTGGCAAGAGTTCTTCAATGTCATTGCGGGCAATGGACCTTGCAACAAGGAGCGCATTGCCGCAAGAAAAAAAGCGCACAGCGACGGTGAATGGGTGCGGCAAGCTGCCTCTGCCTATGCCGAGAAAATGAGAACGAAGGTGACGCCGAATCAAATAAATGCCGCATGAGCAGTGAATCATCCAAATGGCCTCTTTGGGAGGTCTTTGTTCGAAGCCGTCAAGGATTGAGCCACAAACATGTCGGCAGTCTGCACGCATCCGATGCCACTATGGCCATCGCCAATGCCCGTGACGTCTATACGAGACGTCAAGAAGGCGTGAGCATTTGGGTTCTTCCAGCAGAAGCCATCTCAGCTTCCTCCCCTGCTGACAAAGACATTCTGTTTGATCCCGCAAACGACAAAGTTTACAGGCATCCGACTTTCTACACTTTACCCGACGAGGTAAAAAACATGTAATTCGTGACAAAAGCACAACACTTTGAGTGGCTACTCAGCTTGGCTGATGATGCGCTGATCCTCGGACAACGCCTCAGTGAATGGTGCGGCCATGCACCAGCACTTGAAGAAGACATTGCGTTGTCCAATGTCGCCTTGGATTTAATTGGTCAATCCCGAGCAATTTTAACGCATGCCGGACTTTTGGAGGGCGAAGGACGCGACGAGGACCGCTTGGCTTTTTTCAGGTCTGATCGTGAGTACAGAAATTTATTACTCGTTGAGCTCCCGAACGGTCACTTCGGGGACACCATAGCCCGCCAGTTTTTCTTTGATCAGTTTGCCATGATTCGATATGGCCATCTTGCACAACAAACTTTTGACTTAGAGATTGCAGCGATTGCAACGAAAGCTCTGAAAGAAGTGCGTTACCATGCGGCACATTCTGCAGATTGGATGATTCGTTTGGGCGACGGTACAAACGTGAGTAAAACCCGAATTCAAGAGAGTGTCGACCGACTTTGGCCTTACATCGGGGAATGTTTTGAAGCACACCCCATTTTAGATGCAGCCATCACATCAGGAGCCATGCCCGATTGCAAAAGCATCGAGCTCACGTGGAAAGAAAGTGTTTCGGCAGTCCTCGCAGAAGCCACTTTGATCCTACCCACTGATAATTGGAAGCAAGTTGGTGGAAGAAACGGCCTGCACACCGAACACCTGAGTTATTTACTTGCCGAAATGCAAGCCGTTCCGCGCTTGCACCCTGACGCCAAATGGTAACCGATCCGGTCGCAGAAGTCACGCGATGTCTTTACGACGTTATGGACCCCGAAATCCCATTTCTCAATGTGATGGAAATGGGCATGGTCCGGGAGGTTGTTCAAGATGGGGATGTCATTGTAATTCGCATTACACCGACGTATTCCGGTTGTCCAGCGACTGATGTCATTGCCGAAGATGTCCTCGCCGCTGCGAAAGTCATCTATCCGAACAGCCGCACCGAAATTGTTCGTACTCCTGCTTGGACCACCGATTGGATCGGAGAGGAGGCGCGCCTGAAAATGGAAAAACATGGCATTGCACCGCCCAATGGTCAAAGCGCTGACAAGGCTTTTTTGCTCGGAAAAGGACGCATCACGCCATGTCCTCGATGCAAAAGCACTGACACCCATTTAGTTAGTGCTTTCGGGTCTACAGCTTGCAAGGCACACTTTAAATGCAATGCCTGCCGTGAGCCATTCGATCACTTTAAGTGCATCTAATTTTTTGAAACCTTGAACATGCTGCCGTCGTAAGTGGCAACATGCGTTTACTGAGTATCGGAGCCCCCTGGAATATCACCATTCCAGCCCCTAAGTCACACAGATTGGCAGACACGTACAACGTGTTGCTAAGATGGATCCACCGAGGAGTGCATCCCAATTTCAAATTGGCCGCATCCTCCCTGTATCACCGTTGCGTGCGAAAGAACTTGCAGTGCCGCAACACGTCATTTCATTTACTCTCGGACTCTCCGATGAAAGCGAGGTTGTATTTCTTGTGCTTTGTGCGAACCCGCCCATTGATCAAGTTTACCGAATACCACAGCCAAGAGCTCAATGCGTTGGATAGCGAGCTGCTCCCGGAAATTTACGTGACCATTTCTCGGATCAAAAAAATCAAGCGTTCGATGCTACGCTGGAACCGAAATTCCACGCTAAGAGAAGAATTTCAAGAATTCAATCAAGCATCCGCTTTTAAGCTCCTCTCGTTGCTTGCCCAGGTTGCCTTTCAAAAGGCTTAAGGGATTCACAACGACAGCAGGTTCTTTCAACCCTGACGCACATCATGGTGCTGCAGACGGTTTAAAGCACTGTATGGCCCCTCTTGCTTAAGCAATTCGGCATGGGTTCCTTGCTCAATGACACGCCCTGCATCCAGCACGATGATCCGGTCTGCTTCTCTGATGGTGCTCAATCGATGCGCAACAATTAGCGATGTCCTTCCCTTTGTAACCCGCTCAGTGGCACGTTGGATGAGCACTTCACTCTCCGAGTCAATGCTCGATGTGGCTTCGTCGAGAATTAGAATTTCCGGAGCCACGATGTAAGCCCGCATGAAAGCGATCAGTTGGCGCTGGCCTACAGACATCATAGCTCCTCGTTCTCGAACATTTTGATTCCACCCCTCCGGAAGTTGAGCGATAAAATCTTGAGCACCGACTACCTCAGCTGCCTCATCCAATTGAGCTTGCGTAAACCGCTTGTCATGCAAGGTCACATTGTTGATCAAGTTATCAGAGAAGAGAAAAACATCTTGCAATACAACGCCAATGTGCTTTCTTAAGTTGGACAACGGAATGTCGCAGATATCCACCCCATCGATGGTAATCGTCCCTTTTTGATGGGTGTAGAAACGCGTAAGTAAATTGACAATCGTTGACTTTCCAGCACCTGTAGCACCAACGAATGCTACCATTTCTCCAGCAGGAATATGAAAGCTCACATCCTCTAAGACCCATTGTTCCTCTTCGTATGCAAACCAAACAGAATCGAATCGGATTTCACCCTTCAATTCCCATTCCTTGGCCTTCCCTTCGTCTGGAATTCGCTCATCTTGAGCAAGCAGCTTGAAGACTCGATCTGAATTGACAATGCCCATCTGAAGAACATTGAACCGGTCAGCCAATTGCCTGATGGGCCGATAGAGCATGAAAACATACAGAATGAATTGAAGCAGAATGCCCAAGGTCAACCGCTCTTCCATCGCATCGCTAAGCCCCCACCACAGAAGCAATGCCACACTTGTTGCCGAGAGCATTTCGACTAAAGGAAAAAAGACACTGAACGCCCAAATTGATCGAATGTTGGCCTCTCGATGCTCGGCGTTGATTTCGCTGAATTTTTGAGATTCTCTTTTCTCGCGATTGAAAACCTGAACAATGTGCATTCCCGTGACATGCTCTTGGACAAATTCATTCATCCGAGAAACCTGATTGCGCACATCGACGAATGCCTTTTTGATGACTTTCTGAAAAATTCGAGTGGCAACAAGCAACACAGGTATCGGTGCCAAGGCAAACAACGTCAATTTCCAGTCGATGTAGAACATCGTTCCAATCACCACGAAAAGCGCCAACAGGTCACCAATAGCATTTAAAATACCGTTTGAAAAAACATTGGCTATGCCGTCTACATCACTCACATGGCGAGTAACCAGTGTTCCTACCGGAGTCTTATCAAAATACCGCAATCGAAAACGCGCAATGTGAGAAAACAACTTTGCCCTGAGGTCTAAGCTCACAGACTGAGCTACCCAATTGGCGAGGTAGGTCACTCGGTATTGCAGCAATGCCTCGACAATCAGCAAAGCCACTACGGCCAGAAAAATATTCAATAGCCCGTTGAGGTCTCCTGACGGCATGGCAACATCTACCGCCTCCCTGATCAATGCCGGCCTAATCCAAACCAAACCAGACAGTAGGACCACCATAGAACCTGTGCGAATAAACCTCGATCTATACGGACGGGCTTGGGCCAGAATCTTCAGCAAGACGCGGCGGTCAAATATTTTACTAGAACGGGTTGGCTGGGACATGGAATCGAATCTGACAGCGAAGTTAGTTCGAACCCTTCACGGATGGTTCAGCGCTTGACCAGATTGATTCCGGATAGGTGACTTGACTCAAGAACAAACCGTTGGCAGGCGCCGATTTTCCGGCTTCAGAGCGCAGCCCACTTGCTAGTATGGCTTCCATCTCTTCGGGCTCCCTTCTTCCTTGTCCGACGTCCAGTAACGTTCCAACAATGGCACGTACCATGTTCCGCAAAAACCGATCAGCACGAATTTCAAATTGCCATTCGTAGTCATTGATCTTCGTCATCCTCGCCTCGCGGACATCACAAATCGTTGTCCCTTGATCCGAACCGAGTTTGCAAAAAGATGCGAAGTCACCCTTTCGAATCAAATAGGCGCACGCCGCTTGCATGCGATCAAAATCTGTTTTTCGATAAATACGTGCAGATTGACTCAACAAAAACGGATCTTTTCGCTGATGCATTCGATAAATGTATCCCCGTTCGATAGCATCAAACCGGGCATGTGCCTTGGGATGGACAGGAACCATCCGATGAATGGCTATTTCTGGTGGCAACATGCCATTCAACTTCCAAGCAGCCTCTTCCCAATCGCTATACCGTTTAGCTCGTTCTGTGTCTGTGGGCCAGTCGCAATGGGCCACAAAATAGGAAGCATGTACACCCGTATCGGTTCGGCCACATCCCATAACGGGAACGCGCTCACCAAGAAACTGAGTCAGCTGAGCTTCAATCTCTTGCTGAACTGAAATCGACTCCGGTTGTCGTTGCCACCCATGAAAAGGGGATCCGTCGTAAGACAGCTCAATGAAAAGTCGCATGACGTAACGCTAGCGATAGAATCAAATCAAGCCCACGACGCAATGCGCTCACTCTTGTATTCTCCAGCGAAAAGCTTCTCCTTGACCTTCGTAAAGGTTTCGACCGTATATGCGACATCTTCAAGCGTATGGACGGCTGTTGGTATCAATCGAAGCATGATTGTGTCTTTCGGCACGACCGGATATACCACGATTGAACAGAAGATTCCATAATTCTCACGCAAGTCCAATGTCAAGTTCGTCGCTTCGCCCAACCCCCCTGCCAAGAATACAGGAGTCACACACGAATTGGTTACCCCAATATTGAACCCATTGGCTCGCAATCCCGCTTGCAGCGCATTGGCAATGGTCCATAGACGCTCTTTATGCTCGGGTTGTGTCCGCAACATATTCAATCGCTTCTGTGCACCAATCACAATCGGCATGGGAAGTGATTTCGCAAATGTCTGGGACCGCATGTTATAACGCAAATAATCAATCACGTCCTCATCACCCGCTACAAAGGCACCGATGGTAGCCATGGCTTTTGCAAAAGTTCCGAAATACACGTCAATTTGATCTTGAACGCCTTGGGCATCTCCCGCGCCACGTCCCTCATGACCGATTGTACCAAAGCCGTGTGCATCATCCACAAACAAACGGAAACCGTATTCCTCTTTGTATGCACAGATATCCTTCAACTGGCCTTGATCACCCGCCATACCAAAGACGCCTTCTGTAACAACCAAAATCCCTCCCCCAGTTTGTTTGCACAACGTGCGAGCACGATCCAGCTGCTTCACGAAGCTCGTCATATCGTTGTGCTGGAAAACGTAGCGTTTTCCCTGGTGCAAACGCACGCCGTCAACCATGCAAGCATGGGACTCACTATCGTAAACAATCACATCATGGCGACTGACCAAAGCCTCAATAGCAGATTGACATCCTTGGTACCCATAATTGAGTAAAAAGGCGTCTTCCTTTTGCATGAAATCAGCAAGTTGCTCTTCTAGTGCCTCATGCTGTGCTGTTTGACCCGACATCATTCGAGCTCCCATTGGGTAACCCATGCCCCACTCAGCAGCTGCATCAGCATCCACCTTTCGAACCTCGGGATGATTGGCTAAGCCTAGATAGTTATTGACTGACCAGACCAACACGTCTTTTCCTCTAAAAATCATACGGTTAGAAATCTCTCCTTCCAACTTCGGGAAGGTGAAATAGCCATGACTCTCACGTGCATGTTGCCCTAATGGGCCTCTGTCGTTGCGGATGCGTTCAAAAATGTCCAAAAGCTTCATGTTTGATTAAGGAGCAAAGATAGCCGCTTCAGTTAATTACGGAGCGAATTCTGTCAAAAGTCCTCGGATATTATCAAGAGTAGATGGCCGAATTCAACAAAAATTTAAAAACTATCCGAGAACAGCAAGAAACAGAGATTGTACATCCGCGGCATTCTATACCTTCGCGACAGAATATACTTCTCTGAAGAGCGCACCATTGATGAAATTTGAATCGCACCACAACACTCCTTTTCCTTGGCTGACTTGGGCATTCTTTTTGGCGGCGCTGATTGGTCTGAATGCAAGCTGCAGTGATTACAATAAAATCATGAAAAGCACTGATTTGGATTACAAATACCAACGGGCACTTGGTTTTTTGGATTCGAACAAATGTTACGGAGCGCTCCCAATTCTAGAAGAGGTTGTCTCTTTAACCCGAGGCACAGAGCAAGCAAGAGAGGTACAGTATCATCGTGCTGAGGCCCATCGGTGTGTCGGAGATTACTACTTGGCTCGATACCATTTCAAAATGTTTGCCAAGACATTTCCCAATGATGAGCGTTCAGAGGAGGCGCAATTCGAAGCGGCCATGTGCAGTTACTTGTTAAGCCCGAAACCCGCCTTAGATCAAACAGAAACGGAAGCCGCAATTGCAGAGCTTCAACTGTTCTTGGATCGATATCCCGGCAGTGCATTGCGTGATTCTAGCCAATCCCTAATCGCTTTACTTCGTGATAAGCTAGAATTGAAATCGTACGAGACTGCGAGGTTATATCACAAAACAAGTCAGTACCAGAGTGCAGTCATTGCTTTGCAGAATGCACTGAAGGAATTTCCTGACTCACCGTACCGCGAAGAAATGCAGTGGCTGATCCTGGATAGCCACTTTCAATATGCTTCTCAAAGCACTGAACGAAGGAAATTGGAGCGATACAATGATACCATCGAGGCTTTCCTTACCTTTGTCGCCCGATTCCCGGATAGCAAGTCGATAAATGACGCGCAAATGATTCAAAATCAGTGCGTTTCTGAAATTGATCGGCTACAGTCGAACCAAACCTTTGAATGAACATGAATTTCAAATCGATCAAGGCTGAAAAGACCACGTTGACACGCGATAACCACGAACTGGAGGTTAGCGGCACGGGCAATTTGTTTGAAACGATTGTCGTCCTCAGCAGCCGCAGTAAGCAGTTAGCGATTGAGATGAAGGACGAACTCAATAGTAAGCTTGAAGAATTCATTACTCCGACGGATTCACTCGAAGAAGTGTTTGAAAACCGAGAGCAAATCGAAATCTCGAAGTTTTACGAGCGATTGCCTAAGCCACATAGCATTGCAGTGGCTGAATTGGGGCAAGACCTTTTGAGCTTCGAAGAAGAGGCTGAAAAAACAGAGCCACAAGAGCTCGAAGACTGAAGCAAATGGGCTCTCCAGCCCCTTCTACGGCGCTTCACGGAAAGCGCATACTCCTCGGAATCACAGGCAGCATTGCTGCATACAAATCTGCTATTCTTGCACGAGAACTGCAGCGACGCGGAGCAACAGTTCGTGTTGTTATGACTCCTGGAGCCATTGAATTTATCACCCCTTTGACGTTGGCGACGCTTACGGATCATCCCGTTTACAGCGATTTCACCGAAAACAAGGCTTCCGGAGAATGGACCAACCATGTTGAATTGGGACTTTGGGGGGACGTTTTCATCGTTGCCCCAGCAACGGCCAATACCCTCAGCGCTTTTGTTCACGGTACCTGCGATAATTTTCTTCAAGCCGTCCATCTGAGCAGCCGATGTCCTGTGTGTGTAGCTCCTGCCATGGATCTTGACATGCTTACCCACGCTGCCACACAATCCAACATTCAACACCTTCAAGATCGCGGCGTTGGTATCATTGAATCCGACTCTGGATTGCTCGCCTCGGGACTTGAAGGCAAAGGACGCATGCTCGAACCCGAAGCCATTGCAGATTGGATGGAACATTGGTTCAATGAGCGGGCTCCTTTGAGAAACAAAAAAGTCATCATTACGGCTGGGCCAACGCAAGAGCCCATTGACTCGGTTCGGTTTATCGGCAATCACAGCTCCGGGAAAATGGGGTATGCCTTGGCCCACGCATTGATAGTCCAAGGTGCAGAAGTACATTTAATCAGTGGCCCCGTGCAATTGAACGCTCCCAAAGGCGTTGCTTCTTTTACCGAAGTTCAAACGGCCGAAGAAATGATGACCGCTGCATCCCTAAATTTCAACGACTTTGATATAGCCATTGCGACCGCTGCAGTCGCTGATGCTCGTCCAAAAAATTCAGCTGCGATAAAATTGCATCGTAACGAGCTACCCGATTCAATTGAATTGGAACCGACACCGGACATTTTAGCGCATTGGGGAAAAGTCAAAGCAGCGCACCAAACGGTTATTGGCTTTGCTCTCGAAACCGATGATGGCGTAGCCAGTGCGATGAGTAAACTCAAGCGCAAAAATTTAGACTTCATTGTACTGAATAGCACCGCGATTAAAGGTGCTGGCTTTGGAACCGACACCAATCAAGTTTCCATCTTCAATCGAGACGGCAAACCTCATAAATTTGAATTGAAATCGAAGGTTGAAGTTGCTGACGATATCGTTCGACATCTCTTGAATTATCTGAATCCATGAATTGTTCCTCTTTCCGATCGAGCATCGCTTATTGCCTTATTGCCTTGGGGGTTTTTGCTACTCGACCGATTCATGCTCAAGAGCTCAATTGTCGCGTTCAAGTCATTGCCCCCCAAATAGCGAACGTTGAAGAGGCCATTTTCGAATCATTGGAAGAGTCCATCCAGGAGTTTGTAAACGGCCGCCGATGGTCAAACGATGACTTCCTGTTCGAAGAACGTATTGAATGCAATATGCAAATCACGATTTCTAAAGCGCCTTCGGCAACTTCGTTCAGCGGCAGCATTCAAGTGCAGAGTTCTCGCCCTGTTTTCAATAGCGATTACAACAGCTCGATGCTTCTTGTCAATGACGGTAGTTTTGAAATCTCGTGGGACGGGAGTTCAACCATTCAATTCAGCCCCGACCAATACCGTGATAACCTCTCCTCCATACTTGCTTATTACGCCTACATGATCTTAGGGATGGACTACGACAGCATGGTCTTGGATGGAGGGACACCCTATTACCTAAAAGCGCAAACTATTGTCGCCAACGCTCAAAATGCAGGCCCCTCTGGTTGGAAAGCAAGTCAAGGACAACAAAATCGCTATTGGTTGGTTGAGAACATGCTCTCGCAAACTTTCCGACCTGTGCGAAATTGTTTGTATTACTATCACAGAATGGGCCTTGATCGGCTGTATGAAGATTTAGAACGTGGACGACTGACCATGGCCGATGCCCTGATTGAAATGCGTCAAACCCATCGTATACGTCCCTCCTCCTACAATTTACAGTTGTTTTTCCTGGCCAAGTCGGATGAGATCCTAAGGATCTTTGGCCCTGCTCCAGACGCAGAGAAAACGCGGCTTCTGCCTGTTTTAAAGCAAATGGATCCCGGAAACATCTCCAAATACGATAGCATCCTCGGATAGCATGTTGCATTCTCTATGCATCGATAATTACGCTCTCATTGAGCGATTGGAGCTCGAATGGTCTGCGGGCATGACGGCCATAACTGGAGAAACTGGATCAGGAAAATCCATCGTTCTTGGGGCCTTGGGATTGGTGCTTGGAGACCGGGCCGAGGTAACCGCTGTGCGGTCAGGGTCCTCGAAATGCACGGTAGAAGCCACCTTCTCTTCTCTCCCTTTCGCCAACGATTGGCTACGGCAAAATGAATTAGAGACGTGGTCGGAACTCATATTGCGCAGAGAGGTTACGGACCAAGGAAGGTCACGTGCTTTTATCAATGACACACCCGTCAGCGTTGCTCAGTTGAAGGCTATCGGCGAATTGCTCGTTGACATGCATGGTCAAGACAGTACACGATTGATGCTTCGTCGTGACTATCAAATTCGCTGGCTCGATTCTCTGGGGTCCCACACCCCGTTGCTGCAATCGTATCAACTCGCCTTCACCCTATTTAAAGAGCACCAATCGACATTGTCTGAGCTTGAAATCGAACGTTCAAAGCCTCAAACAGACCGCGATTACTTGTCCTATCAACTCGAAGAGCTAGCCACATTGGAGCTTGCGACCATTGATTGGGACACACTGAAAGATGAATTATCTCTACTTGAAAACAGCGCCTCGATTCAAGAGCAATTGCATGTGACGTGGTCGGCTCTCGCGGGAGATTCAGATTCCAATAATGTGTTAAGCGCTTGGGCTCATGGAAAGAAGGCGTTGATTCAAGCCGCAGGTTTATTCCCTCCGTTGCAGGAACTTGTCGATCGCATGGAATCTATGGATGTTGAAATCAAAGATGTTGTGAACGACTTGGAATCACGCGCAGCCTCAATAGAGAACAATCCAGCTCGGTTGCAACAATTGCAGCGGCGGTTCCATGATTTCCAGAGAATCTCCCTGAAGCATCATGTCGAAACGGCGTCGGAATTGATTCAACTCGAACAAAACTTACAAGAACAAATCGACCGGACTGCCGATCTTGAAGGTGCCTGCCAAAACGCAAAAGACCAACTTGAAGCAAGCCGTGCGAAGCTGCTGAAGCTTGGACTTGAACTCATGCATGCGCGACAAGCTGCTGCAAAGAACCTTGAAGTGGACGTGTTGAAACACCTCGTTCAAATGAAAATGCCCGATGCTGTCTTGCAGTTTGAGTTATCACCCGCTCAAGAACCGGATCAATTGGGCATTGAACAGGTTCAGCTTTTGTTTTCAGCCAATCCTGGAGCCAAGATTGCTCCACTTGAATACGTGGCTTCCGGAGGCGAGAAAAGCCGCCTCATGCTCGCCTTCAAAGCAGCACAGACAACCACGGGGCTCCCCACGATTATTCTCGATGAAATTGACACAGGCGTCAGTGGTGATGTGGCCGACAAAATGGCGAAAATGATGCGGCTTATGGCGAAAAACCAACAAGTCATTTCAATAACCCACCTCCCTCAGGTTGCCGCCCAGTCCGATCAACATTACCAAGTTGCCAAACACGTGAGCGACGCTGTCACACGCACCCACGTCGTTCAATTGAATGGTGAAGAGCGCGTGCTTGAAATTGCGGCACTTCTCAGCGGGGAAACGATCTCAGACGCTGCTAGAGCCAATGCTGAGGCTCTACTTGCTCAGCGCTAAACCTCAACTCGTTTCTTAGAAATGCCAATCCACACTGATGGAGGGCAAGAACGGCAATTGGTCTACCCGCTCACCTGTTACACGATTGACATAAAAGACGTTGTCACGACTGTACAAATTGGTGACACCCGCTGACCCTTCTAAGGTCTGTCCGTTTTCGAATTCAAATTCTCTGCGAATGCTCATATCCAATCGGTGGTAAGCTGGCAAACGGCCTTCATTCAATCCCGCAAATTGAATCCCCAAATCGTTGCTATTGGAGACTACATAATCCGTTGCAATCCCATCAATCACATTGGGCGGCTGATAGAATCCCTGTGTTTGGGTAAATGGAAGGCCTGAACCCAAATTCCAGCGTGCACTGACTTCCCAATCCCCTTCTCTTCCCAACCCTTGGGATACCACGAGGTTGACATTGTGCCGACGATCAAAGACAGGGTCATACCAGCGGAAACCGTCCCACCGATCAACATTTCCATATCCGTAAACCAACCAGATGTAAGTAAACCGCTCCTCGTACTTCAAAACGACATCGACACCATATGCCTTTCCTGTCTCTACAATAAAGTCCTTGCGCAACACTTCCGGTACATCCGCATTCGCGGCGTTATCGGCAAACAATTTATTGCGATTCGGGTTTGTAAGCTGCGTGAAATTCTTGAAGTAACCTTCAACGTTCAAATTCAAACGCTCCGTCAAATCGAACTCAAATCCTGAGATCAGGTGTTGCGCCGTTTGCAAAGAATGCACGACTTCTTGAACTTCACCTTCAGGCGTAATCAAATTATTCTGAAGGTTTTCAGGTCCCGACAAGAAGCCATAAAACAAGTTGACCACATCTCGATCAGAATTGGAACTGATCACATTTTGAGAGTACAGGCCTGCTGCCGCTTTCAAGCGAAGTCGCTCAGACACCTTAAACTTGACTCCAAGTCGAGGCTCCGGACGGAACCGCGCCAGACTGCTGAAGTACTGCATCCGCATTCCCGGGTTCAAAATCAGCCTTCCCCGGTGGATACGATAATCGACATACCCCGCAAATTCAGTCGTATTTTCTATTTGCCCTACCTGCACCCCCAATGGATTAAACGTCTGGAAATTTGTCTCCATTCCGACAATTTCGAGACCGTACTGCACATCATCCTCGCCCAAGACATATTTAAAATCCAAACCGAAATTGAAGCCGTTGACACTACTAAATCGATCTTCAAGCCCATCTTCCTTCAATCTGATCTCGTACTGACTCGCCGCAAAATGACCATTCATTAGGATGGCCGAGCCACTTGGAACGACAGTGAAATTACCACCAGCACCTACATTACTCCAGCGCAAATCCGACAACGCTTGGTAACTAACCTGATCCGAAAAGTCGAATCCAAACACACTCAATTTGGAACCATTTCCTCCACTGAAAGAAATTTTACCGTACAAATCTGTGTAGTTAAACGGGAGCCCCTGGCCATCTTCATTGATGTAGTCATACAAGACCTTGGATGTTTGCTCCAAGTAACTGTGCTTCATGGAAAGGATGTACGAAATACCTCCTCCATTCTCATTCATTTTTCGAAGCGGACCCTCCAAGGTAATCTTGGCACCAAACGGACTCGCTCCCACCATTCCTTGAATCTTCTGTTTGTTTCCGTCACGCGTCTTGATGTCCATGATGGAAGAGATTCGCCCCCCAAATTTGGCACCAAATCCACCGGTATAGATATCGGCATTGGCAATGACATCCGAATCAAAAACACTAAACAATCCGATGCTGTGAAAGGCATTGTAAATGATCATACCATCCAACAAGACTTTATTCTGAATGGGTGATCCCCCTCGGATATACAATTGACCTCCTTGATCTCCGGTGCTAATAAAGCCCGGAAGAACTTGCAATGCTTGCACCAAATCAGGCTGCCCGCCAAAGCTTGGTATTTTCTTCAAATCTGCAGGACGAATGGTCTCAACAGACATGTTCACCTTTGTTTGCTGCTCCTGGCGGTCAGCGCTGACCTCCGCGCTTCCCAAAGAGATCACCTTGCTCTCAAGCAAATAGTTTCGTGTCGCAATGCGATCATCAATCAATCGCACTTCTTCAGCTACCGTTTCAAACTCCATACTCGACACGACCAATCGATACGTCCCAGCAGGAACCTTACTGATGCTATAGAAGCCTTCACTATCCGTCATCACCCCAAATGAGGTTCCTTCGAGCGATACGCTAGCAAACATAACAGGCTCTCCTGAAGCCTTATTCTTTAAGAAGCCTTTGACTGTCGATTGACCAAACATGACCTGTGCAATCAACAAAAAACAAGCGGCACCAAGAAAGCGTTTTAACTTTTGCATGGACGCGAATTTACAGAATCTAAGTCCGACAGACGAGAAGCGACTTGTTAATCCTCCTATAAAAAATTCTAAGCTCAAGACGCGCACTCACCCTCTTGGATAAAAGAAGAAAGAAAAGATAAACCATGCCACACACGGAAATTCATACACGCCTAATTATCAGCATATTGAATCCTATACCGAGCAAGACACAGGACTCATTCTGACAGTGAACAATGAGATGTCAAAAATTCGACAGCATCAGGTTTTGCCACAAAACATCGAAAACATCTTCCTAGGGATCAAAAAAAATCAATCATTGGAATTGCATTGCTATTTCACTTCTCAGACAGATATTGCAATGCAACCGAGGACACATTATCTTCGACATGTTATCTTCGGCACACTATTTGGAACACACCATACATGACACTATCACATCTCCTCTTCATTGGCTGCGTTTTGACATCACCGATTCTATCGATTGCGCAATATGACGATGAGGAACCGCCATTAATCCCGCAGGAAGATTTTGATGAGCTGCTTATGTGGATGGTCGACGGGAAGTTTGAAAAGGTTTTGTACAAGGCCATTCGGTATACCGAAGATGACAAAACATCCAAAGAGCCCCTTCCCTATGTCTTTATGTCCATGGCGTTTTTCAAAATATCAGAGTCCAGTGATGCTGATTTACTTGAGAAGTATTCAAATGGTCTGAAAAGCGCATTGAAATACGCTTCTAAATTTGTTAAGAAAGACAAGCAAAAAGAGCACGTCAGCGATTACACCAATTACTTCAATGACTTGCGCCGAGCCACGATGAATCAATCGGAAGTCTATGTAGACGATGAGAAATACACGAAAGCCAAGTCGTATTACAAATACATGTACTCGTTGGACGTTGAAGATCCTGGAGCTTGGTTGATGTACGGCACGGTCCTTTGGAGAACCAAAGCGAAACGCGATGCTGGCGAATCTTGGGACTTAGCCAAGCAGCTGCTTATCGAGTATGGCGGAAAAGGGTTAGAAGACGTCCAGGTTGACTTGCTGAAATACGGAGTCATCTATACCGCTGAAATGCTCGCGGCTGAAGGTAACCTGACAGGAGCGCGGGAATGGCTCGACGCTACCGATATGCTGTTTTCTGATGACCGTGAAGTTCAGGCTGTTCGTCGCTCGATTGGAGGCTAATCCAAGACATAAACGTCTTTCAGCACCGCGGACTCACTCTCCCATGTCAATTCAGATTGGGCACGGCGCAAACCTGAACTGAAGTCCACATTTCCTTCGTGCATTTGCTCTTTCAACTGGATCAACTCCTGACGCCATTGTTCAGCGGTATCAGGTTGCACAGCAATGCCAATGCCATAATCCGAGAGTAATGTTTGACAATCTGGAAGGTTATTTACCATGACCGGCAAACCGGCATGAATGTATTCGAAGAGTTTGTTTGGCAAACAGTACAGGTAACTCAAACAGGTTGGCTTGACAGAAACCAATCCGACGTCCGCATCAGCACTGTATCGCGGAACGTCTTCATAATTCACTGCAGGATGCAGGTGGACCCAATCCAATCGATTTGCCGCTTCACAAACGACAGGCTCTAAAGGACCGTAACCCATAAACACCAATTGGATGCCATCGTCTTTCATGTCATTGGCCATCGTGAGCAATTGCTCAATGCCACGATTATAGGTAAACGCTCCTTGATACAAGGCAACAAAAGCCTCAGGCGCTAGGTCAAGGGATTTGCGCAATTGCTTCTCCGAAACCATCACCAATGAATTCGCGTGAGGAACATTTCTCAAAAGTGCTATCGCAGGTAATCCATGGGATTTGTAGCGCTCTTGATACGCGTTTAAGATGGAAGGACTCACCAAAAACACCTGCTTAGCGAACCGAATGAAACGACGTTCGAGCCATCCGACCAGTTTCTTCTCTATGCTTGACTTCGCATTGCGTTCCGATTCAAATTCATGGCAATCGTAAACCAATTCAAGTTTTGGATTGAGAACCTTGGCAAATAGCCCAAGTACGAAAGCTTCAATGTCGTTGCAATGCCACACGTCCACTTTTCGGTAGCTCCAAACAAGACGCAATGAAAGTTCCGCGAATTTGATCAGGCCAAAAACAAACCCTCTGGGCAATCCATTGGCTTTGCAACGAATACGTACCACTTGAAAGCCCGATGCGTGCGTTTCTGCATTGGACAATCCCTCTCCTGAAAGGGCAACAACGGTAACATCATGTCCCATTGCCTGTAACGATTGTGAAATCTTCAACACACGGTTATCCCGAGTGAAGTTATTCAACACCACATTCGCTATGATCATTGATTTTTCAATGGGCGATTTCCCGCAGCATACATGCGCTCTATGATGTCCACAACCTTCAAACCTTCCAAGGCATTCGTCGTGATCTCCCCGCCTCCAATTAAGGCTGCTTCAATGTTTTCAAAAATGTATCCATGATTGGCTGCCGATCCTTTGTAGTGTCCATAGTCATTGGCTGGATTGGAAGGAGGCAATTCAGGCATCGTGTAGTCTTGAATCTGACAATACTCGATCTCATTCATGTATTGACCTCCGACTTTAATGGTTCCCTTCTCCGCCAAAATGGTCACGCTCGACTCGAAATTCTGATCGGCTACAGACGTAGAAAAGTGAAGGGCGCCCAGTGCCTTGTGCTGAACGAATTCAAACGTAATCAACCCTGAATCTTCGAAATCCGTATTTTCTTGGTGTGTAAAATCGGCAAAGCGACTTTGGATTTGATGAATGTCACCAAAGATCCAGTACATCAAATCGACAAAGTGACTGAATTGAGTGAATAGCGTACCGCCATCCATGTCCATTTTACCTTTCCATGGAATCTTTCCATAGTACCGGTCATCTCTGTTCCAATAACATTGGACTTGCACCATGTTAATCCGCCCCAAAACGCCCGAATTCACGACCTCCTTGAGCCAGACTGATGGCGGTGAATACCGGTTTTGCATGACACAAAAGACTTGCCTGCCTTTCGACAACGCCTCGTGCAAGATGCGCTCGCCGTCATGGCGGTTCAACGCCATGGGCTTTTCAATGACCACATGGCATCGCGCCTGAATGGCACGGATTGCTTGTTCAGCATGGAGTCCGTTGGGCGTACAAATACAGACCACATCCAAGTCAGGATGGGCTTCAAGCATATCAACATCAGAGGAGTATCCTTGAGCTTCAGAGTTCACACCGCAAGCTTCAGCGGAGCGGATGTCTGCAAAAGCAACCAATTCAAAGCCCGCATGGCGTTGAATCATCTCCATG
>CAJWIF010000044.1 GCA_913041135.1 uncultured Flavobacteriales bacterium
CCATGTTCATAAATGTAAGCACGCTGGTAAACACACGGGCAACAAGAAGCCCCGCTATCCGAGGATATACGGGGCTTAGTGACATTTGTTGGCGGTCTGGACGAGACTCGAACTCGCGACCCCATGCGTGACAGGCATGTATTCTAACCAACTGAACTACCAGACCGTTTCACAACAGTGTGCTACTCGTTTGTAGCGGTGCGCAAAGATAAGTCATCTGACCTTACTCGCGCAAGATGAATACGCCACATTCCAAAAAAAAGTTTCGAATCTAACTGAGATTTTTTTTTCATTCCATGCAACACTCGGACAATCAATCGATTCGAGAAGCGCAAAGAAGGGTCAAAAGCGGGAAGAACGAAGCTTTGCTCGTTTGGCGAGGTATGCCGACAAGACAGGATAAACGCCCACAGCAATGTCCACGTCTACCCAATCTACCCGGTATTGCGCACAGCGTAATTCCAATTCTTTCCGCAAGGAAGCCATGCGGTCAATGTAGGTCTCACGAACCTCAGATGGATGCAACCGCAACTCTTCTCCCGATTCCAAGTCCTGAAAAATGGTTGGGCGGTCTTCAAATTCAAAATCTACCTCGGTGGCTTTGTCCAGCACATGGAAAACCACCACCTCGTGTTTGTTGTGCCGCAGATGCTGCAGTGCGGCCATCATTTCATCAACGTCTCCTCCCCGATCCAATAAATCACTAAAGACCACAACCAACGAGCGACGCGGACTCGCTTCTGCAATCTGGTGCAAAGCATTGACGGCACTGGTGCCTTGCCTTCGGTTGTTGGATTCGTCCAGTAAAGATTCCAGCTCCTGGTATATCGCTCTCAGGTGTGCATTGGAAGCCTTGGCGGGGATGTGGGTTTCCAAGGATTCACTAAAGAGACTGAGGCCTACAGCGTCGCGTTGCCGACGAAACAACTCCATCAGTGCAGCACTGCTGTGAACCGCGTACTTAAGTTTATTCATACCGGGACCGTCGGGTTCGACCTCCCCTGGATACCACATGGAACCGCTGCAGTCCACGACCAATTGACATCGCAAGTTGGTCTCTTCTTCGTACCGTTTCACAAACAACTTGTCGGTGCGGCCGTATAGTTTCCAGTCAATGTGCCGAGTCGACTCACCGGGATTGTACAATCGATGCTCCGCGAATTCCACGGAAAAACCATGGAAAGGACTGCGGTGCAATCCGGTGATGAAACCCTCCACAGCCTGACGCGCCAAAAATTCAAGACGGCCAAAGCGCTGGAGCAAGGAAGGATCGACAGAAGCGGGCATGAATTGAAAGTTAGGGCGATTGGAACAAAAAATCCCCACCGGAAAGGCAGGGACTTTTATCGTTGTGAATGCAGTGAAGCATTGCGCCGGTTTCGAACCTCATTCAAGAAGTCCGCAGCACAATCCCAGAGGCCTACATCAGCGCCTCAAGCTTTTCAATCAATACGTTCTTTGGAACAGCACCCACACTCTTATCCACGACTTCACCTCCTTTGAGAAAAAGGATCGTTGGGATGTTGCGCACTCCATATTTCATACTGATGTCTCCATGTTGGTCTACATTGACCTTGCCTACGACAGCGCGGCCGTCATATTCGTTGGCAAGCTCCTCAATGACAGGCCCCACCATTCGGCAAGGTCCACACCATTCTGCCCAGAAATCAACAATGACCGGCTTATCGCTTTTCAACGCCAGATCATCGAAGTTATCGTTGGTAAATTCTACAGCCATATCTCAATCGTTTTTGGACGCGCAAAGCTGCGCGCTGTGATTTTGTGATTCAAAGGTAAATCCGCAATCCGTCTGTTTCACCCTCGCCATGCCCCCAAGAACTCTCTTTTTTCCACCTTTTTTGCATTGTATGGTTTAAAAGTGACGGACAGGGTGGAACAATACACTGCTACCAATCCATCCAATTGGGCAAAAGCTTTACTTGGACATTTCCAAGCGGTACTTCACTCCCCCCTCTACAACCAATTCTTCAAGCGCCTCTACGAACCCATCATTCAACTCAACCTTTCTAGTGCGGCTGGGCATTTCGAGCGCAGAACCCGCATCGTGCATCTCCAAAGTTAGCCCCACCTTGCCCGGATGCTGCTCCACCAATTTCCCCAAATGGTCCAATCGTGATTCATCCAGCGATGCAATGTCAATTTGCAACCTCAGCCGGGCAATGAATTTCTCTCTCACGTCCGCAAGCAACTCAATGTAACGAACCTTGAATTCCACATCGTTGGGATCATCGCGGTAACGACGTTGTTCAACCGACCCTCGGACAAACAAAAACCAGCCTTCCACCAAATAATCCTTGAATTTGAGGTAGTCCTCTCCAAACAACATGAAGCGCTGGCTACCACGATAATCTTCTATGGTAAAACTGCCAAACGGCTTTCCTGCTTTGGAAATCCGGTGCTGGGTCTCCGCAACACATCCCGCAAATCGCAATTCGCGTCCTTTCCATTTGAGGGCGTGATCGAGCACCTCGAGGCCTTCCTTTGGGCTGCATAGGTGCTTAATTTCAAACCGAAATTTATCCAGAGGATGTCCGGAAATGTAAACGCCGATGATTTCGCGCTCGCGCGTCAGCAAATCCATCTGGTCCCAAGGATCGCATATGGGAATGGCTGGCTCCGGCATTTCCATTTCTTCCATACCGCCAAACAATGAAGCTTGTGAACTGCTTTCGTCTTCCTGATGCCCCGCTCCATAGCGCGCCGCCAACTCAATTAGTGGACGCCCCTTTTCATCAAGGGCGAAGTATTGGGCCCGATGCAAACCATCGAAGCCATCAAAGCCTCCTCCAAGCGCCAACGCCTCAAAGACACGCTTGTTCACATCCTTGGGAGACACTCTCCGAGCAAAATCAAACAAGCTTTTGTATGTCCCCGCTCCGTCCTGCCGGCCCGCAATGATAGCCTCCACCGCTCCTTCACCCACGCCCCGCATCGCTCCCAAACCGAAACGGATGGCACCTTCAACGTTGACGCGAAATTTGAATAGCGATTCATTGACATCGGGTCCCAGTACCGGAATGCCTCGGTGCCGGGCTTCTTCCATGAACAGCGTGACCTGCTTGATATCGCTCATGTTGTTGGAAAGCACCGCCGCCATGTATTCAGCAGGATAATTGGCTTTTAGGTAGGCCGTCTGGTAGGCTACCCAAGCGTAGCACGTGGAGTGCGATTTATTGAATGCATAAGCCGCAAAAGCTTCCCAGTCCTTCCAAATCTTTTCGAGCTTATCAGGGTGGTGTCCACGCTCCGCTCCTTGCGAAAGAAATTGTGGCTTCATCTTGGCGATGAGATCAGCCTTTTTCTTTCCCATTGCTTTTCGAAGCGTATCAGCCTCCCCCTTCGTAAACCCGGCCAACTTCTGCGAAAGCAACATCACCTGCTCCTGGTAAACCGTTATTCCGTATGTCTCCTCGAGGTATTCCTTGCACGCATCCACATCGTACGCGATTTCCTCGGTGCCATGCTTCCGGCGAATAAACGACGGAATGTACTCCAACGGACCTGGCCGATACAAGGCATTCATTGCGATTAAATCGCCGAAAACCGTGGGCTTTAATTCCTTCAAATACTTCTGCATTCCCGCCGACTCGTATTGAAAAATGCCAATGGTCTCGCCGCGCTGAAAGAGCTCGTACGTTTTTGCATTGTCCAACGGAAACGCATCGGGATCCAAATCCAGTCCATGGCGGTCTTTGACATTGCGCACGGCATCCTTGATGATGGTCAGCGTCTTCAATCCCAAGAAGTCCATCTTGAGCAATCCCGCATCTTCTGCCACCGCATTGTCAAATTGCGTACAGGCCATATCACTGTCCTTGGCCACCGCCACCGGCACATAATTGGTAATGTCAGATGGCGTAATAATGACGCCGCAGGCATGAATACCGGTGTTGCGCAGGCTGCCTTCCAGAACCTGAGCCGTCCGCAGAGTTTGTCCTTCAAGGGATTGTCGCTTTGCCAACTCCTTGATCATGTTTACCTGCTGCAATCCTTCCGCACCCCGAAGCTTCTCCTTGAGCGTTTTGTCGTCAAGCGAGAACAAGTTCTTGAGGCTAATGTCCGGCATCAGTTTTGCAATCCGATCCGCTTCTGCCAGAGGCAACTCCAAGACTCGAGCTGTGTCCCGGATAGAGCTTTTTGCCGCCATGGAACCGTAAGTGATGATTTGCGCCACCTGATTCGATCCGTATTTGTTGATCACATAATCAATCACCTTGCCACGTCCCTCATCATCAAAGTCAATGTCAATATCTGGCAAGCTGACACGGTCTGGATTGAGAAATCGCTCAAACAGCAAATCATACTTGATCGGGTCTACATTGGTAATTGCCACGCAGTAAGCCACCGCTGATCCTGCAGCCGAACCCCGGCCTGGCCCGACACTCACCCCCATTTCTCGTGCCGCATTGGTGAAGTCCTGAACAATCAAAAAATATCCTGGGTATCCCGTTCGCTCAATTGTCTCCAGCTCAAAATCCAATCGCTGCCTGATCTCGTCCGTTATTTCCGGGTAGCGCTTCGCGGCACCCTCAAACGCGAGGTGGCGCAAATACGCATTCTCTCCTCTTTTCCCTCCATCAGCCTCATCTTCCTTGTGGACAAACTCCGCTGGAATTTCAAACGCCGGCAACAACACGTCCCGCTCCAAAATATAAGATTCACAGCTATCCGCAATTACTTGGGTATTGGTCAGTCCATCTGGCAAGTCAGCAAACAACTTTCGCATTTCAGCCGGCGATTTCAAGTACCACTCCTCATTGGGCATACCAAATCGAAACTCCCGTCCACGCTTGCCAATGTACCTTTTGGGTTTACTCACATTTTGGGCATCCTTGACGCAAAGCAATATATCGTGAGCGTCCGCCTGCTTCTTCTCAGTGTAGTAGCAATTATTGGCAGCGATGTACTTCACTCCGTGCTTCGCGCAAAAGCGCAGCAAAACCTCATTGACCACTTGCTCTTCCTCTAGGCCATGACGATTGATTTCTGCATAAAAATTTTCTCCCAAGGTCTCCTTCCACCACACAAACGCGTCCTCCGCTTGCTGCTCTCCCACGTTGAGAATAAGCGACGGCACCTCGCCAAACAACCCTCCTGTGGTCGCGATTATATTCTTGGAATGGTCAGCAATCAACTCCTTGTCAATGCGGGGCACGTAATAAAAACCATCTGTGTACGCCTTAGAACTCAATTTTGTAAGCTCATGGTACCCAGCCTTATTCTTGGCCAACAGGACCGTTGGATATCCGTCGTCTTTGACGTTGCGATTTTGATGGTCACGGCATACGTTCAATTCCGCACCGACAATTGCCTTGATGCCATTCTTATTGGCTTCTCGCACAAATTGAAACGCACCCATCATATTGCCATGGTCCGAAATGGCCAAAGCATTCATCCCCAAATCTGCAGCTTGCTTGGTCAACTCGGCAACACTACTCACCGCTTGAAGGATGCTAAACTTGCTGTGCGTGTGCAAGTGAACCACTGAAACCGCATCGGAGACAACCGCTGCCGACTTAATTTCGGCCGTGATCGATTTTGCTGCAGAAGCCGCAAAATTGGCCGCTTCTAGCTTAGGCGCCTCGTACTTAATGCCGTCGGGATCGGTCAATTCGGGCCGCTGAATCACACGCAATCGGCACAATTCGAAAAAACACTTGGCCGTGGCATCCACATCATAGGCTGCATCATGCGCCTCGCCAAATCCATCTCCAAACAATTTTTTATGCAGTTCCGTCAGCGTCGGCCATTTGAATTGTCCCCCTCGACCACCAGGAATAGCGCAAAACTCTGTCGCTTCATTTTTAGAATCGATGACCGGTTTGTCTGTAAGTTTTTCGATTGGCTGCGCTAACCGATGGTACTCGGCACCGACGATATTGACGTCGAACTCGATGTTGTGGCCCATGACATAGCCTGCACGGGAGAGGTCACCATCAAAAGCTGCCAATGCCTCAGATAGCGGAACACCATCCTTCTGCGCGCGCTCAGTCGAGATGCCATGAATCTTTGCAGAGGTATATGGAATGGTGAATCCATCGGGGCGAATGATGTGATTGCCTCGTGACACCAATTTTCCGTCTGCATCGTGGAGTTGCCAAGCCAATTGTACCAGCCGCGGCCAGTTATCGCTATCTGTCAGTGGCGCCTTCCAGTTTCTAGGAAGACCAGTCGTCTCCGTGTCATAAATTAAAAACATCACTCGAAACTACATTGCACACTCCGTTTTCAACGCTTTTTTGACGCGTCAGTTATTCACGGGTTATACCCAAGGAAATGCACAGCCTTTATTTGAACTTTGGGCTTACTCGATGTCTCCCTCAAAGGGCCGAATGACAATCTCTTCAAGCACAGCTTCCTGAGGGAGTTGCCAAGCAGCGAACATCATCTCGGCAACATGGGACGCATCGAGCAAACGTTCCTTTGGGAATTCAGCTCCGTCCCAAGAATGGGACCATGTAGGCCCAGGCATCACCGAAGTCACCCGTACACCTCGAGGCCTCATTTCGTGTCTAAGCGCTTCAATCATAGCACCTTGTGCATGTTTGGAAATACTGTATCCTGGCTTTCCTATGAAGAGCTTCTTCGCCGCCACTGAAGCCATTTCAAAGATGTATGAACCGTGCTCAAAACAATCGTCAAATTCATTTAACAAATCGCAGTGAGACAACACATTAAGCTCCATCATATGACGCAAATCCGAACGACTCTCACCCACCAATGTTCCCGGCAGATACACCCCAGTATTGCTCACCAATAAATCCAATTTAGGGGCGGTTTTCTTCACCGCCGCTGCCAAGGATGAAACGCCTTGCTCGGTGGTCAAATCATGGCAGTGCAAATGAATCTTCAGCCCAGGCCGTGCCAAAATTTCGCGAGCGGTTTCCAAACCTTCTTTGCCACGCGCCACAAGGTGCAACTCTGAGAGCACGGGAGCAAATCGTGTGGCTACCGCAAATCCAATGCCCTTGGAAGCTCCTGTAATCAACGCTGTTATCTTCTTCATAGCTTATTCAGTTTCGACTCCAAAAAAGCGCTTGGCATAGGGAGCAGGACTTTGCAGGTCAGCATTTTGAACCAACCGTTCATCCGCTGGATTAAATTTGGGTACGTTTACGCAAAGTATGCTCCGTTCATGCTCTGTGGGGTTGTGGTATTCATGCACAAATGCCTTCGGCCAAGAATGAGCCATTCCCTCTTGGATCGGCTGACTTTGAAGCAACAACCCGTCAGACATCACCAGTTCACCTTCGTCCATTTCTGCATGAAAATGGGCGGGGATTTTAGCGCCTGGAGGAATTCGAAGCAAGTAAATACCGCAATCATCGTTTTCATGCAAAAGGTCCACCTCGCCAAAGTGATTCACCTCTTTGCCGTATTGAACTTCATTAGAATGGCGTGTAATGGCAACCCAAGGCTCCGCCAGACCATTCAAAGCGAGCGGTTTCTGAATCCGGATACTCACCGAAGATGGGCGCCGAGACGGTCGGTCAGGCGGAGATGGCGCCAGCAACAGGTGGCAAATAGCCTCTGCGGCTGTCTCCAACAATCGAAATTTGCCAATCTCCAGGACAAAAGACACTTGACCGGCTACCACAGAATAGTCGACCGACTCTGCGAGAGAAGCACCAAATGCATTCGGCTGGCGCTCAAAATGCAGTTCCACTCCAATTCTCAGCGGCTGAGGTGTGGTCCGTTCGTGCTCATGGATGCCCACAATGCATTCCAACTGCATTTCAGACAGCCCTATGGTATCATATGCCTCGCTCATTTTGCTAATTTTTTACTAAATCAACGGACCAACAGATCGAACAAATTAATCTTGGATCGCTGTTCAGAATCAAACCCCAGCGCAGACTCATACCGGTCCAATACCCGCAACGCCTCCTCAATATTTTTTGCTCCTACTGCCTCGAATTCGACACAAGACACGGTGCGGTTTCCACATTGCGCAGTGTAATGCACAACTTCACAATCGGGAAAGTCAAACACATGAATCTGCTTCACAACTTCGTGGTTCTCGTCGATATGCAGTGCCGATAAAAACGCCGCCACTTTCGAAGACTGATCGATGCCGTTGAGATCCAGATTGATTTCCGTCCGTACTTGGGTATCCCCCCCGCGCGACTTAACAGTGAGCTGTTGAATTTCAGCATCAAACCGATGGCGATATATCCACGTCTCATCGGATGGCGGAACGTAATACGTATCTACAACTCGCAATTCTTTCTCATTGTCCGGCTCAAGCGCCCTGCAAGCATCGGCCCAGTCGTGGCAATCAAATTGGCCGTCAACCAAAAACTTGTGCTCAATTTCCATATTGCTCATAGCGTCCTCCATCATTGCTCCTTCACTCATGATGTTGCAATGTAATGGATGAAAACCAAGTTCCCATCGGTCTTTGCGCCCTCAAGTTTGAAGTGGGTGGGAATGCTCAATGAGGGCTGGACAATCGGCACGCCCTGGTCGCTGCCCACAATGACAGGGCAGATGGTCACAATGAATTCATTGACAGCGCCCGCCTCATAGAACTTCGCGTTTATTACACCTCCACCAAAAAGCAAAACGCGTTTCAACCCTGCTTTTGCACAGGCATCGGCTATCGCGTGAACCATGCCATTGTCACCGTCCGTTAATGGATTGTAAACCAACGTTTGCTCCGCTCCTGTCATTTTGTCAACCGGCAAGTCTTTGTCTGAAACCAACCACTTTGGTGTTGAAGGATGATTCCAAATCGGAGCTTTGTGTGCAAAGCCCGTTCGGGTGCACATGATCCATGTCGGGAACTTGCCTTTATCATTCATCACTTCCATAACGCCCCCACTAACGTTGACAGAATGAGCACCGACAATGACTGCGTCGCTTTCCGTCAATAATCTACGCACGTGGTCATGGTCCACCTCATTCGTGAAACCCATAGCTTTTCGTTCATCATCTGATTCATTCGGATGAGATGCAATAACCCCATCTAAGCTAGCTGCCATGACATTCGTGATGCGGACAGTGGAATTGTTCCATTTTCTTTCAGGCGAGTCTTCCATTGAATTGTGGTTCTTAGATAGCGTTGGCTTCCAATATTAAGACACGTTTCACCCACAAATTGTTGTCAGAAGGTGCAAGAATGAAAAAATAATGCTCGCCCTTTGTTTGTTCTAACGTTCGAATGTATTTTTGCGCTCCCGTAAAGGGCTTTACATATTTGATTTTAACAACCGGGTTTAGGACCCTTATTAAAAGTTTCTCTCATGGCTACTCGTCTCCGACTCCAGCGTCACGGTAAAAAAGGAAAAGCATTCTATCATGTAGTTGCAGCAGATGCTCGCGCTCCACGTGATGGCCGATATATCGAAAAAGTTGGAACCTACAACCCCAATACCAATCCGGCTACAATTGAAGTAACCCACGATCGCGCTTTGCATTGGTTGCAAGTTGGAGCAGAAATGTCGGACACCGTCCGCGCATTGCTGAAATATAAAGGAGTTGTTTATCACAACCACCTTTTGAACGGAGTTCGCAAAGGTGCAATGACCGAAGCTGAAGCTGAAAAGCGTTTCGAAAAGTGGATGACCGAAAAGTCAGCTAAGGTTCAAGGCAAAATTGATCAGCTCACAAATGAATCTGATAAGGATAAAGCGACTCGGTTGGCCGCTGAAAAAGCAGTGAATGAGGCCCGTGAATCTGCACAGAAAGCAGTTATAGCTGAGGCCCAGGCCGCAAAAGAAGCAGCCGAAGCTCCAGTAGTGGTAGAAGCTCCAGTAGTGGTAGAAGCTCCAGTAGTAGAAGAAGCTCCAGCAGCGGAGGAAGCTCCAGCGGCGGAGGAAGCTCCAGCAGCGGAGGAAGCTCCAGCAGCGGAGGAAGCTCCAGCAGAAGAAGAAAAGAAAGACACGAAAGAAGATTAATTCTTCATTTTTAATATTGCAAAGGGCTGCACCTCCGGTGACAGCCCTTTTCTTTGTCCTAAAATTGCCTCTGCATGAACATCGAAGACTGCTTTCTTCTCGGTAAGATTACCAAACCCCACGGCTACAAAGGCGATGTCATTCTTTACATCGATGCAGACCAACCCCAGTATTATGCAGATATAGACTGCATATATCTTGAAATTCAGGGCCGACTTGTCCCTCACTTTTTAGACTCGGTAAAAGCACATAGCTCAGCGCACAAATTAATTGTCCAGCTAGAGGGTGTGGAAAGTGAAGCTGCTTCTAGAGCACTTGGCGGCGCGAATGTCTTCCTCCCGATCAAGATGCTTCCCAAGCTTGACAACCGTGAATTTTACTTGCATGAGGTCCAAGGATGGACAGCGGTCAATGCTGACAGCGGTCAATTGATTGGGACAATTGGCAAGGTGTTGGATTACGCCATGTACCCAATTCTAGAGGTACAATGCGAAGGCAAAGAGGTATTGATACCCCTCCCATCTGAAATCAAGATCAATGTGGATCGCGACGCCCGACGCTTGAGTGTCTCCATTCCCGATGGGCTATTGGACGTGTACTTGGGAGAAACCAGCGAAGAATCCGACCATTTTTGGGATGGTGAGGAAGGGGAAACCGAAGATTGAGACGGAACTTTATCGCCTCACCATTGCTTTGCGCGAAACGACTTCTCCGTTGTCGAGGTGCCAACGAATCACATAGGTTCCCTGCACCCGCGGCAGGGAAATAGCCATGCCCGGTATGGTCCAACCAGAAGAAATCCGAGAACCATCCATTCCATAGACTTCCCACAGGGAACCGCGGGCGCGTTCAGGCACTTGCATAGTGACTTGGCCATCGCGTGATGGATTCGGATAAACCGACCAACGTTCCAGTGCAATAGACTCATTCATACCTCCCATGAAGTCCAGCACAAACGTAGTGTCCTTTACCAATTCTGGCGCAGCACCTTGCGCCTCAAACAAGGTTTGGAAAGCTTGGATTGTACTGTCTTGAAATTCAAACATCGGATTGACCCATCGCGGCGGCATTGCCTGATACCAAACATTGACATCGACTTCAACTTGGCCACCGACTGCTGCAGGTGGAAATTGATAGGTAATGATATCTGAACCATCGGCAACATCAAAACTTGCATCATCGTAGGCCAACCCTTCCACTCGGGTGGTGTCATACACGGCATGCTCATAACTGAATCCTTTGGGGGTCAATCGATTGTCCTTGAGTGAAAAGGCTGCACGTTCCAACAAATTGGTGGGCAAACCTGTCACATCGGCTGCGACCAACTCATAAATCTGCACTTGCGTCTCTTCCGATATGATGTCATGGTGGGGTTCATAAACTGACAGCCCAGCCTCGTCAACACCAATGATGGATCCATTATCAGTGGACCATGCACCGCTGTGCCAGATGGTTTCATCGCCAACCCGCGCCCTAACCTCTACCCACGAACGTCGCGCCGGATAACCGGAAGGAAACTTGTGCCCTGCCTTGTTGGTGAGTTTCAGCTGAAGATTGCCTCCCGAAGCATCGAGCCAATCACTCGCAAGCACCTCTATATCAAGTGTTTGTTCGCGCAACATTTTGCGGGTCCGAGCCAATGTGCTGTCAAATTGTTCTTCTGTGGCAGAAAGCCCCAATTCATCAACATTGTCACGCATGATTTCAAGCATTTGCGCATTCCCCCCCACCATGTAATGCAAACCATAAGGAGCTCGTGGCTCCAAAAAGACATAACCTGAGCTGATCACCACAGGATCGTCGATGCGAGGCAGATGGCAGGTGTTGCATGTTTGGGGGTCGTCTCCATCATCCGCGTAAGCTGAATTTAACCATTCATGGTACGTCGCTTGTTCTACATAATTAGCTCCTGTGTACTCCCCATCCATATCCGTAGTCTGCGTGACCAAGGAATGACACCCTGCACAAATTTCACCGTTTGCGATGTGAGCTCCATAGGCAGGCTGATATGCCGCGTATGTCACCATAGGCAAGTCGTATAGCGGAGGCTCATCCTTTCCTGCACCATAGGGTCCGTAAGCCATACTATCGTCAAAGGTCAACTCGCCACTAAATGTATTTCCCGCATCCATGGATTGCTGGTGACAAGCCAGACAGCTCACTCCGTCCAATGCGAGACTGTCTTGAACGAGCGCTGCCATTGTATAATGTGGCTCGCCATCATTGTGCGCTGCGAAATGGCCTAGAGGAGCGTGGCACGAGGTGCATTTGTCCTCCAAGTCGAGTTGGTGGGACGGATTTACCAATACTTCATGCCGCACTTTCGCCTTCCAAAAAGGGTCCTTTGCAGAATTGGCCATCAGCGAACTCCGCCAGTCATCTGTCACATTGACATCCCATCCATCGGGCATAGGTGTGATAGGTGAACTCTGTCCTGCGATGCTAGCAAAATGATTTGGATCTTTTCCATGGCAGCCGGCGCATTTCCCGCTTCCAGTAAATAAACTGTTCGTTGTATCCGGCAACCCTCCATACGCCATTCGAAATGTAGCTGTATGGTACGGACGGCCCTCAGAATGCATATGGTCTGGGCGCAACACAGCTCCCGTGAGGAGCAACCCCCCCGCGACCACGGTTAACAAGACGAACAATTGGACCTTCTGCATGCGCTGTATCAACAGGTAAAATAGTGATTTAGTTGCGCTTAAGGCGAGAAAAAGGAATGTAATGCGCTAAAGGGGGTACTGAAGTCAATCTAAAACTGCCTTGAAATCACTGTATAATGACCTCTGAAATGATTTTGCGCCCCAAATGTTCGTTCAGTCGCTCCACCATTTTCCCCTTGCTCATCATCAACTCCTCTTTCAGCGGACCACTGTTTAATTTGACCCATAGCTTGCCTTTTGCCTGCAAACGAATCGAACGCGTTTGGCGCTGGACCATCTTTCCGAAGCACGCGTTCCAAGCATTCACTGTATCCACCTCGTCCAATCGATTCTGCATCCGATATGCTTTCACAAATTGTTCAATCGCAGCCTTCAGTGGTTTCGGTTCATTCCGGTTCATTGGTCGAATTTACGTCTTTAACCGATTCTTTCACCGCTCCATTTTGGACCAAATACACCCGTACATTCGCTCCAATTTCCTCAAACATCCGTGGAATTCGATGGGCATCCGTATCCGTGATAAACACCTGGCCAAATGAACCGCTAGTCACGCGACGCATCAATGATTGAACGCGTTTGTCATCAATCTTGTCAAAAATATCATCGAGCAAAAGAATGGGTTTCACGCCCGTTGCAGCTTCAATGTGCTCCAATTGAGCGAGACGAAGTGCGATCAAAAACGATTTTTGTTGGCCCTGGGATCCAAAGCGTTTCAGAAGGTGTTCTCCCAACATAAAGAGTACATCATCTTTGTGAATGCCACATGTTGTTCTTCGTAACCTTCGGTCATCATCGCGCGCCCTGAACAATTGATCTGAAAATGACTCATCGGTGTCCCCCACATCTGAGCGATACATCAAGCTTACCGACTCCGCCCCTTGCGTAATATCCGCATGCACCGCTTGAAAGACAGGAGCATAACCAGCAATGAACTCTACGCGCCGCGCTCGGATCGCCACCGCCAAAGGAATGAGTTGTGCATCCCATAACGCCAAGGATTCTTCATCCCAGGTTCGGTTTTCTCCAAAGTACCGCAACAGCGCATTGCGTTGGTTCAACGCCTTGTTATACGTCATCACATTTTGCAAATACCCCCGATCGGATTGAGAAATGACTGAGTCTAACCACTTCCGCCGCATTTCACTGCCCTCATGAATCAACGCTGAATCATCTGGCGCAATCATCACCGCGGGAAATCTACCCACATGATCAGCCAGCCGATCGTAGGCTTTATCATTCCTGCGAAACACTTTTTTCACTCCTCTCGCGATGGCACAACTGACTTTTTCACGCTGTTCGTGGCGTAAAAACTGTCCTTGCACAAGCATCTGATCTTCCCCGTGAGCGATATTTTGGCCATCAATTGGGTTGAAATAACTCTTGGTATGGCACAAGTAATGCACCGCATCCAGCACATTGGTCTTCCCACTACCATTGTCTCCCAGAAGGCAATTGACCTGTGAACCAAAGGCCAAATCCGATCCAATGTGGTTCTTAAAATGATGCAGGTGAAGTTGTTCGAGTACCATGATGCGAATTTCACTATTTTTGCTCGGTCTTTCACGACAAAATATTTGACCCAACAAAAAACCCATGGCGAAGAAAACAAAGCCCCAAGACGATACCCTCCTCGATGTAGGGGAAGCCTACACCAAAACGGAGAAGTTCGTTGATGAAAACCGATCCTCATTGACCTACGGTATTGGAGGTGTTGCGGTCTTGATTGTCGCTGTTCTAGCCTACCAAAGTTTTATTGCTGCTCCTGCAGAGGCGCAAGCCGAAGAAACCAGCTGGAGAGCCGAGAGCTATTTCGAAATGGATTCTGTGGACCTCGCTGCTTATGGCGATGGTTTTGCTGCCGGTCTTGAAGAAGTCATGAACGACCAAAGTGGAACAGCTGCTGCCTCACGTGCTGCTTATCGTATGGGAATCGTTCACCGCGACGCTGGAGCCTTTGAAGAAGCAATCGCTGCATTTGAGCAAGCCGAAGCAAGCGACGATGTGATTGCAGTCCTTGCGGTTGGCAACATCGGTGATTGCCAGGTAGAATTGGAGAACTATGCCGCAGCTAAATCTGCTTTTGAATCCGCAATTTCTCGATCTGAGGCTGGTATGGCTGAGGCAATTCTTGCTCCAATGTTCTTATACAAAGCAGCGTTGGTAGAAATGGAATTGAACAGCAACTCCACCGCCAAGTCTTACTTGGACCGCATTGTGAACGATTATCCAAAGAGCCAACAAAAGAGTGGTGCCGAAGCAATGGCAGCATCTTTGGCTGGAAGCTAATCTGAAGCCAAGCCAATTACATGGCCACGACAGGAAAAAATCTAAGTCATTACGACCGGGCCCAGTTGCCCAATGGTGCCCACTATCGCGTGGGCATCGTCGTTTCAGAATGGAACGGTGAGATCACGAACGCCTTAAAAGATGGTGCCGTCCAGGTGCTGCGGGATGCCGGCGTCTCCGAAGTCAATTGCATCGTTCGGCCTGTACCTGGTGCATTCGAATTGCCATTGGCTGCCAAATGGCTCCTCGACGGACCAAATGCCTGCGATGCGATAATTGCCATTGGCGCGGTTATTCGTGGCGAGACCGCTCATTTCGACTTTGTATGCCAAGGGGTAACACAAGGGTTGATGCAACTTGGTCTTGATTCGGGAAAGCCTGCAATATTCTGCGTGCTTACGGATGATAATATCGACCAGTCGCGCGCGCGCTCAGGAGGAGAGCATGGCAACAAGGGCATTGAAGCAGCTGTTGCCTGCCTTCAAATGCTAGCGTTGAAAAACCAAGCACAATAAGCGAATCAAAATGCACGGAATGACCGCTTGGTTTCGGTTAAACCCACTCGCCGGTATCCTCCTCATTGGATTGGCCTTTCGCCTCGGAGCGGCTTTGAACGCGCCAGGTTACCTCATGCACGACGACCATTTTCTCGTCATCGAAACCTCGGCGTCATGGGCGGAAGGAGAAGACTACAATAATTGGATGCCCTGGACGCAGCGCGACCAAGGCATTGCTTCGCCCAAACCCCATCAGGCAAACTTGGCTTATCCCGGCGTTATCAGTGGCATCTTTCGAGTGTTACTAGCAGTAGGAATTGTCGCTCCCACCACGCAAATGTTGATTATACGGCTGTTACACGGACTCTTCAGTTTACTCATTGTAGCATTTGGATACAAGATAGCAGAGGCGCTGGGCGGACGCAAGAGTGCCGTTTGGGCCGGACTGGCCTTGGCCGGGTTTGCATGGTTTCCACACCTCGGCGTTCGGCAATTGGTGGAGGTAGTTTGTATCCCACCCCTCATGTGGTCCGCATGGGTAGTCATTCAAAAACCACAAATGGAGCGCTCATGGCGCACATGGTTTGTTGCTGGAATCGGACTGGGATTAGCGACGACCCTGCGGTATCAAGCAGGTATTTTCGGAATCGGATGGGCAATTGCCATCGCCTGGGTCAACTACAGTTCGAATCAAAAAGTCTCCAAAACAGTTTCAGAGATTGGCATCCTTTCCTTTTCCTCCCTTTTGTTTTTCAGCATAGGCCAAATTCAGGATGTATTCATTTGGGGAGAGCCGTTTGCCCAGTTGCGCGCTTATATCGAATACAACTCAACCCACTCTAGCGGATATCCTCAAGGATTTTGGCACCAATACATTTGGGTCATTTTGGGACTGCTCATCCCGCCGTTTTCATTCGCTTGGGCAATCGGTATGGGCGCCATTGTGCGAAAGCACGCTATGTTGGTTTTGCCTCCACTTGTGTTTTTTGTTTTTCACAGCTATTTTCCAAATAAGCAGGAGCGATTTATCTTGCCGATGGTGCCTTTTGTGATCGTGGCAGGAAGCGTAGGATGGATGGCCTTTCGCGAGCAATCCTCCTTTTGGAAAAAACGGAGAACATTGGAACGCCGCTCAGCTCTATTTTTCATTTCAATCAACTTGGTTATTGGCTTGGTGTTTTGCGGCGTACAGCCCAAAAAATCTCGGATAGAGTCCATGACTGCACTCTACAACCGGGGAGATTTAACAAATTTCCTTATCGTTCACACGGACAAGCCGGCAATGCCGCCACAATTTTACAGCGGGTCATGGGAGAAATACTGGAGCAGCGATCTGAAAACCAACGAAGTCAATCATCGCCAAGTGATGTGCAACAGCCCCAGCCGATCATTCCCCAACTACATCGTGTTTTCTGGCAGTCAGCATCTCGGCGAAGGCGTTGAACGTTACAAAGCTTCTTACTCCTCCATGAAGTACATTGAACAAGTTCCACCGGGCCGATGGGATCGACTTCTCTCGTGGCTCAATCCCATCAACTCAGCGGAGCGGATGATGATTTACGCCATTGACCCTCTTGCAGAATGCGGAGCTAGCACCGCATCAATCTCCCAATGACCTAGGCCTTATTTTCGCGACAATCAAAGCTTGATTTATCCTCTTTTGAAATCGATTCCTATGCAAATTCGTTCCATACTCCTAACCAGCTTGATTGCGTGCGCCACTGTCTCGGCTTCAGCACAATACCCCGGATGGCAGCAATCGATTGACTACACGATGGATATCACCTTGGATACAGCCTCACACCAGTATCGTGGGGAAATGACTGCCAAACTAAAGAACAACAGCCCTGATGCGCTTGATCGTGCGTTTTTCCATCTTTTCTTCAACGCTTTCCAACCGGAGAGCATG
>CAJWIF010000045.1 GCA_913041135.1 uncultured Flavobacteriales bacterium
CGAGTAAACCACGATCAATGAGAATGGGTTCTACAACATTGAAAGCATCTCCGGCGATGGCATCTTGTCCATAGTCACGGCGAATGATTTCCCAGATACCAAGGACATCTTCATCACGTCCTTCCTTGACACCGATTAAACACAGATCAACCAAGGCGTACTTGAAACGGGCCGAATTGGGGAATTCGAGTTGCATGCGTTCCATGGCGTTCCGAGCTTGTGGAAGTTGGTTGGTCTCGATATAGCTGCGTCCCAATGAATAAAGAGCTTCAGGAATATAGCTTGATTGAGGAGCTCGAGCAATCATCTCTTTGAGCACATCAATTTCTTCCATGGGTCGATCCAATGAGCCGTAGCATTCGGCCAGTTGCAATCGCGCATAATCCTCGGTTATATCGCTCGAGCTTATGACCTCGTTGTAGTAGCGCGATGCAGCTTCAAAATCCTTCTTCGAAAAGAAACAATCGGCAGCACGAAGTTTGGCATCCCGCGTCTTGCTCGCATTTGCTTCAGGAGCTGCCTTGAGATAGGAGCGGAAGGCGCTCAGGGCATCCACATACAATTTGCGTTTGAAAAGTGCGTAGCCTCGGGCATAGATGCCATCGGCATAATGGCTGCTTTGATATGCGCCTGGAGAGGACTCGAAGGCCGCATAACGGCCGGTAGCGTCCGTATATTTTTTCAGAAGGTAATTCAATTCTCCTTGCCAGAAATACGACTCGGCGGTGAGGAGCGGGTCCACAGGGTACGTCCTCACAGCATCAAAATACTGCAGAGCTTCCTGGTAGTTGCCTGTTCGAAACAACTCGACACCACGGTTGTATGCAACCAGTTGAAATGCCTGCTGAACGGGCAGTGTTTTTTCTTGAATCAATTCCAAAGCTTCCAATGCGCGATCATAATTTTTGGAGGACATATACACCTCGAGTAAGAAGCCGTAGGCCTCCTCCTTTCTTTTGGATTCCGGGAAATCTCTGAGATAGCGCTCTACGGCACCAATGGCATCGTCAAAAGGATTGTAGGTGAGCTCGTAAGCAAGCTTGGCATAACTAAAGAGGGCATCTTCTTGAATGTCGCGGTCGAAATCCAGTTGTGATGCCTTTTTAAAGGTCGTGCGCGCCTTGTCTTTTTCACCAAGACTGAGATAACAGTCGGCCATGTGGTACATTCCATTTTGGGCCATGGAATCTTCCTCGCGAACTGATAAGGTGAAGCAGTTTAGTGCTTTTCGATAGGCTTTTTCTTTGTAGTAAACGTAGCCCATTTGATAGGCAAATTCACGGGTTCGATCCCGACCACGGCTGAAAGTGTAGGCTTCTTCCAGAAAAGGCAATGACGCTTTGAATCGTTGCTGCCGGTAGTAAGCATCTCCCACCAAACGAGAAACATCGGCACGTTGCACCTCGTTGATTCGACTGTCCTCATGGAGGACGGTGGGGGCGTATTCAATCAAGGCATCATACTGCTCAGTTTCATGCAGCAATTGCGCAATGTAAATGGGGACAATTTGGTCGAATTCAGGATTAGAAGCCAAAGACTGGAACCCAGATAACGCAACCTGAGGTTGTCCTTTGATATAGGAAATGTGGCTAAAGTAGTACTGTGCATTCGCTGCAAACTTCCCAGACTCTTCAGGGTTCTCCATCACGGCGAATAAATCCAATCGGGCATCTTCATACCGTTCCAATTCAAATTGTGCGTGTCCCTTTTTGAATTGGAGCTCTCGTTTTTGTGCAACGGGCATCCGGGTTGTGCGAATGGATTCGAAAGCTGCTATGGCATCGTTCCAATCGCGCTTGCGGTAAAGAAAGTTTGCATACATCCATTGGGCTTCTTGCACTAAAGGAGACTCAGGATAGGACTCCATAAAGTTTTGAATGCCGTTTTCCGCATCGGCATGCTGCAATTCGATTGCGCAAGCGGCCAATCTAAAGTTGGCCAATGCAGAAAGCGAAGGCTGATTCTCGTTATCGGATTGAAGCCAACGGCTGTATAGGTTCATGGCCGAACCGTATTGATGGTGCTCCCATTCTGCTTCGGCCTGCATCCACAAACGTTGGGAGTCGAAAGGGCTTTGATCCCACTGACAGTAGCTCGTTAATTGTGCAGATACAAGAGCCAAAAACAACAGCGTGCGAATCCGAAAAAAGGGGGAGATAGCTTGCGACATGTTCAGAAGTTGGGTCCTTTCGAAATTAAGGGTGCTTTGCGTGATGAAAAGCGGTGCCCTCTGAAGTTCTCAACGCGAAGCTGTGCCTATTTGTATGGCGATATTGCCAAAAAAAGAGACAGCCCCACATTTTCTTGGAGCTGTGACAATTCGAACCTGAATGGGATTTTATTCCCCGGCCATTGGAGCTCCTTCTGGAACATCGGCAATCTGAACGCCTGAGGCTTCAAACGCCAATTCAAAAACAGGCTCAGATACGGCATCGATGGCCGCTTGATCAGCCCCGGCATCTTCCAAGAGGTGCTTCTGAAATTCGACAGATAGCGTGTCGTAATATGCTTCACCCGAGAACAACGCTCGTTTTCCTTGCACGCTGTCTTTCGGGACAAAAAAAGCGTGGTCTTTCATGAAGACCATGACGGTGTCTCCTTGTGGTCCCTTTACGCTCATCCAGCAGCCCATGGTCATGCAGCTTTGAACAATTTCCGCATCAAATAGCCCTTGACCACTTCCTCCTGCATCCATCAAGCTGACAACTTCGCTTGCTGACACAGGCGTAGAAAGATCGGCAATGGGTTCCCCGTATGAAGTCCAAACGGTTGTGTCATGTGTTGAGGCCGTTTGATCAGAGGGATCTGAATTGCAGCTCGACAAGCATACCAACACGAGGGGGAGGAGAAATGCATTTTTCATGACGTAAGATTACGGTTTTCTATGGAAAAGAACGGTCTCCAGAATCAGTTTTTCAACGTGATTTCAAATTCAGTTCGTCGATTGATGGATCGCGATGCCGCATCAATATTGGGTGCGAGGGGATGGGATTCTCCAAGTCCTTGCGAGGTGATGCGCGCCACAGGAATTCCATAGTTGGCAAGAGCGGTGGCAACGGCCAATGCACGACGCTCGGAGAGTACTTGGTTTTCACTTTCAGCGCCGATATCATCGGTGTGACCAATAATGTGAACGCCAAGGGCTTCGTTCCGTGTGAGATATGAAGCGAATGCTTCCAGAATGATGATGGAAGTCCTGTCAATTTCTGCGCTATTTGAAGCGTACCTAATGTCTCCGATTTCAAACGCTTCCCCATTGAGCGGTTGCTGCAGCACGATGGGAGCGACAAGGGCGTCCGAATTGGGAGGTGTTTGCTCGATGTCGACCACGACGCTCGCTTGAAATGCCAATCCCTCAGCTTCAGATATGAGCAAGACATCTTCGCCTTGATCCAGACGAACAATGGAAGCGAAACGGCCATCACCTTCATTGATTTCGATCGTTTCGATGCGCTTCGATTTCGCATACTGCAAATAGAGCTTAGCGCCAGGAGGGATGCCTCCGTCTGTAGCTTGAAGTGTTCCCTTCACAATTCTGACTTGCTCTGGTTTAAATTCTTCAGGAACCGGGAAACGAATGAGGTCCAATCCCCTGGTTCCTGTTCGTCTACTCGCGAAAAAAGCCTCTTCGCCATCTGTACTCACCACCAAGCCATGCTCATCGCCTTCCGTGTTGATCGGAGCTCCCAAGTTTTTGGCGTCCTCCCAACGGCCTGTGGAGTCACGGTGGGAGTACCAGATGTCATAGCCGCCGCCGCTCGGAGATCGGTCGCTTGAAAAATAGAGGGTGTTGCCGTCGGGATGAAGAAACGGTGCCTTGTCGTTAGAAGTCGAATTGATAGGGCGTGGAAGCAATTCAGCCGGCCCCCAGTCTCCATCCTCAGTTCGTTCGGACATCCAGATGTCCATGGTGCGATTTCCCGATGCATCCACCAAGCTCTGCTCATTGACAGATGCAAAATACAGCTGCTTTCCATCGGAGCTAAGCGCAGGTTGAGCTTCCCATCCAGATGCGCTGTTGAGGTTTTCCAATGGTTTGAGAGCACCCCACAAGTAAAGGTAATTGCCGTCATCATCGCGGTCCAACACCTCATACTGCGTCATGAAGAGATCGATGTTTTCAGGGAATGCCGCTGTTGGATTTTGAGCTGCGATGTACAATTCCAAATTGTCAACAGAGATACTCGCTCCGCCATAGCGCAAGCCCATATTGAAGGGAGACTCTAAAGCCACGTCGGATGTAAAGCTTTGTTTTTCATCCGAACGCAAGGACATGTTGAACGTCTCAACGTCCCGCGTGAGAACATCACCCTTGGATTTTTTCTTTCCTCGTCGCGTGAAAAACAACAAAGAACCATCGGGAGAAAGGGCAGGAAGGAACTCATCCTCGTAAAAACTGACTTCCTTGATAATTTCAAGCGTGATGTCGTCCTCATACCGATAGAAATCCAGTTGAAACTGAATCAAGCTTGATACGTTTTCGACCTCTGCAAGTTGTTTGGCGTAGCGCTTTCCTAGCTTATCAAGCTGATCGGAAGGGAAGTCTTGATAATCTGAAAAATAGTCTTTGGCTTCTTGATAATCTCGATCGGCATACGCCATTGCTCCCAAGATGTACAGGGCGTCAGCGTGGTAGTGGGGGCAGTTTGCTAAAAGCTCCCTCAATGGTTCTCTTGCAGCATAAAAACTGGCTCCTGTTTTCTTGGCTGCGGCAAACTCTAGTTTTCCCCACTCGAGAAGACATGCCATGCATTCTTCGTCCTTGCTGTAGGCCAGCTCGATGAAGGCAATGCGCTCAGCTCGATCGTATTTCGAGGAGTTTTGAGCTTTCTCCAATAAGCGGACAACCTTCTCGTTGCTGTAGTCCAAGCATGAATCATCTTGTCCCGCGACGCAGTTCGCCATTCCCGCTATCACCGCAATGGTTAAGCCGATGTTCGAGAAAATCTTAAGCCTGCTCCAGTTCATTTTCAGATGCAGCGATGATTGAAGAAACGGCACCATCGCCTGTGACATTGACGACTGTGCGGCACATGTCAAGAATGCGGTCAACAGGGAAGATCAAGGCAATCCATCCCGGGTTGAGACCTACGCTTTCTAAAACAATGATCATCAGGACCAATCCGGCCGAAGGGATGGCTGCAGCTCCTATGGAAGCGAGGGTGGCGGTCAAAACAATCACAGCTTGCTGACTCCACTCCAAATCGACCATGTGAAATTGAGCGAGGGCAACGACTGCGATAGCTTGGTACATGCTGGTGCCGTCCATATTGACAGTCGCTCCAATAGGAAGGACAAAGGACGATGTACGTGTGCTGACGCCTAAATTTTGATTCACACACTTCATGGTGACAGGCAGGGTCGCCACAGAACTCGATGTTGAAAATGCTGTGATCTGCGCATCGCGCATGCCGGACTGAAATTGTTTCCACGTCATCCCCTTAACGACAAGATGAACAAGCATGGGGTAAATGACGAACACCATCAAAGCCAGCCCTAAAACAACCACCAAACTATAGCGCAAAAGGAAACTCAGTAGCTGCTGGAACATAGCCGGGTCTGTACCGGCAGCTTTGACTACCTGTCCGGCCATCAGTGCAAAAACAAAAAAGGGCATTGCCTTCATTACCACCCAGACCATTTGAACAAACACCTCATTGAGGGCATCCATAGCGCGCACAATCGGACCCTTTTTGTCTTCAGGTAGACCGACGACCACGACGCCGAAAAAGATGGCGAAGAAGATGATTTGCAGCATGCTCATATCCGCAAGCGCTCCAAAAATATTTTTCGGAACAACATCAACAAGTGGCTGGAGCGGTCCTGTCGACTTGGTTCGTTGCGCTTTTGTGAGTTTGTCTTCAACCCAGTCATTCGCTTCAGGTGACTCGAGTCTCAAGCGTTCCACCAGGGCTGCATTTTCTGGGATTTCGGAATAATTCAGCGCATCAAGAGTCTGAATCCCGTTGGCATCTCGCCACAATTCGTATCGGATTCGATTGGCTTCAAGGAGCTCTCCATCCGCACCTGAGCCTGGACTAAAGGCATTGACGAGAACCAATCCAACCACCACGGCCATCATGGTTGTTCCGACATAAATCAAAAGCGTTTTGAGTCCCATTCGACCCAGCTTTTTAATATTGCCCAAACTTGTGACACCACTGATAATGCTGAACAATACCAAAGGCACTGCAATCAGTTTCAGTAGGTTGATAAAGATGTCGCCAAAGGGCTGGATGTAGTCCAGCGTAAATTGATTCCACCCATAGGTTACGCTCATCCAAGCGTAAACCATGCCAACAACGAGTCCAATGATTACTTGCCAGTGCAGCGCGAGTCCCTTCATGTTCGAAAGTTAATGAGAGCAACGAGAACCGCCGTGTTAAATCAGAGCTGTGCGCTGTTGTTTTTCAACGAATGATCCGCCAATACTAACAGAACCATAGCTTCTACCAAGGGAACAGCACGAGGGAGTACACACGGGTCGTGTCTTCCGCGTCCTTCTAACTGAATGGGTTCGCCGGCCTCGTTGACCGAGTCTTGGGTTTTAAGCAGTGTCGATACGGGTTTGAATCCCAGTCGAATAACAATTTCTGACCCATTGGAAATACCTCCTTGAATGCCTCCGGAGTGGTTGCTCGTCGTTTCAAATTCTCCTTCCTTGGTTTGAATCCACGGGTCATTGTGTTCTGATCCGTGCATGTAGGTCCCCTGCAGCCCGCTGCCTAGCTCCATTGATTTCACTGCAGGAAGACTCCACAGCGCATGAGCTAACGTAGCTTGGAGTTTGTCGAAAACAGGTTCGCCGAGACCAGCAGGGACTCCGCGAGCAACGACAACAAGCGTTCCGCCGACCGTGTCTCCTGCCTTTTTTGCCAGCAAAATTTTATTTGCCATGGACTCCGCGAGTGAAAGGTCTGGGCATCTTACCGCATGAGCGTCGACGGCCTCTCGGTTGTAAAATTGAGGTACACTCACCATTCCAGTGTCGTGCACGCGTTCAACATACGCGCTGACTTCAATGCCCAAAGGTGCCAAAAACTGACGCGCTATGGCACCGCCAGCAACGCGTGCCCACGTTTCTCGAGCAGATGACCGACCACCACCGCGGTGGTCCCGGATTCCATACTTTGCCCATGTAGTGAAATCGGCATGCGATGGACGAAAGGCCTTCTCCAAATGGGCATAGTCCTCCGTTCGTGCGTCCTGATTATGTGCAATGAAAGCGATGGGAGCTCCTGTTGTCTTTCCTTCATATAACCCGCTCAACCAGTGGATTTCATCGGGCTCTTGTCTTCCGGTGGTCAGCGATGATTGTCCGGGCTTTCTTCGAAGCAATTCGGATTGAACGGCGGGTAAATCCAATTCCATTCCCGCCGGACATCCATCCAAGACGCCGCCAATGGCTTTGCCGTGGGATTCGCCAAATGTGGTCAAACGAAAAAGTGTACCAAATGCATTGCCTGCCATGCCGCGAAGTTACGGAAGCACAGTTCGTGTTGCTACCTTGCAGGCATGAGGCGTCTATTCAAAAACATTAAAGGACTCGTGGGTTGCTACGAGGCTCCTCCGGAATGGTTGGCCGGACAATCCATGGCTGAATTTCCTGTTTTGGAGAATGCTTGGTTGGCTGTAGAGGAAGGCCGCATTGCGGCTTTTGGAAGCATGACAGATTTTCCTGGAATAACGGATTGGTCAGGCTTAGAGATTGAAGATTGTGAAGGTCGCTATGTGCTGCCCGCCTGGTGCGATAGCCACACACACTTGGTGTATGCGTCAGACCGTGGAGGAGAGTTTTTGGAGCGACTTCAAGGAAAAAGTTATCAGGAAATTGCCCAATCCGGAGGGGGGATTTTGAATTCAGCACGATCGTTGCGCGCGCTTCCAGAATCCACCCTGTTAGCAGATGCTCAGCATCGCTTGCAGCGCGCAATGGACCAAGGCACAGGAGCCATGGAAATTAAAAGTGGCTATGGCTTGACCCTGGAGGGAGAGTTGAAGATGCTGCGTGTGATTCAAGCCTTGAAAGAAGAAAACACCATTCCGATCAAGTCAACACTGTTGGCATGTCATGCTATTCCCGAAGGAGATTGGGATGCCCCACGATGGACCGCAGAGGTTATCCAGCATTTACTTCCTCAGGTAGCTTCAGAGGGGCTTGCAGACTATGTCGATGCCTTTTGCGAAGAGGGTTATTTTGGTGTGGACGAACTGAACAAATTGTTAGAAGCAACGCAACAGATGGGCTTGAGAGCCAAAGTGCACGTGAATCAATTTACAGCATTGGGAGGTGTCGCGGCGAGTGTGCATTGGAATGCGCTTTCAGTAGATCATTTGGAGCAGCTCACTGCGGAGGATATCACCGCTCTGCAGGGTGGACTCAAGAACGATCAGGGTCCTGTATTTCCTGTTGCTTTGCCTGGATGCTCTCACTTCTTGAGCATTCCATATACGCCTGTGCGCAAACTCATTGATGCAAACCTACCTGTTGTTTTAGCATCTGACCACAATCCGGGAAGTGCTCCATCGGGTAACATGACGTTGGTTGTGCAATTGGCGATGGTAAAAATGGGCATGCTGCCCATAGAGGCCATCGCAGCAGCGACAATCAATGGTGCGGCAGCCATGGAATTGAGTCATGAGGTGGGGGTAATCGCACCGGGTTGGCGGGCAAATGTATTGGTAACGACTCCCATGACTGGATTGGAAGAAATCGGATATCGATTTGGTGACAATCCGGTTGAAAAAGTGTTTATCAATGGAATCTTGCGTTGACGGACCTCGATCGCGTTGGTCTTATTTTGCTTGTTTATAATCCCATCAGATTTTACCATGGATAGACTCATTGAATGCGTGCCAAACATCTCGGAAGGGAGACGAGACGATGTGATACAAGCCATCGCTGCAACCGTCGAAACGGTTGACGGCGTGAAGTTGCTGGATGTTGATCCAGGACGGTCGACCAACCGTACCGTGATCACCTTTGTTGGACCCCCAGAAACCATTGGAGAGGCCGCATTTCGTTTGATCCAAAAGGCCGCTGAGTTGATTGACATGTCGAAGCATCGCGGGGAGCATCCGAGAATGGGAGCGACTGATGTGTGTCCGTTTGTCCCGGTACGTGGAGTCGATATGTCAGAGTGCATTGCCGTGGCGCATGCATTGGGAAAGCGTGTCGGAGAAGAACTCGGAATTCCAGGCTATTTCTATGAAAATGCGGCTCGTATATCAGAACGTAAGAATCTGGCCGTTTGCCGAAAGGGGCAGTACGAGGGACTGGCTAAATTGACGACAAAAGAGGGCGCACCTGATTTCGGGCCGGCTTCTTGGAATGACCAAGTGAAACAATCTGGAGCGACTGGAATTGGAGCTCGTGATTTTTTGATAGCGTATAATATCAACTTGAACACCACGAGCGCGCGTCGTGCCAATGCCATAGCGTTTGACATCCGGGAGTCTGGCAGGGTGAAGCGAGAAGGGGGTGCAGGCAGTCCCATTGTAAATGACGCAAACGGAGAACCTTTGCGGGAGCCCGGTTCGTTAAAGGCTGTCAAAGGCATTGGTTGGTACATCGAAGAGTATGGTGTGGCGCAGCTTTCTTTGAATTTAACAGACATTCAAGTGACCCCAGTGCACATCGCGTTTGACGAGGCTTGCCTCCGAGCTCGCGAACGGGGCATTCGCGTAACAGGAAGTGAGCTGGTCGGATTGTTGCCCCTGCGGGTGTTGACTGATGCAGCAGACTTTTACTTGACGAAGCAAGAAAGGTCTTTGGGCATCTCAGACACTGAAAAAGTCAAAATTGCAGTCAAATCCTTAGGATTGGATGACTTGGCATCCTTCAACCCACAAGATCGGGTCATCGAGTACATCATTGCAGACAAAGGAAAGACGCCGCTCTTAGAGATGGATTTGAAAGCGTTTGCTTTGGAAACGGCATCGGAATCTCCTGCGCCAGGCGGTGGCTCTATCGCAGCATATGCCGGTGCATTGGGTGCTTCTTTGGCCACGATGGTAGCCAATTTGTCGGCACACAAACGCGGATGGGATGACCGATGGAAGGAATTCAGCGACATCGCTGTCCGTGGCGTGGCTTTACAAGGACAGTTGCTGGGGCTAGTAGACGCCGATACAGCGGCTTTCAACGGCATCATGGATGCCTATGGACTGCCCAAGGGTTCGGACGGCCAGAAGCGTGCGCGCTTAGAGGCCATTCAAAACGCGACGCGGCATGCAATCGATATCCCGATGGAAGTTGCACGGATTTCATTGCAATCGATGGAGATCGCGGAAAAAATGGCTGACTTCGGAAATCCAAACTCCATCACAGATGCAGGAGTTGGAGCCATGGCTATTCGGGTCGGTGTGATGGGGGCCATTTTAAATGCCCGTGTGAATGCAAAAGATCTCACAGACCAGCGTTACGTCGAAGAAACTCTTCAGGAATGCGACGCCATGTGGCGAGAAGTCAACTCCCGAGAAGCGGCAGTGCTGGATCGCGTAGGTGAGGTCCTGGAGTCCTAATTAGAAGGGCTTAACAGGGGGCCGTATCCTTTGCGAATCGTAGCTCAGGAAATTTTGAAATGAGAAAGGGCCTACACAATGAAGTGTAGGCCCTTTTCGTTTAAGTGAGTTCGCAAAAGCGAAGGTTATTTTTTTGCCACAGATCGGCGCTTCTCTTTAATTCGAGCTGCCTTTCCGGTCAATTCGCGCAAGTAGTAAATACGTGCTCGACGTACTTTTCCTCGCTTCGTAATTTCGATGTTATCTACCAGTGGGGAAGCGATAGGGAACACACGTTCCACGCCAACTCCAGAGGCCATTTTACGAACGGTGAAAGTGGCTGTGTTGGCCTTTCCACGACGTTGTATAACGACTCCTTGGAATTTCTGCAAGCGCTCCTTGCTTCCTTCCCGAATTTTAATGGTAACGGTTACCGTGTCTCCAGCGCCAAATGCCGGCCACGCTTTTGTTTCCACTAACTTGCTTGCGATTTCCTGAATGCGGTCCATTGTATCAACGTTGTTCTACTCCCGTTTATCGGGGTGCAATATTACGAAGAATCCCCGTACGTTCACTCGTCTTTTTCAGGAATCTTCACCGAATAAATCCGGTCGACGCTGCTGGGTCCGTTCAAAAGCCTGTTTCTCTTGCCATTTTTGAATGGCTGCGTGGTCTCCAGACCTCAGGATGTCGGGTACGGTCCATCCGTTGTATTCTGCCGGACGAGTATACACTGGTGGGGCCAATAGACCGTCTTGAAAACTGTCGGTTAACGCGCTTTGTTCGTCTCCGATTACCCCCGGTAAAAGGCGCACGATGGCATCAGTAAGCACGGCTGCAGCGAGTTCGCCTCCAGACAGTACGTAGTCACCAATGGAAACTTCGCGGGTGATGAGGTGGTCTCGTACGCGTTGGTCGACGCCTTTGTAATGGCCGCACAATAGAATCAAGTCGCCTCCAATGGAGAGGGTGTTGACCAATGATTGGTTCAAACGTTCCCCATCAGGAGTGAGGTAAATGATCTCTGCGTAGTCTCTCTCAGCACGCAATGAATCGATGGCATCTTGAATGGGTTGAATGGTCATGACCATCCCCGCGTTGCCTCCAAAGGGAACATCGTCCACCTTTTGGTGAGTGTCTTTGCTCCAGTTTCGGATATTGTGGACATGGATCTCAACCAATCCTTTGTCTTGTCCTCGTTGCACAATGCTGTCAGCAAATGGTCCCTCGAGCAGTCGAGGCACTACGGTGAGAATGTCGATGCGCATGATCAAAAAGTAGTTCGTAGAAACCAAAGGTAGTGACCACAAAGCGCCGAGGATTGGACGACTTCAAACTGTACCTTTGTAAGGACCTAGAAAAACAGAACTTCATGAGGGATAGAAAGGAATACAGCGCGGTCGTAAGTCATCCGTTTCATGTTTTTAATGGCATCTTTTTGACTTTGCCATTGGATGGGATACGGCAGACGGGCCTTCGCGTGCCGTTGTTGCAGGAAGCGTGCGACGAAGGACTCGATCGTTCCGAAACGCCTCAAGAGATCATCGAACGGTTTTTGGAGCAACAGGGGTTTGACTCCATGGCGCAGAAAACAGACCTGCTCTTTCGAATCATACAATATGTAGAACGCCAGGTGGTGTTAGTTGATGCCTTGGAAGACGCCCGGTTTGCGCAGCTGAACGATCTTGGGGGAGCAGAGTCCTTGTCAAGTTTGATGCAACGAGTCCGTCGCCATGGCAAGGAGGAAGAACTAAAAAAACTCTTAGGAGATTATGCTGTTCGCGTTGTTTTAACAGCGCATCCAACACAATTCTATCCAGGAAGCGCCTTGGCCATCATTACGGATTTGGCGACTGCGATGGAAGAAAATGACCTGGTCAGCATCCGCAAGTTGTTGCACCAATTGGGGCTCACGCCTTTCTTCCAATCGGAGCCACCAACGCCATATGACGAAGCGGTTCGCCAGACATGGTATTTGGAGAATGTGTTTTATCACGCAGTGCCAGACTTGTATGCGCGAGTGGCTCAAGCGATGGACGATGCTGCCGCAGAGAGCATCTGTTCTTCCTTAATCGGAATTGGATTTTGGCCAGGTGGTGACCGAGATGGGAATCCATTTGTTGACGCACAAACCACGTGGCATGTTTCAGAGCGGTTGCGTGCAACGTTGCTCCGTTGTTATCGTCGTGAAATTCGCGACCTCAGAAGGCGGATCACATTCAAGCACGTGGCTGCGATTTTGGATCAATTGCAAGACCAAATCGAATTTGCGATGCTTCACCCCGAAGACGGGAGGCTCTCTGTGGCAGATTTGACCTCCCGCTTGGAAGAGGTGGCCGCTTTGGTGTTAGAGCAGTCAAACGGTTTGTATATCGATCGCGTCCGTGCGTTTCTCTTTAAACTGCGGCTGTTCGGATTGCATTTTGCAAGCATGGACGTTCGGCAGGATAGCCGGGTCATCCGGTCCGCAATGGATTCCGTGCTGACTGCTTCAGGCGAGGATGTGCTTTCGTTTCGATCCTTGTCTGTGCAAGAACAGGTTGATCGGTTGTTTGCTTGGAGAGGGCGTGAGGACCTTGGGAAGTTAGATATTGAGCGGCACCAAGATGTTCTGGATTCATTGCGTGTGATGCGCAAAATTCAAAAACAAAACGGAGAGCGGGCTTGCCATCGTTTTATTATAAGCAATTGCAGAGGCATCCTAGATGTCGCTACTATTTACGCGCTATCTCGTGCTACGGGAGCTGATGAGGATGTGGCTCTTGACATTGTACCATTGTTTGAAACCATTGCCGATTTGGAACGTTCATCCAAGGAGATGGATGCGATGTATGCTCATCCCGTGTATCGGAAGCATTTACAGCATCGAAAAGATCGACAGACAGTGATGCTTGGATTTTCGGATGGTACCAAAGACGGCGGGTATCTTCGTGCCAATTGGGCGATTTATCAAGCGAAACAGACGCTTACGCAGGCTTCCAAGGCTGCTGATATAACCGTTATTTTCTTCGACGGCCGCGGTGGCCCTCCGGCTCGAGGAGGTGGTAATACACATCGGTTTTATGCCTCCTTGGGTCATGATATTCAGAACGATGAGATTCAAACCACGATTCAAGGTCAAACCATTAGTTCCAATTTTGGCATTCCCAAGTCGGCAGGTTTTAATTTGGAGTTACTGCTAACAGCAGGATTGCAAAACCGTTTGTTTGAAGATCAAAGCAGCGTAATGTCCGCGGATCAATCTGCTTTGCTTTCTGAACTGGGAGAATTGAGCTATCGCCATTACTCTCTTCTGAAAGAGCATGATCAGTTCATGAATTACTTGCAGACGTGGGGAACCTTGAAGTATTACGGGCAAACCAATATAGGAAGTCGCCCAACCAGCAGAAAGGGTGGAGGGAAATTGAATTTTGAGGATTTGCGCGCGATTCCGTTTGTCGGTTCATGGACCCAGTTGAAACAGAATGTTCCAGGATTTTATGGTGTGGGAACGGCGCTTGAAATGATGGAGAAAGCGGGGCGTTTGAACGAAGTGTCCAGCCTGTATGAAAAGAATTTATTCTTCCGTTCTCTGATTGAGAATAGCATGCAGAGTATGGTTAAAAGCGACTTCCGTTTGACGTCTCATTTGGCTCAGGATCCTGTTTTTGGTGGGATTTGGAATCAAATCCATGAGGAGTACAAACGGACGGAGCGACTTGTTTTGGCGATATCGGGTCAAACGACTTTGATGCAGCGAAATCCGCACATCAGAGAGAGTATTTCATTGCGTGATGGAATCATCCGTCCGTTGTTGGTCATTCAGCATTTTGCATTAAGCCATCTAGCCGAAGAGCCTTCCGCTTCCAGTTGGGACCCTGAAGTGATGCGTCGATTGGTCGTCCGTTCGATGTTTGGAATCATCAATGCCAGCCGTAACGCAGTTTAAATTTGGTAGATTCCTCATGAAGGGACCACGCAATGAAGCATAAAAAAAGGCCGCTGGTAAAGCGGCCTTTTCTTTTGAATAATCTATGTGACTAGCGCAAGCCAGACACGAAATCCATTTCTTCGATGAGGTTGTTGGCCCCCGCGAACTTGTCTAAAATCCACATGATGTAACGAACGTCTACAGAGATTGTCCGTTGCAAATCGTGTTCGAAAGCAATGTCACCACTCATCGCTTCCCAGTTGCCATCAAATGCCAAACCGATGAGGTCTCCGTTGCCATCGATGACAGGGGAGCCTGAATTGCCTCCTGTGATGTCTGTTCCATGAATGAAGCATACGGCCAATTCTCCATTCTCGTCAGCGTACGGTCCAAAGTCACGTGCACGGATCAATGCGTCCAAGGCATCCGGAACAACGAATTCAGGATTGCTGTTGTCTTTCTTTTCTAGAATACCATTGGCTGTGGTGATAAAGTCATAGTTCACAGCATCGGCGGCCTTGTAAGGAGCGACCTGTCCAAATGTCAAGCGCATGGTGGAGTTGGCGTCAGGAGCAATGGCCTGATCGGAATCCATTTCACGAATTCCTTTTACAAGCAAGCGATATCCGCGGTCAAATTTCGCTTGTGCAGGATTCTGCATGCCCGCGAAATACGTGTTGATGGCGCTTTTACCCACAGTGATAGCGAGGTCCTTTTCGAGTTTCTTCATGGAAGGGTTGGCGATGAATTCAGCACAACGGTCAGCATCTACGAGAAAGCTGTTTGCATACATTTTGTCTGCATACCGGTTGAAATCGTTCTTGTACTTATCCTGCACCAATTGGAAAAAGGAGGGGTGGTAAGCGGTTTCGATATCATCGCGGAATTTGGTCATCAAGTTCACAAACAAATCCCGGTCAGTGCTTTGGTCGTATTCTCGATAAAAACCAGCGACGTAGTCTGTAAGCATTGCCTGTGTAGCAGCCACTTCTTCGGCATCTTCGCTGAATAAGCCAGCAGCCATGCGATTGAATCGGAAAGCAAACAAGGAGATGTCTGACCCGATCAATCCTGCTTCTAAGGCGTACACCTTGCCTTTGACTGAAGCGTCGGTGTCGGCGTAATAGCCTTCAATCAATTCCAGTGCCTCCCCATATTCAGCAAGACGTTTAGCATCTCCATTCACCCAGTCTGTAAATCGCGCTTCCAATTCAGCTTTTTCGGACTGAATGTTGAGGCGCTTGAGTCCTTTGGATTGACCGATATAATACTTCCAGTAGTTCGCTGTTTGCGCATACTTCGCAGCATACTGAATGCGAACGGCAGGATCGGCGTCCATGTGCTTTTTCATGGTCGTCAATTTCACGTCTCGAACTTCCACGACAGAGGGGTTGTACAAGCTCAGTGCTTGTTCGACACCCCAGCTGCTCAAGAACCGATCCGTGCTTCCAGGATACCCCATGACCATCGTGAAGTCGCCTTCAGAAACCCCGTCCATGCTGATGCGCAAATGACGCTTTGGCTGGTAAGGAACGTTTGTTTCGCTGTAGTCAGCCGGCTCGTTGTTCTCATCGGCATAAATACGCAACATGGAAAAATCACCGGTGTGACGAGGCCACATCCAGTTGTCGGTATCGCCACCATATTTCCCGACACTTTCGGGTGGAGCTGCTACGAGACGAATGTCTTTGAAAGACTGATATTCAAACAAGTAAAATTCATTTTCGTAGTAGAAGCTTTTCAAATCCAGCTCCTTGGTACCTTCAGGATTCATGAGGGCAAGGAATGCCTTACTGGCTTCAGCAATCGTGGCTTGTCGGGTCGTCTCGTCCATGTCTGCAGTCACGTCCGCCAGTATACGATCAGAGACATCGTCGATGCGAACGAGGAAACTGATGTAGAAATCCTCAATGTGTTTTTCTTGGCCTTTTTCCAAAGCGAAGAATCCATCCGTGAGGTAATCATTGGCGGTAGAGCTGAAACCTTGGATCGCATCGTAGGCACAGTGATGATTGGTCAAAACCAACCCTTGTGACGAGATGACCTCACCCGTGCAAGACCCTCCATTCAAGCGGACAATAGCATCTTTAAGTGAAGCATTGTTGATGTCGTAAATCTCTTCCGCAGTGAGGTTGAGTCCCATTTCCGACATTTCGGCCATGGTGATGCGATTCAGCATATTGACTAGCCACATGCCTTCATCGGCGCGCAAGCTTGGTCCCTGAATAAACATCGCGGCCAGGAGGCCAATGGAGAGCAAATATTTCATATTCATGTTGATTGATTTCATTCTTGAAGTTGCCATTCCGAGGAGGCAATGAGTTGTTCTAAAAGCGTGTACAGTTCACTTAAGTCAGGGCCTCGGTAGCGATTCACTACGCGATGTCCGTTGATTTCAAGTATGGTCGAGGGAAGGTCCGTGACCATCGGGCTGTCGTAGAGGGCGTCCAGCGTAGAAAAGGAAGCGAGTTCTTCAGCTTCAGTAATTTTCGTATTCCATCGCTTGGCCTCCTTGGTGCTCAATGTCGCGCGGTAGCTTCCAAGTGCCAGGTTGGCTAAAGCACCGTCTCGAAACGGACGTGTGATGGTTAAGGAAATGACGGTATCGGCGTCCCATTGAAAGACAAAGGCTGGA
>CAJWIF010000046.1 GCA_913041135.1 uncultured Flavobacteriales bacterium
CTTGTCCTGGTTTGCCCGTTGAACTGACGGTGGATAGTGAAGCCGTCAGCCCGACATGGTCCCCATCGGGAGGACTTTCATCCACAATTGGATATTCTGTGGATGCGACTGTGGACGCGGCGACGACCTATACCGTTAGCTATGATGACATTTGTGGTGTTGAGCAATCGGAGTCGGTTGAATTGGTTGTCATTGAATTTCCTTCAACCGAACTGCCCGAGGATACGGTCCTGTGTGAAGAAGGCATTCTGACATTTTCCAACGGACCTTGGCCTGAAGGAATTTCGGGTGTTTGGGAGGACGGTTCTTCCGATCTGATTCGTGAAATCATCACGCCAGGAGAATACACTTTGACGCTCAACTCTTCGGCAGGGTGCGCTTCGACCGACTCCTTTACGGTCAATGCACTGTCCTTGCCGGACTTTGATTTGGGCGAAAACGTTTCAATTTGTCCCGGTTCTACTGTCGTGTTTGATCATGCCGGTGTGCTCAATGATGTCAATGTCATTTGGAGCGATGCAACGGAGGGAACTTCCATCGAAGTTGCGGACGCGGGAGAGGTATGGGTAACATGGGAACAGCTGGGATGCCAGGAATCCGATACCGTTAGCGTGTCCCTGCATCCGATCTATGGAGTCGATTGGGAGGTAAACCCTGTTGTACTGTGTCTTGATGCAATGCAAGTGGTCCAGGCGGAAGATGTGAATTGGACAGGAGACGACGTTGATTTGGTTTGGGATGATGGGACGGTCGGACCTGAACTGACGGTCAGCGAACCGGGCGTGTATACGGTCACAGCGACGACACCGGAGGCCTGCACATTCTCCTCTTCCGTCAATGCGGTGAGCTCACTGAATGCGGGCGTTGATTTGGGAGCGGACGGGGTTTTGTGCGATGAAGAATCAGTGACACTCAGTAGCGGCTACAATGCCATGCAGACTACGTGGTTCTTAAATGGAGATTTGGCGGGCGTATCATCAAGCTTTGTAACCATTGAAAACGAAGCGGTAAACGCCATCGTAGAAGTCACGATAGGAGCGTGTGTAGCTTACGATACGGTGTCGTATAGCCACGTGCCCTTCTTTGATGCAGGGTTGCCAGAAAGCCTAGCGCTGTGTTTGGAGGACAGCCTGTATCTGGATGCCTTGCCGGGGGCGGAAAGCTATACTTGGAATAATGGAGTCAATCAAGAGAGCCAATGGGTCAATGCTGCTGGAACCTATGTGGTGAGTACCCCTTTACTCGGCTGTGTGTTTGAGCAATCGACAGAGGTCCTTCCGTCTTCAAATACGGGTGTGGATCTGGGTGTCGATGTGATTCTGTGTGAAAATGAATTCTTGGATGTGTTGAGTGGCTACGCTGCCGATGAAACGCAGTGGTGGCTAAATGGAGACCTGGTGGTCGGTCTCAGTGAGGTCAATGTTGGAGGCGAAGACTTGACTGTAATCGTGGAAGTTGTCGTTGGAGTTTGTCTGTCAAGCGATACGTTGGAAGTGGATTATGCTCCTTTCTTCGATGCGGACATTCCGGAATCCATTTCGTTATGCAACGGGGATAGTGTACTTGTTTCAGCCGCAGGGGGGGCTCCTCAATACACATGGAGTTCGGGTGAAATCAATTCGAGCGTTTGGATTACCACTCCAGGAATCTACACGTTGAGTACACCGATCCAAGGGTGTGCTTATGAGGCATCGGTGAGTGTTCTGAACATTCCGCTTCCTGTTCTGAATCTTGGCCCTGACGTGCAGCTATGTGAGGGGCAAGAAATTGCCCTGAACACCCAATTACCACTGGCTGATCAAACGCAATGGTCCAACGGGTCCATGGCGCAGGAGTTAGAGACTGGCGATGCCGGGACGTATTCGGTTGTCGTCACGGAGAACGGGTGTTCAAGCTTTGACACGGTAAACGTCGCTGTTCAGGAATTGCCTGTATTTGATCTCGATGAAGACCGTCTAATGTGTCCGAACGAATCTGCATTTTTGTTTGTCTACCCCATGTTAGAAGGAGCTACGGTTGCATGGAGCACCGGACAGACAACTCCCGATATTGATGTGAACATCCCCGGCATGTATTCCGCCACCACTTTCATCAACGGCTGTACTTGGACCGACACTGTTCATGTTTTCAAAGCGGCTCCTCTTGTGGTTTCATTGGAGGCACTCTATGAGTTGTGCGAGGGTGAAGAGCTCGCGGTAACGGCTGCGAATCCCGTCAGTATTTTCCCCATTTCCTATGCTTGGAGCACGGGGCAAAACACGCCCTCCATTGCATTGGCACGGTCGGGCTTGTTTGAAGTGGAAGTGAGCAATGTGTGTGAATCCGTCTCCGATGCATTTGAAATTAAACTGATTCCATGCGGGTGTGAAGCCTATGTGCCGAGCGCATTCTCTCCAGACAACGACGGTCACAACGATATGTTTCGGCCTGTCATCGCCTGCGAGCCACTGGACTACACATTTGAAATCTGGAACACGTGGGGTGAGCTTGTTTTTGCTTCCTCTGACCCCACCATGGGTTGGATTGGCGAGGTCGAAGGTGATCCCGCGTTATCCGCCAATAGCGGTTATTTCGCGCCGGACGGTTTGTACGTTTGGCGCTTGAAGGTGGCCTTTGATGAAGGTGAATTCTTTACACCGCCCCTTCAGGAGTATTCCGGAACGGTGATTGTCGTTCGCTGACGCTCTTAGTACAATTGACACGGGTGCTCTTTGGAATCCAAGCGATGCTTCCTGTCGGCTGAAGATGAGTGAATGCTGCCATTGGAAGGTCATTACTGACCGAACACTACAGGCAATCCGAATAGGAGAGGAAACAGGAATGTCACCACAGTTGCCCAAGCAATGAAAATGGGCAGGGATTGATTGAGGGAAAGCCGCACTGTTTGCGTGGAATCCTTGGATGGATTGCGGGCCATGCTCCAGAGCAAAGAACCCAGTGTCCCGATCAAGAGGATGTTGGAGATGAAGACGACCAAACGGTTGGGGGTGAGGCCAAATTCCCACAAGCGAGATGCAATGGCGACGATGCCAATGAGTCCAGCCACAACACCCAAGGAGACGATGGCGTAAAGCAAGATCTGGTTGAATCGGGATTGGATGGTCTCAAACGCGGCATGCAAAATCACCAGCATCAGAACGGCCAAGAGGAGCAAGTTCATGATGAACAGTGTTTCGCGATCATGGCTTAAAATGGCCAGCCCTTTTCCGACATACACGCTGAGAAATCCCACTTCCAAAAGACAAAATAAGGGAATGAAAATGCGGGCGATCAGCGGCAAGATTCGATCCAAAGCGGTGGGATGGCTTCGCCACACGGCATGCCCAAATACCAGCGCCCCCGAAGCTCCCCACGTCATCAAGTGGGTCATGAGTTCTTCCGTGTATTCGAACCCGAGTAGGACGTCGATGAGCATGTAGGTCAATCCCGTCAACGCAAACCCCGTCGCAACAATGATGGCACAATGGATGGCGACTTGAATTGCGTGGTGAATGAAATCGACCCGTTGCATTCCGGGAGTTTTCGAAACCCAAATGCTCGCTGTCAATCCAAACAAAAGAATGGGCCAATGAAGCAACATCAGCCGGCCGGATTGCGCTGCCATTTGCCGCGCGATTCCCACATCAAGGCCTTTGTCAATACCTGATTCGAGAATGTCCAAAAGCAGCCAGTCCTCCAACCCAAACCAGAAAAGGGCGAGCACCACGGCCATGCTGGCACTGAGGAATAAAAAACGGACATGACCCCATCCGTAATAAAGTAAGAAAGGGCCGAAGGCGAGCGTCGCCAAATAGGGCACGGCCCATTCGAGATCGAATGTCCCCGTCCTCCAATAAGGGATGAGCAGGATCACAGCAATGAAAAGCGAGGCGGCAATCGGAAAACGGAATGGACGCGTGCTTTGTTCAAGAAGCGGAGCGTCTGACGGCATGTCGATTTCGAATCGCGCTTCCCAAGCAGCGCGGAGGTCAGTGCTCTGGCCTTCTCCAGTTTCCTGCTCCCAAGCTTTTCGGAATGCGTCGGGATTGCGACGATAGAGTGATTCTCTTTCCGAGGGATCTTGGGGTAACATAGCCCTCAAGTTAGCGGATATTCTGCAGGCTCAACGAAATGGGGTTCACGTTCCACTCATTCGAAAATCGGCTGGTTCCATCGCTTGATGGAATCTTCGATCAAAACACCCCCCAACACTTCAACGGTGAGACCATCAGAAAGTCCAAGGGTCACCTCGCGTCGTTCAAATTGTTGCGATGAGGTCTGGACCTCAACAAATGTGGTCGGTCCCTCGAATTGTACCAAGGACTCGCTAATCGAAAGGACTTGCTTTCGCTGATCCAACACGACATCGGCGTTCGCGCTAAACCCTGCACGAATGAAGTCGTCTTCAGCAAGTGCGACCGCCGCACGAATCTCAAATTGGACCGCTCCGTTCTCCGGCATACCTTTGGGAGAGATGTACTCCAAAGTGGCATTGAACTTTCGCCCGGGCATGGCACCAATGGACAGAATCAATGGGATCCCGACGTGGAGGTTTTCAATTTCGCTTTCGTCGATTTTGCCTCGGAAAATGAGATCGGACATGTCAGCGACGCTCGCTATGGAGGTGCCTTCATTGAATGTGTTGGCTTGGATGACCTGGTTTCCAACTTCAACGGGGACGTCGAGTACCATGCCGTCAACAGTGCTGGAAATTAACGTGTTGGTTGTCTCTCCTGCCCGATTTGCTGCGCCTTTTTTGACGATAAGCAGGTTGTCTTCTGCAGCGAGCTTTTCTTCCTGTGCTTGGAGGTAAGAGGTCTCTGCAATTTGAAAATCTTGTGCCGAAATCACACCTGATTTAAGTAAGTTTTCCTGCCGTTCAAATTGATTTTTCGAGTTTTCTAGCGTGATGCGACTGCGTTCTACACGACTTTGTGCGGACGCCAGTTGTGCCATGTCGGGTACGACACGAACTCTCGCTAGTTGCTGGCCTTTGACAACGGTTTGACCGGCCTCGACATACAACTCATCCACGATACCGCTAATCTGTGGTTTGATGGCGATTTCTTTGCGCGGACCGATTGTGCCAGAGCTTACAGTTTTCAGCACAATGTCACCGATACGCGGGGTTTCAACATTGAAACGTGCTTGCGGTGCTTGTTCTTTTACGTACAAGTGATTCAAGGTGTACACCGCACCAGCCAACACGAGGGTGACAAAAAGAAACAAGGGGAGTAGACGGCCTTTTTTCATGTTTCTGAATCGTTTTTCTAAGTTCGAATAATGAGTTTACCCTTCAGATCGTAACGCGACAACTGGACGGATGGAAAGCGCTCTTAGTGTGGGCAAGATACCTGCTAGCAGCGCCATTCCGAGTAGGATGATCAAAACGTTGAGCACAGTTTTGAGGTCAATTTCGGGATGACGAAAAACACCGGCATCGCCGCCGTCCTCGATGAAGCCATCCAACAATTCCAACAAACCGACTCCCAAAATCAATCCGCACAAACCGGCTAGGATGGTGAGAAACAATGTCTCCCCTAAAATCTGTTGGATGATGCGCTGCGGAGTGGCCCCAAGAGAACGTCGAATGCCGAGCTCCTTGGTGCGCTCTTTAATCGAAATGAGCATGATATTGGTGATGCCAATCACTCCGGCCAAGAGAGCCAATGCACCAAAAAGTAAAGAAACGAGCCGCATGGCACCGAAGACGGATTCCACTTGTTGAAATTCTTCGGCCATAGACCATCCTCCAATCGCGCGCTTATCGTCGGGATGCGCATTGAGGCGGAGTAGTAGCAAATCCTTCGTCGCCTGTTCGGCTTCTGCGGCATCCACATTGGGACGAATCAGCACCGATAGCCACTCCACGCGGTCACCGGTCTGGAAGGCTTTCCCAAAGGTGGTGAAGGGGATGTAGATGCTCTCGGCTTCGTTTTCGGCATCTTCTCCGGTACCCTTGGGTTTGTAAACCCCCACAACACGGAAAAGGACTCCCTGGATTTGAATCATCTCACCCAACGGATCTTCCCCTTTATCGAACAAGACCGTTTCAACGCGGCTACCAATCACACAGACTTTCCGTTGCGCATTCAAATCACCCGGATTCAAGAAGCGTCCGCGCGTTATTCGAAACGGGTTGACTTGGGGATAATTCTCATCCACCCCGTGAACATCGAAAGCGCCCGTATGTGCCGCGCGGGTGACATTATTGCTGCCGCGATATCCGCCGAGTTGAATCTCAGGAACAACCAGGTCTAAGTGCTGTGTGTTTTCTTCCAGCCATGCGACATCGGCGAGATTGAGTTCCAATGACCTCCCACGTTGGAAACCCTTGTATGGCTTGCTTGTGCTTTGAGCCCACATGAACATGCTGTTGGCAACATCATTCCCCATATCCGCCCTTACCCCGTTTTCCAATCCACGAGCAGAGCCTACGGTGATGATGATCATAAACAATCCCCAACCCACCCCCAGAGACGACAAAAAAGCGCGCATGGGATTGCGCACAATCACTTGCACAAGTTCAATGAGTCGGTCGGGATCAAAGGCTCTCATTCGTAACGTAAAGCTTCAATGGGACGAATGCGCACGGCACGCAAGGCTGGGGCCAAACCACTCAGCGCGCCAGAAAGAACGAGCACACCCAGGGCGGTGATTGTGACGTTGAGGTTGACGGCGGGATTGCTGAAATAATCGTGTTCCGCAAAGGGTGCCACAAACTCCAACGTCAGCACACCAGCGATCATTCCCAAAATCCCGCTGATACTTGTCAAGGCAATGGCTTCCACCACAATGAGGATGACAATGCTGCTTGAAGTCGCACCCAATGCCTTGCGCACTCCAATTTCGACGGTTCGTTCTTTGACCACAATGGACATGATGTTGGCTACACCGATGGCGCCGGCGAACAAGGTAAACCCTCCAATAACCCAAATGAACAATCGAATTCCCATGAAAATGCGCTGGTACATGGCGAATTCTTCGTTGTTGTCTTCGACGCGGACGGCCCGCTGGTCATCGGGATGAACGGCATGCCGCGTGCGTAACGCACCATCGGCCATTGAGGCCATTGCGGAAGCTTCTTCCACGGTGCGATCTCCTGTGGAGACGATCACGCGTCCGACCTGATCGGCTCCTTCAAAAACACGCTGTAGCGTCGTGATGGGAATCAACGCCATGCTATTTGTCCAGCGGCTGCCCGATCGGGAAAAGGTTCCGATGACTCGGAATGTGACATTTCGCAGGCGGATGTACTCGCCAATAGGATTCTTTTTTTTAAAAAGATCATCGACAATCGTTTGTCCAATGACGCACACTTTGGCTGACTGTGCGACATCTTCTTGGTGCAGCCAGCGTCCGCTGACAAGCGGAATGCTTTCGAGTTGGTCGTAGTCTTCATTGACTCCAACAACAGCAAATCGACCTTCTTCGTTCTCGGCTTGAATCGTGGAACCCCAAAGCATCCGACGAGCGGAGTGTAGGGGCGTTTCAAATAGTTTTTCGGTCAGGATTTCTTTATCCGCATTGCGCAATTCGATGGATCGATTGGCCTGCCGTCCTCGGAAAGGAAGCGTTGTGCGATTGGTTCTAATCCAAAGTGAGTTGCTCGCCTCGTCCCCAAAGTCCTGTTGCACGCCATTTTGCAATCCGAAACCAAGCCCTTGCATCACCACAAGAATGAAGATTCCGAGCCCCACAGACAATCCTGTCAAAGCCGTTCTTAAGGGATTGGCAATGACGGTATGCCCGATTTCAATCCACAATTCTCTCGAGAAAATCATGAAATAGGGCTGATTCCATGCGCTGTGGGTTCAACCACTTCGCTGCTGTTTCCGTCTTCAATAATGCGGCCATCCTTTAGTCGAATGGTGCGGTCGCAACGTGCCGCAATATCAGCTTCGTGCGTCACAATGATTACTGTAATTCCGGTACTGTTGACTTCGCGCAAGACGTCCATGACTTCATTGGATGTCACACTGTCGAGCGCTCCAGTGGGTTCGTCCGCTAAGATGACCCTCGGAGTGGTGATCAATGCCCGGGCCATGGCCACACGTTGCTTTTGTCCTCCTGAAAGTTCGCTTGGAAGATGATGCGCACGGTCAGCAATGCCCATGCGTTCGAGCATGGCCAACGCTCTTTTCTGGCGTTCGCGTCGGGGAATTTTTTGATAAAACAAGGGGAGTGCGACGTTCTCCAAGGCGCTTTTGAAAGCGATGAGATTGAAGGACTGGAAAACAAACCCCAAGAAGCGACTGCGGTATCGAGCTGCTTGCCGTTCCGATAATTCCGACATGTCCACATCGTCGAGGTGGTAGGAGCCTGCATCAAAGTTGTCAAGCAATCCAAGTACGTTTAGAAGCGTTGACTTTCCACTCCCTGAGGAGCCCATGATTGCGACCATTTCGCCTTGCTCAATAATCAAGTCAATGCCCTTCAAAACAGGCAATTGACCTCCGGCTAGGGGGTAAGATTTTTCAATGCTGCGTAGAGAAAGCATAGGTCAAAGATAACCCAAGCTCGAGTGAAGAAAATCGGATTTCGAGTCGGTTGATTGCCAATGATTTGTAAGGAATTCGTAGAGGTGACTTGGAAGCGCATCGGAGGTCTTCTTACCTTATGCCTGGTTGTAGTTGCTGGGATTTGCGATTGAGGTGCTTAATATTATGTGTGAAATATGTCCACATTCATTCAGAAGGTTTCCTTGAGAGACTTCGTCGACAAGATTGAGTCGAATGCGCCGAAGTCCTTGGACTATGATGCGCTCTGTCGTTGGGTCGAGTCCCGGGATTGGTTGTCGATGGACTGGCAGTCGGCTGTCCCTCCCATTGAAGATCCGTCGGACTATGCGCGCAACATCCTCTGCCTTGAACCATTTGAAGTGGTCATGCTTCATTGGCCTCCTGGCGTGGAGAGTGCCGTACATCATCACGAGGGATTTTGGGGGTCTGTCGTCTGCCTTCAAGGAACATTGGAAAACGTTTCCTATCGTTTGACTGGAACGGAGCTCGAACGAGTCGACTTGCTGCGGGCTTATCCCGGAGGTATTGTTCCTGAGCCTGACGGCACATTGCACAAGATTCGAAATGGCAGTGCGACAGAAGCCTTGATAACGCTTCATTTCTATTATCCGGCACTGGATACTTTGGACGGTTTGGCCTTGTATGATCTACAGACGGGAAGCCGCTATGTGTGCAACGAAAAGGCACCAACGGCTTCAATGAATTTGTCTCGGGATTGTTACCGGTCGATGGAAACCGACGTATTTCAATTCAAGCCCATCGTGCCTTCATCGCATGTGCAATGCAATGTGGTGCCAAAGCCAGATTCCGCTGTGATCGAAAAAATGGTGTCCAACTATTTTGACGAGCAGGCGGCCGTGTATGATGCTCAGGATGCGCAAGTGCTCAAGCGCAGGCAATACACCCAAGCCATTGACCTCAAAGTGGCGGCGTCTTTTCAAGCATTGCATGCAGATCAACCCATGAAACAGGTCATGCACATGGCGTGTGGCACCGGGAGAAGAGCTCAAGGAATTCAGGTCCAAAGCGGGTTGGATTACGTGATGTATGGAATCGATTTGAGTGAGGAAATGGCCAAGCAAGCAAAGTTGCGTGGGGTAAATACCCATGTCGGCTCGCTGTCATGCATTTCCAACCTAGAGGAATTGCCATCGTTTGATGCCGTTACCCTTCTGTATGCGTATGGTCATTTACCCGATGAGGCCAACCGATTGAAGGTTTTACGCAGCGCTTACGAGATGTTACGGCCGGGTGGAATCTTGATTTTTGATGCCTTTGACATTGCGGATGAACACGAGTGGGGTCCCGCGGCCTTGGCACAATTTCAACACCAGCGATTGGCGAGTCAGGGCTATGAAGTAGGTGATGTTTTCTATCGCCGAAATCAAGGGAAAGAGCAAGCTTTTTTGCATTATTGCTCACAAGATGGCCTCAGATCATTGGTGCAAAAGGCCGGCTTTTCAATCCGAGAAATGATCACGGTGGGCTACGATCATACTTCTGGGGAGAAGGCTGCCGATGGTAAACTGTTCGTTGTAGCCCAGCGCTAACGGACGGGTTTTTCAGAACTTGTCTGTAACGACTTTGTAGGTCGGGTCTTCGAAGTGGTTGACTTCGATGATTTCATCTGCACGATCCAACAGCCTTCGACAATCTTCGGATAGATGCCGCAAGTGCACTGTTTTTCCCGCCTCTGCATATCGCGCCGTGAGTCGGTTCAAAGTTTCGATGGCGGACATGTCGGAAACACGACTTTCTTCAAAATCAATGACCACGTGTTCGGGATCGTTGGTGACATCAAATTTTTCCTGAAACGAAGTAATGGATCCGAAAAACAAGGGCCCATATATTTCATAATGCTTCCAGCCATTTTCATCCACCCGCTTGCGAGCGCGAATGCGAATGGCATTGTCCCAAGCAAACAAGAGTGCAGCGATGATCACACCGATCAAAACAGCCAGAGCCAAGTTGTGTAGCACCGCTGTGACAATGGTAACGACTAACATAATCAACACATCACTGGTTGGCATCCGACGGAACGTGCGCAACGACGCCCACTCAAATGTTCCAATGGCGACCATGATCATGAGCCCGGTCAGGGCAGCCATGGGGAGTTGTTCAATCAATGGGGCGCCAAAGAGGATGAAGACCAAGAGCATGACGGCGGCGACAATTCCTGATAAGCGCGCTCGCGCTCCTGATGACACGTTGATCAAGGATTGGCCGATCATGGCGCATCCGCCCATGCCACTGAAGAGACCGCTGAGGATGTTGGCACTTCCTTGCGCCACACATTCGCGGTTGCCTTGTCCTCGCGTTTGTGTGATTTCATCGATGATGTTCAATGTGAGTAAACTCTCAAGCAAGCCAACACCGGCGACAATGGCGGCGTATGGGAAGATGAGGGTCAACGTGGCCCAAGTCAATGGGACATTGGGAATGTGAAACGGTGGAAATCCGCCATCGATGGAGGCCAAATCGCCGACCGTTTTGGTGTCCAACCCGGTGACGGCCACGATGGCAAAAACCACCAAGATCGCAGCCAAGCCTCCCGGAATGGCTTTAGTGAGGCGGGGTAAAAAAGCGATGATTGCCATTGAAAGTGCCACAAGCGCCCCGAAAATCATCAACGATTCACCGCCAAGCCACCCGCCTTCACTGGTCCTGAACTGTTCAATCTGGCTGCCTCCAATGATGATGGCGAGTCCATTGACAAATCCGAAAATAACAGGTTGCGGGACCAAACGCATCAATTTCCCCAAGCGAAGAAGACCCGCTCCGATTTGCAAGATTCCCGCCAAAATGACGGTGGCGAAGATGTACTCAGGTCCTTCTTGAATGGCAAGCGCTGCGATGACCACCGCGATTGCCCCCGTGGCTCCACTGATCATACCCGGACGTCCGCCCAAAACACTTGCGACAAGTCCCACCACAAAAGCGGCATATAAGCCCGTCAAAGGACTGAGTCCTGCAATCAATGCAAAGGCAATCGCCTCAGGAATAAGGGCCATAGCAACGGTCAATCCGCTGAGAATCTCCAGCTTGTAGTCTACAGTTTGTCTCAAGTCGAATAAGGCGAGGCGCATGCGATGGGGGAGTTGGAAAAATGCGCGAAAGTACTCCATTCAATGTGTTAATGGGCTATGATTTTCATGGAATTGGCAGCAACTTGCTGGCATGAAACGATTTCGATTTATTCAAAGCTTAGGATTCATAGCAGCAGCACCTTTAGCCGCCTCATCACTGGGCCCTGTTGTGGCAGGTAAGTCTCGGGGTATGAGTGGTGGATGTGCCCTTGTTCCATCAGAAACAGCCGGTCCATTTCCGCTAGACCTCACGGACAATGCTTTTTATTTCAGACAAGACATCCGCGAGGATCGCACGGGCATTCCCTTGCGCCAGAAAATCCGGGTAGTGGGGTTGGAGAATTGTGAGCCCATGGCCAACGTGCGGGTGAACATTTGGCATTGCGATGCTGAAGGCAATTATTCAGGCTACGGTACAGAAGTCGGGACGACCTATTTGCGAGGTTACCAGTTGACCGATGCCAACGGTGAATGCGAATTCATAACGATTTTTCCAGGCTGGTATCCCGGTCGAACCACGCACGTGCATTTTCAAGTGCATGTGAGCACATCGTACAGTGCGGTGTCCCAGTGGACCTGGTTGGGCGCTGATGCCCAAGCGCCGACTTTAGCACATCCGGCACTGTATCCAGAAGGGCCGGACCCCCTGCCACCGACGTCCGATGGTGTTTTTGCGGATGGATTTGACTTGCAAACGGCTGATTTATTGTGGGATGAAGCCGCTCAGGAGTATGTCTCCAATTATGAAGTGACGGTGCAGGGCACAGGTGTGAGTGGAGTGGGACATCTCGAACGGATGGCTGCTGCGGTCATTGAAGTGAAACAAAACGCACCGAACCCATTTAGGGATCGCACTGCGATTGGTTTTGTTTTGCATGAGCCGGCCAACGTGCGGTGGTCTTTGTGGTCTGTGTCCGGTCAATGTGTATTCCAATCCGAAATCGGTTCTCTTGCTGCTGGTCAACACGATATTGACGTGAATCCAGGGCGTTTGGGATTGCCGGGCTCGTCCTATGTGTACCAGTTGGATGCGACCACTTCCAAAGGGACGTATACGGCTGTCAAGCGCATGACGCACTTGGCTTCTTGATGATTACTCCCTGGCCGCGCCACCCCTCGCCTGTGGCAGTGACATGATACTGATTAAAACAACGGAGCCGGCTCCGAAGAATGGACTCAAACTTTTGGAAGTGCTGCTGGATATGATGACTTGGGCTATGCTGTGCAACAGACATCCGACGAGTACTACATGCTTCTCGGAGCCACTTCGAACGAAGCGTTATCGGATGTGTACTTGATTAAAACGTGTGCCGCTGGCACCCAATGAGCGTCGCTCCTGACTCCTGCATCATCCGAAAGAAAGCTTCAACACATCGTTGATGCAATGGGCCGAGAAGTTAATCGCACGACCAACCAAATTCTTTTCTACATCTACGACGATGGCTCAGTAGGTAATAAAATGATGCGCGATTGATGATGTGACGATTCTCAAAATCTACGGAGAGAATCGGCAGCCATTTGGCACAACAAACCCTTTCGAAAACAGCTATTGTGGATAAGCAGAAAGATGTTAGCAGCTGTTTGCCAATTCGAATATGAGGTGTTTCTTGCCCGCTCCTTCGGGACCAACATATTCGATTTCAATGATGATCCGGTCGGGGACAATCCGGGGATGTTCCAGGTTGGGTACTGCGATATCTTCGTGATAGAAGGGGGCGATGTTCTCGTCGCCGCAGGCAGCGCGAAACGCTACCAAGATCTCTTCTGGTAAGTAAGCAGGGAAGCGCTGAAGGTCCTCCGGGTTGTATGAGGAGGTCATAAAGAAATTCTCTTCGCAATGTAAATTGCGCCATGGCGATTGATAACGTTTCCAGTGCCTGAGTTCGCAGCTTGTTCCGTCTCCTGGAAACATCATAATATTTTCATGCCGCTGAGAAACCTGAAGAATCTGATGGTTTTCTCTTGGCTGAATGAAAAAAAAGCGATTGTCCCACTTTGCCCCATAAGCAAGGGGGATGACAATGCTGTCGTGGGAGTCCATATCACCATGGGTCATGTACTCCTCCGGCCACAATGTATTTTCCGGATTGCTTTTGTTGCTAACACATAAAATGCTCAATTCATGAAACGCGACTTCATGAATACTGGGTATGTTTTTTTTTCGGCTAAACATGATGTCTCCGGTGTCCTCGGATAAGACCAGCTCAAAGAGTCCTTGGTTATTGATTTTAAGTTGGTGAAAGGATTGGAGATAAATGGGGTCTTGTGTTGGATTTTCTAAGTTAGGGATCCTCTCGTATCCGTATATTAACTGATAGAATTCAAAGACTTTTCTGTCTTGATCGTAGCGATACGGTTCTTGGAGGGAATAAGCGCGAAAGTTCTTTTCGTAGAGATATCCGTAGAGATCGTGCAAGAGGAAACTTTCAATGGGGTCTCCATTGAGTTTCAAACTAAGCAAACGAAGCTTCCTCTGATTCCGTTCGTGCAGCAACACGACGACAAGATCTTCACGCACTTCAATGACATCCTCCTTTACAATGGGTCGAAATCGATCCATTGACAGCCTCCCATTTTGAAGTTCTTTATTTTCTCTGAGGTTGAAGAATTCCCAACCTTCCTGATTAAACTGTTTGGCGGGAACATCATCGAGAATTGCAAGAGAAAGAGAGTCTGTTTGATTGTTCATCAACTTCTCTAGCGCAACCGTGAAGTCGATTTTTACAGCTTCCTGTGCCTTCAAAAAATGTGTTTGAAACAGGAAGAAAAAGGCAATGGCGAAGTGGTGTTTTTTCACGGTCGAAAGTAACAAGTTTGTCTAGACTATAAAATGTACGGGTCTGATCGTTCTCAGATTCTCCATGAAACGGAGTTACATTTCTCCCATGCGACCTTCCCGATAATTTCGGAAGCATTGCTCGATTTGTTCCTGATTGTTCATGACAAAAGGGCCATAGGAGTACACGGTTTCGTTGAGCGGTTGCCCTCCGAGGAGAAGGAGCTCACAGCCCTTTTCTGAGTAGAAACGGACGTGATCTCCTCCGCGCTCAAACAATGCGATTTGCTGACCATTCAATTGCTGTTGTCCTTCCAATTCGACCTGTCCTTCAATCACATAGCTGAAGGCATTGAATGCCGGATCCACGGGGATGTCCAGTCGTCCGTTGGGTTCGATGTGCATGTGGTAATAGAAGGCTGGGCTAAACGTTTCGGTGGGGGATTGCTTTCCGAACAATTCGCCCATGATCACCTTGATCCGGCTTCCTGGCCGTTGGATCAAGGGCAAGTCTTCGTGATCATGGATTGCAGTATGGGGGTTGCTGAATTTCTCAGCGGATGGAATATTGAGCCAAATCTGAAATCCATGCACACTTCCGCCATCACGTTTGATTTCCTCGCTGCTCACTTCTTCATGGATGGCCCCGGAACCCGAGCTGAATAACATGAACTGCCCTTTACGGTAAACAATGTCATTGTCCATACTATCCGTATGCCGTCCACTTCCTGAGAGGAGATAGGTCGTCGGGGTGACACCTGCGTGCGGATGAGCTTTAATTTGCATGCCCTCAGTTCCCGGTTCCACGATCATGGGACCAAACTCATCTAGCAACACAAAAGGCGAAACAAAGTCCAGTTTTCCGCCGGCAAAGGCCCTCAGAATGGGCGTGTTCTGGACCATGCTTTTTTTGGCGTCCAGTATTTGAGCGACGCGCCGTTCACCAAGAAAACTGTACATGCCAGAATTGGTCCAAGCATAGCGCGGAAGGGCAACACTCGCGCAGACGATTGCAGAACTGCGAATGAATTCTATGCGCTTCATGACTCTTCCATTAGGGGGTTGTTTCGTCGGCCAAAAAGGAGGAGGTTAGCTGCATTTTTCAGGGTGCTTATCCCGCACATGTTGTGCAATGGGAATACTCTTACCATCATCATCCAATCGAACGAAAATTAGACGCGTTGTGCAAACAACAGCTTCTTCATGGCTGTAAACATTGAACTTACGCGCTTCCAAAGTCACCGTAATACTTTTCGATCCAATCCGATCGATTTGGCCATAGAACTTGATCAAGTTGTTCTCTTTCACTGGAGACTTGAAGAGCACCTCTTCCATCTTCAAAGTGACCATATTCGGGCTGTGGCAAATTTCATTGACGAAGGCCACAGCGAGTTCGTCGACCCAGCTGAGCATGACTCCACCGAAGAGGTTGTTATGCACGCCTAAATCGTGTTTTTTGCAGACTTTGGTTCCCAACAGTTTCATGAAGTAAAGATACTGGGAGTGTTTGAATGGGAGGTTTTGTTGAGAAAAAAGTAATGTATGTTCACTAATTAGAAGCTAATTGCAATGTTAACAGGCTGTAATCCAATGATTAGTGTGTTTTATACTCTTTTCGTAATAAATTAATTTTTTCTCGTTGAGGTAGCTACTTTTACCCTTCACACCCAAACCTTGATTTGATGAGAGTTTTTATCCTAGTCTTTTTTAGCTTTTTAATGTTCAGCGTATCGGCTCAAAAAATTAAGAGAGAATCGGTCCAAGTTGAGTACACCAGTCGACCGAGTGAGCCTCTACCTAAGGAGGTGAAGTCATATAGCGTCGAGGTAATGCAGACGTATAAGTTGGAATTTGAAGCAGAGATGGAACAATGGGCCATCGATACCGAAATAGCTCGGGTGAATTTTGAGCGTGAAAGTCAAGAATATAGTGAAAAGGGTACGGGAGCGAAACTTTTAGAACGCGCTCTATTGGATGAGAAGAAACCAGCGTTGGTTTTGCCTTCGAAACCCGTGAAACGTGAATTTATTTTTGAAGCAGGTGTCGTTTCTTCAAAAATTGACATGCAAGGCATGAATAAGAATGAGGGCGGAGCGGTTGTAACGATTGACATCCAATCCTTCGAATCAACTTCACCTGAGGAAGGTAAGCAGGAGCTGAAAGACAAAGAAGGCAACATTTCGTACAAGTATTACCGCACGATGAAGTACCGCCAGCCGGTACGTTTTGCTGTCACTCTGCCTGATGGGAATGTTGTAATTGACGAAGTGATTGGTTCATCAGAGAATTACACGACGCATACGAGTAATAAATACACGAGCAAAGGAGCCTTGAACAAAGCTTGGAACCAAACGTCAATCAATAGCCAAATGAGTAAGAAAGCTGTAAATGCAGCGATGGGCTCTATAGACAACGTGCTAAATGATCGTTTCTGTTTCAGTAAAAAGACACGGCCGATGACCATTTATCATGTGAAAACGACGAAGAAGGTCAATTATACGGATCTCAATGATGCGGCGTTGGACATGGAAATGGCCATCGAGAAGTATTACAACAATCAAGAAGTTTCAATGGCTGCTATTCGAAAGGTTATCCCGGTTTGGGAGAGTG
>CAJWIF010000047.1 GCA_913041135.1 uncultured Flavobacteriales bacterium
CATGCGGGCATCCCTTCCGATCACAACCGTAGGCTGTTCTTTTTTCACAACATCTTTGACCCAAAGGCCATATCCCGTGGCAAACCGGACGACATCCGGCGGATTCAACCCTTCCCCTTCCAAACCTCCAATGGTTCCTCGAATCCCTGAAATTGATGTAATCAGCATGGCGCAAAAGTAAGCCGATTGGAAAAATGGTGGACTAATTTGAACGCGGATGTGAAAAACCTTCACCTGAAAGGGCGCTCCTGTCGCTTCGCCTACGTAAATTTGAGGGTGATGAATGACGAGGGACGCGCATACAGAGATGAACCAGCACTTTTGGACTTGATCCGAAAGTTCGAAGACATGGTCAAACGCGGAGAGCAATCCTTTTTTGACGTCGATGAATTGGAGGTGGTCATTGAGCACTATATGGAGTTGCGAGAAACGCGCAAAGCCAAGGCTGCACTGCAATACGCAACCCAGCTCTACCCCAACCACCTCAGTTTAAAACTGCGTCACGCTCAGATCTTAGCCAACAACGGGCAGCCCGTTAAGTCAGTGCCCATCTTGCGCGAGTTACTCGCCATTGAGCCACACAACGAGGAGGTGCATTTGACCTTGGGTTCGGTGTATAGCCACATGACCGAGCACCGTTTGGCAATCCAACACTACGAAAAGGCTTTGTTGTTCGCTGATACAGAGACTCGTCGAGACATCCGAATTGACATTGCGTTGGAATTTGAGAATCTCGGTGCCTGGAAAGAGGCCATCCGAAATTTAAAAGAAGCCCTCGCTGAGGACCCCCTCAATGAAACGGCTGTTTATGAACTTGCATTTTGCTTTGAGCGTACGGGACAATTTAAACATGCGGCTGCTTTTTATGAGCAGTACCTCAATGAGCAGCCTTATTCATTTGCAGCTTGGTATAGCTTGGGCAATGCATTGCAGCAATGTGGATTGTATACCAAGGCAATCGACGCTTACGACTACGCCATTGCGATTGAAGACGCGTTTGGCCCCGCATATCATCAAAAAGCGGAAGCCTTGGTTTCCATGGAGCGTTATGCTGATGCGCTGGAGACTTACCACGAAACACTTACGTTTGAGGACGTCTCTCCAGCGACCCAATGCTACATGGGAGAATGCTTAGAGCGCCTTGGACGGCTCGATGAAGCCAGTGAATATTACAAAGCAAGTCTTGTATTGGACCCTGCATTTCCAGACGCGTTCATCGGTCTTGGTGTGCTGGCCGATTTGCGCGGAAACCTCCAAGAAGCTTGTGCTCAATTTGAACGAGCCATAGCCTTGGAACCGATGCATGCCGATTACTATTTATTGCTTGCAACAGCCAATAAAAAACTGACCAATCACGAGCTTGCCGAAACCCTTTATGCCCGAGGCCTTGCTCTAGAACCCGCCCACGAAGAACTTTGGTTTGAGCGCGTTGACAACATGCAGGTTTGGTCCAAGCATGAGGAAGCGTTGGAATTGGCGAATCAAGCACTGACCCATATCGTTGATGCCGTACCAATTATGTACCGGCAATTCATCAGCCAATATGCCTTGGGGCAATTTGCACAAGCATTTGACTTTCTTGAACACTTACTGACCCATCATTTTGATGGCGCGACAGATTTATTGAATTTGATTCCAGCGCTTGCCAATGATGCGCGCTTCGTTGATCGCTTCGATCGATATAAACCTTGATTAGAATAACATGAAGCATCTCCCCTCCCGTCCAGGTATACCTAGAAACAATGGCCTAACCATGGTCATGGACAAAGGTCTAAGCATCCGACAGGGTGAAGATTTGGTTGCAACAGGTTCCGAACTAATAGATTTTTTGAAACTCGGATTTGGCACTTCGTTGATCACCCCCGGTGTAAAAGAAAAAGTCAAGATGTACCACGACAATGGTGTCGAAGTGTATTGCGGCGGCACCTTGTTTGAAGCGTTCTTGGTGCGAAACGATTTGGATGGCTATTTGAAATTCATCGATAATCTAGGCATCGAATGTCTTGAAGTCAGTGATGGATCAATGGTCATTCCGCATGATGAGAAGTGCGAATTGATTGCTCGACTGAGCAAAAACTACAAAGTACTTTCCGAAGTTGGATCCAAAGAAGAAGGCATTCTCATCAGTCCAGCAAAATGGATTCGTATGATGAGCAATGAATTGGAAGCAGGCAGCTGGAAGGTCATCGCAGAAGCTCGGGAAAGTGGCACTGTCGGTATTTACCGGCCAAATGGCACAGCACACGTTCAGTTGATTCGCCGAATTCTCGCCAATGTGAGCTTAGATAACATCTTGTGGGAAGCTCCTAAAAAGACGCAGCAAGTGTGGTTCATCAAGCAATTCGGCGCCAATGTCAACTTGGGCAACATCGGCCCGAACGACTTGATTCCATTGGAATGTTTACGATTAGGGCTCCGAGGCGACACCTTTTTCGAGTATCTCCCTGAAGAGCTCGCCGAAGGCAAGCGCCTTGCTCCTGAGCCCGTTGAAGAAGATTAATCATGGCTGGAGTTCCCCAAATGACCACAAATGAATTGTCGCTTTTAGTGAAAGGCAATGCACCTCATTTCATCTTGGACATTCGGGAAATACACGAGGTTGAAACGAGTCATTTGGAACAGTCCGTGCATATTCCAATGGCCTTTTGTTTATCACGTCAAGCTGAAATCCCCCGTGACATCCCTGTCGCCGTCTATTGCCGTTCTGGAGCCCGATCTTCAGCCATCGTTAGCGCATTGATGACAAAGTACGATTTCACGAATTTACACAGCTTGACAGGAGGCATCACTGCATGGGCCAAGGACATTGATCAGCAAATAGAAGTTGGATGAACAGTCCATCCTCGTCCCGCTCGTTTCGTGATTATGCTCTCATTTGGCTGAAAGGAATGGCCATGGGAGCCGCCGATTTGGTCCCTGGTGTCTCTGGAGGAACAGTTGCTCTCATTACAGGCATCTATGACGAACTCTTGGGCACCATTGCCCAATTGCACCCGCGCATGGTTTCAGATCTTTTCCGAAATGGATTGAAAGCTACTTGGAAGGAAGCCAATGCCCCTTTTATTGCGACTCTTGCGGGGGGCATATTGACCAGTGTTGCATTGTTGTCAAAATTGCTTCATCACCTGTTAGTCAATGAGAAGGAAGCACTTTATGCTTTCTTTTTTGGCCTCGTAGCAGCTTCCGTTCCGCTGGTCGCAAAAACCGTCGCGAATTGGAAAATCCCCCAAATTGGATTGGCTGTACTAGGCACAGCGATCGCTGCTGCCATTACATCGTTGCCCGTTTCAATGGGCTCTGATGGCCACTTTTTTTTAGCTGCTTGCGCTTCCATTGCAGCCTGCGCGATGATTTTGCCCGGAATTTCAGGCAGTTTCATTTTGTTGCTTTTAGGCGCCTATGGCGCTGTCATTGGAGCGCTCAAAGATTTTGATGTTTTGCGCATCGGAGCCATCGCTGGAGGTGCCATCTTAGGGCTTTTAGGGTTCAGTAAATTGCTCCAAAAACTGCTGAAAAAAGCCCGTGCTCAAACCTTGGCCTTGTTGACTGGGTTTTTGCTGGGATCATTGCAAGCGCTTTGGCCTTGGAAAAAAGCACTTAGCTTGCTCTACACGCACTCCGACGGACGGGAAACATGGTCTCAAACCAATGCGTGGCCGTCCGCTGAATCCGCGGATATCTTACTTCCTTGTGCTGCCTTTGCTCTTTTGGGTATGTTGATGGTAACCGGGGTTAGCCGTTTGGGAAGCTCCATGTCAACAAGCACATCATGAGACGCTACGGACTTCTTGGAAAAACGCTTCAACACTCCCATTCACAAGCCCTATTCGCGCAAAAGTTTGCGCAGGAACAGATCCAAGATGCGTCCTACTCTTTGTTTGAATTGTCTGACTTGGCCAATTGGAGCGCCTGGTCTGAAGCACAAATTGGACATCCGGAAGGAGCGCTCTTGGGATTGAATGTCACAGTACCCTACAAGCAATCGATCCTCGCACATTTGGATGTTTTGACTCCTGAAGCTCAGGCTATTGGCGCAGTCAATGCCATGCGCCCTGCGGGAGATGGAAAATGGATGGGACACAACACAGATGGCATTGGATTCGCCAAAAGCATCCGTCCCTTCCTCACATCAAAACATGATCGCGCTTTGATTTTAGGCAATGGCGGTGCTGCTGCTGCAGTGCGTTTTGTACTCGAGTCCCTGGGCATCGAAGTCGTGCACGTAACACGAAATCCCGACGATTCCGTGCGTACCATTCGCTTCGATGAATTGACACCAGAAGCTGTGCGGTTTTTTGGCTTGATTGTTCAAGCTACTCCGGTAGGAACAGTCCCCAATGTATCGGATGTCCTTCCTTTCCCATGGAGTGGATTGAACGATGAACACCTCGTCATTGATCTGATTTACAATCCAACCGAAACACTTTTTCTGCACCGTGCAAAGTCCCAAGGAGCGACGGTACTCAATGGAAAAGACATGCTATTCAACCAGGCCCAAGCTGCATGGGAATGGTGGAACCAATCTAAATGATTGACGTTGTTTTCTTAACTTGAACTTTGTGAATTCCAACCTTCCTCCTACTGAACAACTGGGGCCATTGGCCGATTTAGAGCAGCGCAGTATCGCTGAATTGACCGCATCGATGCACGCGCACAACGGCGCTGTTCAACATGGAGTTGAAGCGGCAATCCCTGCATTGAATCAATTCATGGAAGCCTTGGTTCCGCGCATGCAACAAGGAGGGCGTCTCTTTTACATTGGAGCCGGTACTAGCGGAAGATTGGGCGTAATGGATGCCAGTGAGTGCCCACCAACATTTGGCGTATCGACCGATCGGGTCATTGGGCTCATCGCTGGGGGTGACGGTGCTTTACGCCTCGCTGTGGAAGGAGCTGAAGATGACATCTCTGCTGCCTGGCAAGACCTGACTCCATACCAACCCAATCCACACGACACCCTCATCGGAATTGCAGCCTCTGGGCGAACGCCTTATGTCATTGGTGGATTGCACGAAGCACGAGCGGCTGGTCTGCTCACAGCGTGCATCACTTGCAATCCAAGCAGCGCAGTCGAACAAGAAGTCGAACATGCCTTAGTAGCCGTTACGGGAGGTGAATTTGTAACTGGAAGCACCCGCCTCAATGCAGGCACAGCGACTAAACTGCTTCTCAACATGATTACGACGGTGGTCATGATCCAATTGGGTCATGTCCAAGGCTCACGGATGGTAGACATGCAACCCACCAATGTTAAATTGATGGAGCGAGGGCAACGCATGATTGTGGATGCTACAGGAGTCTCCAATGAATCGGCTCTTAAAGCACTAGAGCTTGCTGGCAATGTGCGCGATGCCATCCAACAAATTCAGGACGATGCACACGCTTGAGCCCTACTACGCCTGGCGCAATCACTACATCGCGAGCGAAGATCCGAAAAGCCCATTTTTTGATCGTGAATACAGTGAGTTTGAATACTCTACCAAGGTTTACAATTACTTCATCCACCCGCAGTGGGACACCATTCAATCTCCAACGCTGTTTTGCAAAATCTTATTCGTTGATTACGAAGAGCGCTTTGCAATTCTTGAATTTATTGGTGAATGGAATGACTGTCTTTATAACGACATCATGCAGCTAAAGCGGGAAGTCATTGATGTATTGCAAGCAGAAGGTATCCACCGGTTTATCCTGATCGGAGAAAACGTCTTGAATTTTCATTTTGGAGATGACTGTTACTACGATGAGTGGTTTGATGAAATTACAGATGACGACGGATGGATTGCTTTATTGAATTTCAGAGAACATGTGATTGCCGATATGCAGACCATTGATCTTGATAGCTACTTCGTTCTTGGAGGCGAACTCAATGAATTGAGTTGGCGCACCCTTTCTCCAGCCCACCTTTACGAGCGCATCGACGATTGCGTGAGCCAGCGGCTTGGCTTCATAGGCTGAGCTCACCTGCACGCAACTGTAATTTCTGAACCGCTGTTTGATCTGTGAGAAATCGAAACGTTCGGTAATCCAACGTTCTCCAGCATTTCCAACTCACTTTAACCTCAGATTCCCCGCCAGGGCTAGAGGCTGGCTCCTCAGTCCAAGTCGTATCTTGATTTGACTGCATCTGAAACAAGTAATACAGCGCGATGACTTGCTCTTCCTTGCGAAAAGCGCTCCTGACAAATGGATCAGCAGTATGGAAAAGCTGCGCACTCTTCATAGACGGCTGGCATCCCAATTCCTCTTGAGACTCTCGCCACCAAGCCTCCAAAACTCCCTCACCAAACTCCACGCCTCCTCCCGGGAATTTCTGGGCATAGCTTCCGTCTTTGAGGCGCTCATTGCATACCAAAACACGATCTCCTGCTGCATCCAGAATTAGCCCATAGACGCGAACATTGAATCGATCCACCAGGTGATTGACTGCGCGCAGCATCTCCTTTTTACCGGGAGGCCCGGGCAATGAGGAAACGTGCCATCCCGCGGCCATTAAATTTCGACGGACACCCCCTTTCGCACAGTACGTCACAAGGATACCGCCCGGACGCACAGACTCCCTCAACGACCGAAAAAGGTCATGATTCCAAAGTTCAGGCTGGTGAGATGGTGCAAACGCATCATAAAAAACCACGTCGTACATCCCTTCCGTTTTCAAGTCTTCTTCGATGCTTATTTGATCCCAACGAAACGTGCTTTCATCGAAAATTGATGCGGTTGTATTCACGGCAATACCTTGCAATCGCTTCATGCAAGTTGCCACTTCTGAAGGCCAGTGTTCCCAAGGAAAATCATCCCATAAAGAAGATGGCACTGGATAAGGTTCCAATCCGCGGTAATGTACCGTTCGATTATGCTCTTTTGCCCACAACATCGCGAGTGCTGCATTGAGCCCCGAACCAAAACCCACTTCGAGTACCTGAATGGATGCGTTCAGCGGCAAATCAAGTGATGCAATTCCTTGTTCAATGAAAACGTGCCTCGCTTCAGTCAACGCCCCATGAAGGCTGTGATACGTCACTTCACAATCGGGCAATTGCAATGTCGGTGACCCGTCACCGGTCAATCGAATGCTTGGATGTTTGGAGTGCGGCATGAGCAGGCAATTTCGCTGTTATGCGCATTCCATCAAAACCCCTCGATGGCTCCAAGACCGAAAAGAGCAAAATCCATTCGTACAGGATCTTCAGGATCTACCTGTCTCAGGGCATGCATTATCAATTCCACCGTCTGCCAATCATTGGCCTTGCGATCAACCAGCCCCAACTTTCTTGCGACATTGCCGGTGTGAACATCCAAAGGAATCATCAAATCTGCTGGAGACAACCCCTTCCAAATACCAAAATCGACACCGCGGGTAGCCGGACGAACCATCCAGCGCGTGTACATATTGATTCGTTTCGCCGCTGAGCCTTTTTGAGGCTGAGCGACATGTTTTCGGGTGCGGTCTGCAGGCCATCCTGCCTCTGCCGCAATATCAAAAAACACCTGATGAAAATGCCCAATTGCAGCGGCCATTGGACTGACCGTCGTGCCCTTCGACAAAGTATGCCCTTCAATAAAGACATTTTCGAGTCGTCCATAACGTTTCAAAATGCCACGAAGTGCAATAAAAAACAACGCCGCATCTCGATCTTGGAACGTCCTGTGGACAAAGCCCATTGTCGCATCCCGCAACTCATTTGGAGAAGCTTCTCGCAAAAACTCAGCTGGCTGGTGATCCATTCTTCCCATCAACGCATTTGCACTCTTGAGGATGGACTTGCGGTTTCCCCAAGCCAAAGATGCCGTCAGAAAACCCGCCACTTCAATGTCTTCAGGATTGGAATACCGATGTGGAATGGCAATCGGATCATCTGCAATAAAGCTCAGACTCTCATACTCTGCAGCCTTTTCAAGCAAAAATGATCTCATGGATTCTGGAAGATCTTGCTTCAATTGCATCGCTTTAGGTGGATTGTTTTAATTCTCCTGAAATGTAGCTGCCATGGGCGGCAAAATTGGACCTAAATTTGCACAGAATGGAATTTGTGCATCCAGAAATACTTTGGGCTCTTAGTGCACTCGCTATTCCAATAGCAGTTCACCTCCTTCATTTTCGTCGATTTCGGAAAGTCGCCTTTTCACAGGTGGCATTTTTGAATGAGGTCAAGAGAGAAACCAAGGCGATGCAGCAGATCCGACATTGGATCATTTTATTGCTCCGTCTCATCGCTTTATCGGCGATTATCCTCGCTTTCGCTCAGCCATTCTTCCCTCCAGAAGGAGCTACAGCTGATGAGAATGACACCATCGCAGGGCACGCGATTTCCATCTACGTTGACAATAGCTTTTCGATGCAAGCCATTGGAGAAGACGGTCAATTGTTACAATCCGCAAAAAACAAGGCCGCCGTGGTTGTGGAGCAATTCGAAGCCACGGATCGGTTCCAAATTGTAACCAACGAATTTTCTGGCCGTGATCAGATTTTCTTGACGCAGGAGCAAGCGATGGAGCGTTTAGCAGAAATCAAAACAAGCCCCGTAGTTCGCCCCGTCGAAGCCATCATGAAGCGGATGGGAGCTCAACTTGAAAAAGAACCGTTGCGCAAGCGTGTAGGGTACTTGTTTTCAGACCTGCAGGAGACGACTCACCGCTTTTCCCCAGAGTCAGCGGCTGCAGACACGAATGCCCAATGGCACTTCATCCCAGAATTTGCAAGCACATCCCCTAACATTTGGATCGACTCCATCTGGTTTGAAGAACCGCTGCAAATCGCAGGCCGCCCCGCTTCGTTGCGCATCCGATTGCGTCACAATGCCAAGCAACCGGTGGAAGGCATCCCCATGAACTTGAATATTCAAGGAGAACGCGTGGCAGCGGGAACCTTCAATCTCCTGCCCGGTCTTCCTACCGATACTGCATTGCGCTTTACGCATGGATTAGCTGGACTGCATCGCGGACGGATCGCCATTGAAGACGCTCCTATTCAATTCGATGACGACCTCTACTTCGGATACGATGTCCGCGATGAAATTCGTATTCTGCACATCACCGATGATGCCAACAGCGAAACGTCACGATCCATTGAACGTGTTTACCAATCGGCAGAAAACCTTTACCGTCTCAATACGGTCACGACCTGGTCCCCTCGTGAACTTGAGGATGAACAGTTGGTTCTCGTCTCTGGTGTATCTTCTCCTTCGTCTGGGTTAATCCAGACACTCGCCACCTTTGTAGACCAAGGTGGATCCGTTTGCTACATGCCTGAACGCACATCCTCAGACCCTCAATTTTTCCAGGCTTTCGATGGCCAAAGTAAAGGGTCTTGGATTTCAGTTTCTGACCGTGTTTCAACCCTCGAGACCAATCACCCCTTTTTCACCGGTGTCTTTGACTCCCAGCCGGAACGGCTTAACCTTCCTACCATTAGTGAATTGTGGCATCGTGAGACCTCTGCTCGTGAAGAAGTTTTGGCATCGACGCTTCTCGGACATGCCTTTTTCTCGCGGTTGACCTTTGGCAAAGGCACCGTGTACTTCTTGGGGACGAGTCCAGATCCATCCTGCTCAAATGTGACTCGACACGCTTTGTGGGTACCGCTATTGCTTCGAATGGCGGAGCAATCCAAAGCGACTCCCGTTATGTGGGGAGTCATTGGACAAAAAGCGCCTATTGCTGTAGCAGCTGAACCTGAAGCGATCGAGTCTGTATCCTTCAGTGGACCAATCGCTCCCGCAGCCCCGATTGATCAGCCCATTTCAAAGGAACCTAATTGGCTTCCTGAAGCACGTGTCATTCAGGGAAGAACGTTCATTGAAATCGGCAATCTCAACCTTGACCCTGGACATTATCGAGTCCGTTTTGGAGCGAAAGACATCGCCCTGTTCGGAATCAATCAAAATCGCCAAGAGTCTGACCATAGCGCTTTCACAGTGGCAGAATTCCAAGCCCAGTGGGCCGAATGGAATTGGTCACATGTGGATGTGGTACAGGCTTCCGCTGACGCATTATCGGAGGCCATTGACCGATTGGAAAAAGGAAACCCCGTGTGGTTTCTCTTTATGTATATCGCACTCTTCGTCTTATTTGTAGAATCATTTTTGTTACGCTCATGGAAACGATCCTCCTGAAATCCGTTCGGATTATTGACACCGATGGACCGCACCACAATTCCGTGTGTGACGTTCTGATCCAATCGGGTAAAATCGCTGAAGTTTCAGAGCAGATCAAGCCACCGGCAGACGCTCACATTTGGGAAAAAGAAGGCAGTGCCATTTGCACAAGCTGGATCGATGGCCAAGCCGATTTTTGTGATCCTGGCATCGAAACCAATGAAGGTCTTGAGAGCGGTCTTCAAGCCGCTTTGCATGCCGGGTTGGGCCATGTCATTCTCAACACGGGAACAACCCCGGCACCGGACCACAAATCAGCCATTCGTTATCTCGTAGAGCGAAGCGCTGAGTCGATTTGCGTTGCTCATCCGCTCGGCTGTATTTCTCAAAGTAGAACGGGAGGCCGTTTGGCTGAACTGCATGATTTAAGTGAAAGCGGCGCGGTAGGCTTCTCAGATGACAAGCCCATCGATCGAACCGAAATGCTTCGAAGAGCCCTTGAGTACAGTGAGTCCATCAATTTACCGGTCATCACATGTCCTTTGGACGAGGGATTGAATTCTGACGCCATGATGCATGAAGGGCCTACCAGTACTGCAATGGGGGTTGCAGGAAACCCGAGCAGCGCTGAAGTGATGCGGGTGCAACGGGATCTTGAAATCCTTCGATACGCAGGGGGACGCCTTCATTTTTCTGTCATCAGCTCGGCCAAAAGTGTTGACCTCATTCTCGCGGCTAAAAAAGAAGGACTGCAAGTCACTTGCGGAACGACAGCGCATCATTTGCTTTTTGTCGACGATGATTTGATGACATTCGATGGAACATTGAGAGTCTCTCCACCCTTCCGCTCAGACGCTGATCGGATGGCTCTTTGTCAAGGAATCGTAGATGGCACCATCGACGCGCTCGTATCCGATCATCGCCCGCAAGATTTGGAATGCTCTGACGTAGAGTTTGCACTTTCCCAGCCCGGAATCGCAGGCATTGAATCGCTCTTCGCTGCTGGTTTTTCTGCATTGAGCATGCAATTCACGACTGAGGAGGCACTTGCAGCGATCATTCGCAGCTTGACCGTTGGCCCGCGCACGGTATTCGGATGGAACGCCGCAGCAATAGCCGTGGGACAGCCGGCTGATATCACGTGGTTTCATGAAGATCTGACATGGAAATCAGCTCATGTATCCAAGGGCACGAATACCATTGAAGCAGATCAATTGATTGGAAAACTCAACGACGATGGCGCGCTCAAGGGCCAGCCGTTGGGCGTAATCACACCACGTGGTGCTTTCCGTCAACCGGAGTAACGGCTGGATTTAAGCCTCGCCTTGAGGACCACTGAATGTCAGAGGCAACGAGGCGTCTGAACTTCCTTTTAGTGGCTGAATGGTGCCGTGCTGGCTCTCAAACCGCTGTACATTTTCATTGAGCGCTTGCAACAATCGCTTGGCGTGGTGCGGAGCCAGAATAATGCGGCTGCGAACCTGTGCCTTCGGCATACCCGGCATCACCTGAGCAAAATCGAGAACAAACTCTACCGGACTGTGGGTAATCACCGCCAGGTTTGAATACGTGCCCTGCGCTTGATCTTCAGGCAGATCAATGTTGAGCTTTTTCTTTTGTGTAGGATCTTCCTGGGCCATAATGCTTGTCTTGAACTTCGAAGGTACGTGTTAAATAGTCGCTGCGATTGGTGTGATTCTCAGCTGGGATTGTAAAGAGGCAAATCCAATACATCCTTTAGATGCTTTACGGTTCGCCAAATTTGTTCTCTGTGTTGTTCTCCTCGCGGATTGAAATGAACCTGCCGCCAGCCACTCTTCAACGCACCGATCACATCACATTCCAAGTCATCACCAATCATTACAGCATGACGCGGGATACTGCCCGTTTGGTTCAAACAATGGCTAAAGGCCTCTGGATGGGGTTTTTTATGCCCGATGGCATCACTCGTGAAAACGATTTCAAAAAAAGGATCGAGTCCCGAATTTTTCATCTTAATGTGCTGCACTTCGTCAAACCCATTGGTCAAAATAAACATCCGGTGGCCTCGCTCTTTCAATGTCCGGACCACCTCAATGGCATCAGGGATCAATCGCGTGCAGTATGGCGCTCGTTTGACATATGCTTCTCCCATGGAATCCGCCAAAGCCTCCATCTCCTTAAAAGCAGGAATTCCTAGCCCTTCCATGGTGCGCTGAAACCTGAGTGGCCGCAGCTCTGATTGAGTCAATTCCCCAGCACGATAAGCGCGCCAACACTTTTCATTTTCAATTTCATAGACCTCAATAAAATGATCCGCAGTGAGAGAAGCAGGCAAAATGGGTGCCGCCAACTCCTCAAAGATGGCATGCAACGCCTCCCGCGAATTGAGATCAAAATCCCAAAGCGTCCGATCCAAATCGAAAAACAAATCTGACGGTTCCTGTTGTCCTTTCATACGTCTCTTATTCAACCCAATTGTAATCTACTGCGACACTAAGACTGGCTAATATCAATGCCCAAATGACAAAAGAAAGCATCAACAACCAGGGCATCCGCTCATCCTTCGCATGATATTTCGCAGCCAAGACCGCCGAAATCGGAACAGAAATCAACCCGGATATCGCAAGCAAACCCCACAGTCCAAAACGTCTTTGAAACCGAACCCATCGCCGTCTTCCGGGAGTGAATACAGTGCGTTTCTTTTGACTCTTTTTCTTGTAGCGACTCCACTGAGTGAAAATCCATTTACCGAAATAGAAAAATACGTAGACACCAAAAGCGGCACCTACCGAGCACGTGGCAACCGTCATTCCCCAATTCACACCCCAACCAATCATCAGCGACGGAGTCAAGACGAACTTGACCACCGCTGCCAACATCCACAACAAGGTTTCGATTGGGCCAATCATGAGATTTTACTTCCAAACGCTAAATCACCTGCATCGCCCAGGCCCGGCACGATGTATCCCTTTGACGTCAATTCTTCGTCAATGGCACCGGTCCAGATGTGGGTTCCAGGTGGCATCGCTTTCTGAACATCTGCGATTCCTTTGCTGCTTGAGATCGCTGCGACGATGTGCACGGAAGCAGGCGTTCCAAAGGCACAAAGCCGATTGAACACGCCAACCATCGAAGCTCCTGTTGCCAGCATGGGATCGACCAAAATCAAAGTGCGTCCTTCGATGGAACCTGTGCTGATGTAATCAATTTCAATGGTGAATTCCCCATTGGGTTGTGTCTGACGGTAGGCCGCTGCAAAGGCAAGGTCTGCATGGTCAAAGAACCGCATCATGCCCTGATGCATCGGAAGACCTGCTCGCATTATGGTCGCTAGAACAGGTTGACTCTCCATGTGATTTACCTCTGCCTTGCCCAAAGGGGTTGTGACCGTCTTCTTGCCATAGTCAAGGTATTTGGACACTTCCCATGCCATGCATTCACCCAACCGTTCCAAATTCATTCGGAAGCGCATTCGATCTTTTTGAACGATTTCATCCCTCAATTCGGCCAGAAAGGTGCACGCAATGCTAGGTGTTTGAATCAACTCGTGGATCATGAATCCAAGGTAATTCCATTCTTATCCAGAACAACAGCCTCTAACACTTCTTGGTAAAACCCCATCCAACCTTGCCACTCCCACCGATCACTCACAGACTCATTGTGCCAAAGCAAAACCATGACACCTTCCACCTCTTTGACATGGGAAGAGAGCTGCCTTACGCGCTCCAGGGCTTCTTTGGGGCTGAGCTTCAAATACCGCATGAGGGTGGCATCCATCACAGCAATCGGATGCAAGACGATGTCCATGATGCATTCTTCTGTCATGTCATACGCTCGAAACGGCCGCGACATCCCAGCGCGAAATCCAACAACATCGGCGTAGCCCAAAGAATGATCTGACGTGATTCCCAGACGCTCCAAGCGTTTCCAAGATTCAGGAAAGCGTTGAAGTAAATAGTGCTGTCGGCTGACGACAACCCGTTCATTCAATACGCCTGCTAATCGCTCAATTTCATGGTGCATAGAAGCGTCGTCTGCCGCGTCATGAGCTGCGAATCCAGGATGGATGCCAATGGCTGCAGACTGGCGGAGTGATTGGATGCACGTTCGGAGCTGACTTGCGTACCAAGGCACACCCCGGTCGTACCTTCCTCGATCCGAAAGCAGGAAAAAATACCGTGCCCTTAATGCCACGTTTTCATGTGCTCTTTCAAGCCAGGCATACGTATCATAAGGATCCGCTCTCCAACCCAAGAGCACCAAAGGGCGTTCGATCAAACGTGACCACCTCCCTCGAATCAAATCGTTGGCAGATGCCGCAAGCGTCAACTTCCAGCCTTTAAAGCGGTAAGCATAGGCGCTATCCACATCAATGGTTGGCTCAACACTGTATTTCTGCCGCAACGGTATGGATACCGTGCTGTTTTTGGCCCAAATCCGAATGCATTTTTCGACAATCGGATAAGGCAGCCACCCTTCCTTATGGGCCAGTGATTGACTTCCCTTGAAGCGTCCCAAGTCGTCGCGAAAACCTTCTTGATGCTCCACCTGCTCTTCCATGCGGCTTGCCATCCAAAACACCCAGCTCAGCCAATCAGAATGTACCCCACCCGTCTCCTCATCTTTCACTCCGAATGGCAATCGGATAGCCCCAGGTGTCAAAGACGCATCCGACCAATTCAATGAGATGTCCTGCACCCCCTTCGCATTCAGTAAACCCGAATCTGGAATCCACTCAACACCTTTGGGGGCCTCGGATTGCGGACCGCCGTATTGAATACACACGGTGTTTTCATTTGCCCTCAACTCTTCATGGGTACACCACTCAAACTCCCATCCAAGAACAGCTTCAAACGCGACATGCGCCGCATACCGATGCCGTTCGGTGATGGCAGCGTTCAACTGCCTAGACCATAGTTTTACTTTTGGAACCATGCCTGCAATGCCTCTGCGATGTGTTCTGCTGCATGTCCATCTCCAAACAAGTCCGTTTCAAAAACTCCCTTGTATTTCCGATGAAACATCCCTGAAGACCGCTCTACCAATTCAGCAGGGTCTTTGCAAAGCTCTGTGGCTCCGACGTCCAACAATTCAGTCCATTCCGTCGTCGTGCGCAACACCAAGGCTGGACGATGAAAGAAAAACGCCTCCTTCTGCAATCCACCCGAATCAGTCCAAACCGCGACCACTTCCTTTAACCAATCCGTCATCTGGACATAACCGGCCGGAGGTTGCACATCGATTCCCCATGTTCTCATTTGCGTGCTCCATTCCGCTCCAAACACTTTTTTCAGCGCATGCGCAGTGCGAGGATGCACCGGGAAAATCACGTGAAATCCATGCTGTTTTATGGAAGACCTGATGGCATCCATCCATCGATGGAGTTGGTCAGGGTCATCCACATTTGATGGACGATGCAGGGTCAACAATATCTTTTTACTGGTGGAAATGACTGGAGTAGGTGCCCCTCCGATCCACCGGGCCGTATCCAACATCAAGTCCCCACACGCTTTTACTAAAACTCCTGGACGGCAATCGGTGTAGATGCCTTCTGACTTCAATTGTTGCACTGCAGCGTCAGAGGGGCAAAGCAATACGTCACTCAACTGGTCCGTCAAGATTCGGTTAATCTCTTCAGGCATTGTCCGATCAAAAGACCGCAATCCCGCCTCCATATGAATCAAAGGAACTCCCAATCGAGACGCAGCCCAAGCACCTGCCAAAGTTGAATCAGTGTCTCCATATACCAGCACTGCATCCGGTTTCACACGACCGATTGATTCCGAAATCCCGTGCATCATTTGTCCCATTCGTAGTGAAACGTCCGAATCAACTTGGAGTCTTGTTCCGGGCTCGTTCATTCCCAGCTCTCGAAAAAACACTTCCGACATATCAGACGATACATGCTGGCCTGTATGCACCACATGTTCACCTAAACCGTGAGCGCGCGTGTTGAAGACCCGGCTCATGGCCGAGGCTTTGATCCATTGTGGTCGAGCCCCTATAACGGTCAGCAGTGTCTTCATCTCAGGAGGAAACGCTTGATGCGCAAAAGTGTTGTTTCAAAGTTCACCTTGATCGGCAAAGCTAAAGTAGCGCTCACGCGAAACAATAATGTGGTCCAGCAACGGACAATCCAAAATAACTCCCGCTTCTTGTAAGTTTTTGGTGAGCGTTCTATCCGATTGACTGGGCTGGATGTTGCCAGAAGGATGATTGTGAACTGCAACAATTGCCGCAGCTCGAAACGCAAGCGCCTTTCCAAAAATAATCTTTGGATCAGCCACTGTACCTGTCAGCCCCCCTCGACTGATCATTAGCTCCGCAATAATTTCGTTGGATCGACGCAACAAAATGATCCAAAACTCCTCATGCTGCAAATCAGTTAACCGAAGAACAAATCGCCGTTGGACATCAGACGAAGCACGAATAAAAGCAGGGGATTCAGGTCGTTGAAGAGAACGTTGTCTTCTCCGACCCAATTCGAGCGCGG
>CAJWIF010000048.1 GCA_913041135.1 uncultured Flavobacteriales bacterium
TATTACTGGTGGAACGATTACGTCGAAAGGAGTGGATGAAATGATCAATCGAACGTTGGCGGTATATCTCCGCTATTTTGAATCTCAATCTCAAACCCGCGCACAAAAATGAGCACGGAAACCACCCCCGCGGTCACTCAGAAGAAAGAGTCTCTGTTCTCCAAAAAGAATAAGAAGCTATTGTCTGATCCGCTCAACGACTCCAATCCGATTACCGTTCAGGTTTTGGGGATTTGTTCAGCATTGGCAATTACAGTACAATTGCAGCAAGCGGTCATCATGAGCTTGTCGGTCTTGTTCGTTATGATCGGCGGAAACGTCATCATTTCGTTGATGCGCAATATGGTTCCAGACCGTATCCGCATTATCGTACAATTGGTCGTTGTGGCCTCTTTGGTCATCATTGTGGACGAAGTGTTGCAGGCGTTCCAGCCGGACATTTCAGAAAAGCTGTCCGTATTTGTAGGCCTGATTATTACCAATTGCATCATCATGGGGCGTTTGGAAGCATTTGCGCTGGCCAACAAACCTGGACCGTCTTTCTTGGATGCGATTGGAAACGGCATGGGCTACGCATGGATCTTGCTTGTGGTATCCATCGTCCGAGAAGTTTTTGGTAGCGGAGCGATATCCCTTCCTGGAATGGGACAAGTGAAGTTTTTGCCAACAAGCTGGTTTATCAGTGAAGGCGGGCTTTATGAAAACAACAACTTGATGATTTTGCCTCCGATGGCATTGATCACTGTGGGCATTATCATTTGGATTCAGCGTAGTCGCAACCAAGCTTTAATCGAGGAGAACTGATGGAATACTTCAACATTTTTGTCAAAGGCATCTTCATTGAAAACATGATTTTCGCCTACTTCTTGGGAATGTGCTCTTATTTGGCCGTTTCCAAGACGGTAAAAACAGCCAATGGATTGGGGCTTGCCGTAATTTTCGTTTTGGGAATTACAGTGCCAATCAATTATTTGTTAGAGAACTATGTCCTGAAGGAAGGGGCGTTGGCTTGGCTAAGTCCAGATTATGCAAACGTGGACTTGGGCTTCTTGAGTTTCATCATGTTCATCGCTGTCATCGCTTCCATGGTGCAGTTGGTTGAGATGATCGTCGAGAAATTCGCGCCGGCTTTGTATGGTGCTTTGGGAATCTTTCTTCCATTGATCGCCGTGAATTGCTCCATCTTGGGTGGTGCGCTGTTCATGCAAGACCGTCAATATCCAAGTATTGGAGAAGCAACTGTTTTTGGACTTGGCTCAGGTGTTGGCTGGTGGATCGCCATTGTGGCTATCGCAGCCATTCGTGAGAAAATCCGTTATTCACATGTTCCAGCACCTTTGAGAGGTTTGGGCATTACGTTTATCATCACCGGACTCATGGGCATTGCCTTCATGAGTTTCATGGGCATTGAAATCTGATAGAGATGGCGACGACGATAGTACTGACCATTGCGTTCTTTTTAGCAGTTATTCTGCTTCTTGTAGGACTGCTTCTTTTTGCGAAAGCGAAGCTCTCACCAAGCGGTGATGTGAGCATTGTCATCAACGGTGAACGAACATTGCAAGTCGGTGGAGGTAGCACGTTGCTCACGACACTCGGTAACAATGGTGTTTTCTTGCCATCTGCTTGCGGAGGCGGAGGGACTTGCGTTCAATGCCGTTGCCAGGTTGACAGTGGAGGCGGAAGTATTCTCCCAACAGAGGAGCCACACTTTAGCCGAAAAGAAATCCAGAACAATTGGAGATTGGGATGCCAAGTCAAGGTCAAGGAGGACATGGAAATCCGTGTGCCTGAGGAGGTTTTTGGCATCAAGAAGTGGGAATGCGAAGTGGTCTCCAACTACAATGTAGCTTCTTTTATTAAAGAATATGTAGTCCGACTTCCTGATGGTGAGCACTTGGAATTTGAGGCAGGGGGGTACATTCAAATTGATGTGCCTGAGACGGTGGTCGATTTCAAAACTATGGACGTAACAGCGCATCCAGATCACCACAAGGACCCTAAGACGTTCCAAAACGAGTGGGATAAGTTTGGATTATGGGATTTGCAGATGAAGACTGATGAGCCGATTGTACGGGCTTATTCGATGGCAAACCACCCGGCTGAAGGAAACATTGTTATGTTGAATATTCGGATCGCTACTCCGCCTTGGGATCGCGCTCGGAATGCGTGGATGCAAGTCAACCCAGGGGTGTGTTCCTCCTTCGTGTTTGGACAAAAAGAGGGCGACAAAGTGACCATCTCTGGACCGTATGGTGAATTCTTCATCAAGGAAACTGGATCCGAAATGATTTACATCGGAGGCGGTGCAGGCATGGCTCCAATGCGTTCTCATTTATTTCACCTTTTCCATACTGTAAAGACGGATCGGAAGGTGACTTTTTGGTACGGAGGTCGCTCCAAGCGGGAGTTGTTCTACTTGGATGATTTCAATAAGATTGCATCGGAATTCCCCAACTTTGATTTCCATGTTGTGTTGTCAGAACCCTCTGACGAGGACGATTGGAAAGTCAAGACCGATGTTTCAGATGAAGGAGATGGTTTTTTGGGTTTCGTGCACAATGCCGTAATTGAGCACCAACTCAGTCACCACGATTCTCCAGAGGACATTGAATTTTATTTCTGTGGTCCACCATTGATGAACCAAGCGGTTCTGAAGATGTGTGACGATTGGGGTGTTCCTGAAGAGAATGTCAGCTTTGACGATTTTGGAGGATAAAATGATCTTTTTTGCCCGTGTCAACAAGGCCTTCCTATTCGGGTGGGCCTTTGTTGTTGTTTGTGGTTGTGGATCATCTGAGGACGGGGTGATTGCCAAGCAGAACATCGTGCATCAAGGAGACACGCAGGGAACGACGTATGTCATCAAATACCACGGAGCAGACTCTGTAGATCAGCGAATCATTGAAGAGGTATTGGAGCAAGTTGATGTCGAGTTCAATCTATGGCGTCCTGACTCGCGCATCAATGCGGTGAATGCATTTAAGAGCGATCAAACAGTGTTCTCATTTGAGGATTCAAATCGTTTGTGGTCGGTCTTATGGGATAAGTGCTTGGAGATGCATTCTGCTTCAAAAGGAGCTTTCGACCCGACGGTTCATCCTTTGGTAGAATTATGGGGGTTTGGATTGAAAAACATGACCTCGGTTGCTCGAGAGGATGTTGAGAGAATTTTACCGCATGTCGGCATGACAACCGACCGGATTGACTTGGACGAAGTTGAAGAAGGCAGGATTTACCAGCGAACACATGTGCGAAAGGGAGACCGTGAAACCTCCGTTGATTTCAATGCCATAGCCCAAGGACTGACCGTGGATTTACTCGGGGATGCGTTGGTGGAACACGGAGTGGCTGATTACATGGTAGAAGTGGGAGGTGAAGTCAAGTGCATGGGAGTCCGCAACGACGGTCAACCCTGGCGGATCGCTATCGATCGCCCAGTGGACTCGGCATGGGGTGAACGTCCTCTACAGGTGGTTGTGAACGTGCAGGATGCGGCCATCTGTACCAGTGGGAACTACCGGAAATTTCATGAAGTCGATGGTGTAAAACGCTCGCACACCATCAGTCCTTTTACGGGGTACCCTGTAACGCACGCTTTGTTGAGTGTCACGATTAAAGCAGTGGATGCCTCTACGGCCGACGCCCTTGCAACAGCTTGTATGGTGTGGGGTCCTGTTCGCGGAAGGTCCTTCATCAAGGAATACCGAGACAACCATCCCGAGGAAGCGATTGAAGCTTACTTCATTTCAGCCGCAGAAAACGCCACACACGTGTATTGGGTGACGGAAGGGTGGGATCAAGCGTTGCTCCCTGAGGATCAACTTTGAGCAGGGCTGTCTGCAGGGTTTTCACTCAAGCAGACATCTTGAGGGCGGGCACCACAAACAGAACACGTCCCTGATTCGTCTTTCAGTAAAGGGTTCGAACTGGCGCAGGTTCCTGCAAATTCGCCATCCTTCTTCACCAGAAGCTTGATGGATATCCCCGCAAAACCTAAACCGATCAAGCCGATAGCGAGTAAGACTACGTTCCATTCCATGGGGTAAATTTAGCGCTTGATTTTAAGTATGTGAGGCGAAACACGAGGAATTGCCGTTAAAAATTCGTATTTTAAATGCTTAACCAGGGATCATGTGGCGTGCAGTTATTCGATGGGTGTTGATCATGGGCAGCATGTTGCCTGTTTCCATGTGGGCTCAATTCGAATCGTGCGCATGTCCAACCATCGGAGACCGGCCGTTGACGTATGTGAATGATGGAGAGGGGTCGGGCACGGGGACTGTCCATTGGACGTGCGATAGCATCTACGTTTTAACAGAGACCGTTTTTGTCAATGCAGGTGATGCATTGACAATTGACCCCGGAACGGTCATCATGGGGAGACAAGCGTTAGCGATTGACACGTTGACGTATACTTTGCCAAATGGCAATCCGTCGTTGCGCGAGGACTACATATTCAGTCAAGAGGCGGGGAGTTTGGTCGTAGCAGCAGGAGCGGAAATACAAGCGGAAGGCACATCCAATTGCCCCATTGTTTTCACGTACGAAGGGGACCCCATGGACGGAAGTTCGGGGTATGACCTCCGAGGAATGTGGGGAGGTTTGATTGTTTGTGGCAACGGTGCATTGAATACGTATGACGGAGATGATACAGTTGAGGGTATCGAAGATTTGTCAGGACAAAGCAGGCATGTGTATGGGAATGGAACGGATCCTGATGGCTCTTCTGGAATTTTGAAATTCTTGAGCATTCGTCATGGATCAACTTCACGGGGCATCAGTCAATTTGGAAATGGCTTAGAGACCAACGCGTTTACGTTGTGTGGCGTCGGAAGTACAACCACCGTGGATTACATTGAAGCGGTAGCGAGCGGTGATGATGGCATTCAAATTTTTGGAGGTGCCGTGAATGTGCGCCATCTAGGCCTTGCGTTCAATGCAGAGGATGGTCTGGAATACGACCAGGGGTGGCAGGGAAACGGTCAATTCATTTTTGTCATTACCGATGAACTCAGTGGTGCAGGAGAAATGGCGGGCGATTACGAAGGAGACGATTATGAAGAATTCGACGTGGACATGACATTCATGCCATTTTCCAATCCGTTGCTCTACAATCAAACCTATGTAGGACGGGGAGAAGCGACGGCTATCAGACTGCACAACGGAGCAGGCGTGCGCCTGCACAACAGCTTGTTTCTCAATTTTGAGCTTGGAATCGATTTTGAAGATGAAGATCCATGCGATGCGTGGGAACTTTTGCTGTTTGGAGAAACGCTCATTGAAAACAATCGGTTTTGGAGCATCGGAGATAGCTCAGCCCTATCTGAAATGATCCTGTACAATGAAGGGTTTGTTTGGAATGGACAAGAAGAAGTTGAAGCCCACTTTATAGCGAACAACAATGCTGCAGCGGACCCTGGCTGTGATTTTGTGTTTGCTACGGAATCAGGATTTGTGATCGACCCCATTGATTTGACTCCAGCACAGGACTCATTGATCATCGATGATGTTTACTTGCCATCCATTGATTGGTTTATTCCGGTCAATTACATCGGTGCGTTTTCACCGGATCAATCCAATTGGCTCACGTGTTGGACTTATATGGAACAGCTTGGTTTGTTTGGTCAATGGAATACTCCTGAAGGCACCGTAGGGGGGTGTACCTATGCGTTTGCGTGCAACTACAATCCTGATGCAGGAGTTGATGATGGTTCGTGCGAAGTGGAATCATGTGCCGGTTGTACCTGGCCAGACGCCTCTAATTATAATCCGGAAGCGGTGTGGGATGATGGGTCTTGCGAGCTCATCTCAGAAAACGCATGCCCTGAAGACATCAATACTGACGGACAAGTGACAACAACGGATTTGCTGATGTTTTTGGCGGCATACGGTATGGTCTGCCCATGATGGGTGGAGTGCCACTCGTAGTCATTAACCTAGAGGGGTTATGATTTGGAGGCAACAGGACTCCAAACCACCCCTATGAAAGGACTGTCGGCGCGCAATCGGAATGAGCGGAGTCCCAGCTCAATGCCCCAAGAAGGTGTGAGCGCATGTTGAAGTGCAGTATGCAAGTGACGCGTACCCAATTCGGAGTCTGTATGGCTCATCATCCACCCCTGCAGGAGTGTTAGCGCTGTGCGGCCATAATGACATCGTGCTCCAATGAGAACAGCTGTCTGAATCCTCTTAGATGGATTGGATAAGGCGTCAGGTTCTCCGTTGATTCGCAAACTTTGGTTCAAGCCGAGGTCTAAAGCTGCTGCCGCGCTCCAGTTGTGTTCTTTTTGATGCCGATAATGAACGGTATTCATCCAGGTACTCGTGGGGTGAAGGACTCCCCCTGGTAACCCAATATCTCGAACCCCCACCCGCACCGTCGTCTCGTAGTTCCATCCTTGATTGACCCATTTTTCGGGTAAACGGTCAAGTTTTTTTAGTGCCGGTTGGTACCGGTCTTTAGAAGGAATAACGGAGAGGTGGACTCCGATCAGATTGATTCCAAGATTGGGGAGTGCCACGGCACCATTGCTAAAATGGGTGAGTCCCCCGGCAAACTGTAGACGTCCGAAATGACGGATGTCCCAGTGGTATCCAATGATTGCCCTCAAGGCGGCATTTACATGAGAGCCCAAGGCAAATGAGCGGGGAGCTTCCAAGGGGTCGAAGGGAGAGGTTGCCCATCCCAATCCAAGCCCAAATTCGCTAAACGCGTTTCCAAAGAGCGGCTTCCTGTTGAGCCATATCGCATGGACGACCCATCCCAAGTCTTTACTTCCTCCCCACGTTCCAGCCACTTCGACGCCTTGCCATGCACCCGCTCGATTGCCATGACTGGACCATCCTCCTTCGAGTTGCTTGCCCCAAATCAATGAGGTACTCCATGCGTGTCCAGTAACCAGTGCGCGCATCTCCTGGCGATGCGGAAGTGAATACCCCCCTGATAGCCGGTATTCTGTTGGACACCAATGGTTGGGAGTTGCAGCCAATTCTTGGGATTGCAACACCACTCCTTGCATACAAAAGGCAAGAAGGGGAATGAGGAGTCGATGATTCAGACCGTGGTACATCTCGACTTCGAAGGTAGCGCGACGTAACTTTGCGGCATGCATACCATGGAAGAGAAATTGAAGGCGTTCGAACGTTTGCTGGTGATCATGGATGAATTGCGCGAGCAATGCCCTTGGGATAAGAAGCAAACGATGGAAAGTCTGCGGCATTTGACCATCGAAGAAACCTATGAATTGGCGGATGCCATACTCGACGGTGATTTGCAGGAAATGCGCAAGGAAACGGGTGATTTAATGCTGCACATGGTCTTCTATGCGCGCATTGCCAGTGAACAACCCGCAGAGAAAGGAGGATGGGACATTGCCGATAGTTTGCATGGTATTTGCGACAAATTGGTTTCTCGTCACCCCCATATTTATGGGGATGTGGTTGCCGAAGACGAGGAGACGGTCAAAGCGAATTGGGAACAGCTCAAACTGAAAGAGGGCAATTCCTCTGTTTTGGAGGGTGTGCCTAACAGTCTTCCTTCGCTGGTAAAAGCGTATCGAATTCAAGATAAAGTTCGAGGCGTTGGCTTTGATTGGGATCACGAAGATCAGGTTTGGGCCAAGGTGGAAGAAGAACTGAAGGAGTTTCAAGATGAAGTGGCGGCAGGAAGTGATCGCGCAGCAGATGAATTCGGGGATGTGCTTTTTGCGCTCATCAATTATGCGCGTTTCAAGGGAATCAATCCAGATGAGGCACTTGAGCGAACGAATCGGAGATTCAAAGCGCGATTTCAACACATGGAAGAGGAAGTGACCAAGGCTGGTAAGTCGATGAGCGACATGGAATTGAAGGAAATGGATACCTATTGGGATGCCGCTAAAAAGGCTTTGGGACATCACTCCAGTCAAGGATGAAGCAATTTGGAGTCATCGGCATCGCGTTGTTGGCCTGTTGCGGTTGTCGCGATGCCAATGAAGCGTCGTGTTGGATGCGTCCTGGAAACCCAGTCACGGTGACCCAAACATGGAGCGATAAAGAGCTGCAAGCATTGACTTTGCGCGATCACGTTGACGTGACGTGGCGATGGGATTCCCTCTCCGATGTGTCGGTTACCTGGTCCGGTCCAGAGAACCTTTTGGCGTATGCTTCAGCCGAGTGGGAAGATGATCATCTTATGATTGGCCATTCGGACCGGTGTGAGTGGGCGCGAAGATTGGATGTTGTGGTGCATGCCGAAATCGTAAGTGATACGTGGAATGTTTTGGCAATGCGGGGTCAAGGTGAGTTCTTCATGGACTCTGTTTGGAGAGGAGAAAGCCTTTCCGTAGAGGCGTTTGCAAGCTCTAGCGAATTGAACTTGAATGTGGAAGCAGATACGGTGACGGTCAAGTTGCACGCGGGGCCCACATCGGCAACGGTGCATGGTCATGCGGATGTGCTACAAGTGTATTCATCAGGATTGGGTGCATTGGATGCTTCCCAATGTCTAGCGCGGAATGCGTTTGTCAATCAATCAGGGGTTATTCCACTGGAATTTGCAGCGATAGAATACGCATATGTGGTCATCAACTCACCGGGAGACGTGATTTTGCACGGAGGCTATCCAACGGAAGTCACACTTGAAACGACATCCACGGGCACCTTGTTAGAAGAGTGACGCTAGGGGCGTAAAAGCGACTTGACTTCTGATGCGAATGCGTCAACCCAAAGTCCGTACTGCTGACCTGAAGGATGCAATCCATCCGATGCGACAAGCCCTTCAATTTGCGGCCATTGCTGCGAAATGGGGGTGATATTAAAATGGGTTGCGCCAGCGCTAACGGTTAAATTTCGACACACATCATTGAATAGAAGCAATTCTGCACTGATCGTGGATTGGTTGTTTTGTCCAAATGGAGTGTAGCCGTAATCGGGGATTGAAACTACGAATACGCGATCGGGTCGGCCATTTGCACATGTGATCGCACGGTCAAGCAGGTCGGTAAATTCGACTTCGTATTGCTCCAAAGACAACCCTTGGTATTGATTGTTGACTCCGATCAAAAGGCTCACGTAATCCCAGCTTGTCCCTTCGTAGCCTGATTCAGAAAGCGCTTGACTCAAATTGGACGTCGTCCAACCTGTCGTGGCCACAATGACAGGGTCAATCAAGGTGTCTTCTGGCATCCATGTTGACAACTGGTCAACCAATTGCTCTGGCCACCGCAAGCTCGAATCGACAGATTCTCCGATGGTATAGGAATCTCCCAAAGCGAGATATCGAAAGGACTGGGGATCAGAAATCTCGGATGGAATGGGGTCCGTTTGCGACCCACTCAAGTCGGGTTGAGATGGCTCCGGTTGACAGCTACAAAAGAACAGGGCAAAAACGACGATATACGTGGAACTCAATCGCTGAAGCATGGATTCTAGACTTAGGTGTCTGAAAGGTAGGAAGAAGCATTGCTTTCTCTGTAAATTGGAACCCATTCGAATGAACCCATGAAAACTCCTTTTTCCTGCTTTTTTTCCGCTCTTGCTGTGATTTTCTTCATTGGCGCTTTTTCTCCAGCCGGCCAGTCTCAAGAAGGTTCTCAAGTTCCTCATGTAAACACCAATAAGTTCCGACAGTTGGGACAAGAGCTGCCGACTCCCAATGTGTATAGAACGGCCTCTGGAGCTCCTGGACATGCGTATTGGCAGCAACAAGTTGATTACAATATCGACGTCACATTGGACGATGCCAACCAGCGTATTGATGGCGAAGAACGTATCCTGTATGTCAACAACAGTCCGGATGAATTGCGTTACTTGTGGATGCAACTGGATCAAAATGTGCGGGCAAAAGACAGTGATAGTCACAAGATCAAGCAGTCGAGTATGCGCGATCGCAACTCCTTTGAGGATATTCAAGGTTTAGAGCCATCGTTTGACGGAGGGTTCAATATTGAATATGTGGCGGATGAATCGGGAAGACCACTGACGTACACGATTAACAACACCATGATGCGGATTGACTTGGTCAATCCAATCAAGCCAGGTGGATCCTTTGTTTTTGATGTGGCATGGTGGTTCAATATCAATGACCGCATGGCCATTGGTGGAAGAAGCGGCTATGAATACTTCGAAGAAGAGGACAACTACATCTACACCATTGCGCAATTTTATCCTCGCATGGTGGTGTATGCCGATAATGAAGGCTGGCAGAACAAGCAGTTTCTTGGAAATGGAGAGTTCACGGTGAATTTTGGCGATTATCACGTTGAAATTAACGTCCCCTCAGATCATGTTGTAGCGTCTACTGGCGTGCTGAAAAACGAGAAGGAGGTATTGACGTCGACTGAACGAAAGCGTTTGCAAGCAGCGAGAACAGCCTACGATCAGCCCGTCATTATTGTGACAGAAGAGGAAGCGCGCGAAGCCGAATTGAACAAGGAAGCCGGAACGAAAACGTGGATCTTTGACGCCGAGAATGTTCGCGATTTTGGATGGGCTTCGAGCAGGAAATTTATTTGGGACGCTATGGCCGTCCGTGTAGGCAAAGCCTCTCCCTTGGCGATGAGTTTTTACCCCAAGGAAGGAAACCCTTTGTGGGAGCAATACTCAACGAAGGCCGTAGCCCAAACGCTGAAGACGTACTCGAAGTTCACAATCGATTACCCGTATCCAGTGGCCATCAGTGTGCATACCAAGTGGATTGGTATGGAATATCCTATGATTTGTTTCAATGGTGGACGTCCTGAGGCTGATGGCACCTATACTGAGCGAACCAAGATTGGTATGATCAGCGTAATCATTCATGAAGTTGGGCACAATTTCTTCCCCATGATCATCAATTCGGATGAGCGGCAGTGGACTTGGATGGACGAAGGTCTCAATACGTTTGTCCAATATCTCACCGAAAAAGAGTTTGATCGGAACTACCCGACCCGTCGGGGGAGTGCCCGTGATATTCGGAGTTACATGGGTGGAGATAAATCAAGGATCAGTCCGATCATGACCAATTCGGAATCGATTTATCAGTTTGGAAACAATGCCTATGGCAAGCCAGCAACGGCTTTGAATATTCTGCGTGAAACGGTTATGGGACGGGAGCTGTTTGACTATGCATTCAAAGAGTATTCGCGTCGGTGGGCTTTTAGACATCCTTCTCCGGCTGATTTCTTCCGAACCATGGAGGATGCTTCGAGTGTGGATTTGGATTGGTTCTGGCGCGGATGGTTCTACACAACGGATCATGTAGACATGGCATTGGACCAAGTGCGTTGGTTGCAAATCGATACCCAGAACCCGGATGTCGAATCTGCTTTTGACCGAGCTGCTTCAGAAAATGAACCCGCGGACATTTCCTTAATTCGCGATGCTTCTTACATCACAGAAACGTATTTGGAGGCAGATCCATCACTGCATGATTTCTATACCATAACCGATCCGTTTATGGTATTGGAATTGGATAAGGTGGAGTCTCAAGAGCGTTTGGAAAAAATGAATACTGAGGAGATTGCACTTCTTCAGAGTGGTAAGAATTACTATGAGATCACCTTTCGGAATAAAGGCGGTTTGGTGATGCCATTGATTGTCGAATTCGAATTGGACAATGGAGAGAAGCTGTTGCATCGGATTCCAGCTGAAATCTGGAAAATGAGTGAGCCGACCGTGACCAAGGTGTTTGTGACGCCAACACCTGCCGTGCGCATTGCGTTGGATCCCATGTTGGAAACTGCGGATGTCGATATGTCAGACAATTACTGGCCTGCCCGTCCGGAGCCGTCTCGTTTTGAGATCTTCAAATCTGAGAGCGAACTCCGATGGGGGGCGACTCGTGATGAAAACCCAATGCAGCGATTTCAACGGTCTTTTGAATTGGAGAACGCAGAGGATTAATTAATCCAGGTAGGCGCGAGGAGCAGGCCGATGCTCAAGGCTCCAAGAAGCAGTCCCATCCAGTTGGTGGTGCTCAGCTTTTCTTTGAAGGCATAGATGGCCATCAACGAGCTGACTAAAACGATGCCCAAATTCGTAATGGGCATAATAGCACTGCGGTCCAAGGGAAGTTTGTCAAAAGCTTCCAATAGGAGGTAGAGCGATCCAAAATTGATGACTCCCAGAATGATCCCTCCGATCCAGGTGATGGTTTTGTTGTAATCAATGTGAGAAGGCACAGTACGAATTTTGGCTTTGAGGAGCAAGCCTAAACCAATAATGAATGCAACGCTAAAAGGGATTGTAGCGAAGAGATAGCGGAACTCAATACGTATCATATGCTCCGGGCCAGAGTACCATCCGAACATCAGGTCAATCAATCCGCCACCAAGAAAAATAATCAAGGGTATGACCCAAGAACGATTGGATGCCTGCTTTTCATTTTTCCACGAGGAGAGCACGACGGCAGGAACGGCCAAGCCAACGGCTAGAAGTTTGGTCAGTGCCGGTTCATCGGTTGGGTCAAAAACCAAGAATACCGCAACGGGAATCACCATGCTCAGCTTAGCAGCAATGGAGGTCACAGTCACTCCCAACTCTTGCGTGCTGCGAGCGATAAGATGAAACAAGTAGATGAATAGGATGCCGACGGCCATGGCTGTGTTGACCCACGGAGTGCCCCAGGCCATTTTTAGAGTAGAGAATCCTCCGGATAAGGTCCAGCCTAAAAGAGCGGCAACGCCGTAATTGATCACAATCGCTTGCAATGTGTGCGCTCCCCAGCCTTTAAAGGCTCGAAAGAGTAAAAAAATACCAGCTGAACATGCGATGCAAAGAAGTAAATAGATCATGCGTAGTGCGGTCAGATAGTATTTGAGAAGTCTATCGAGACTCCTTTAAAGATTCAATTGAATCGGTGTGAATCCAATGGTCCCATCGATCTTCTCCGGCCATGCCGTTGTGCTCACCGAAGGGCGGAAGCACAGCATTGTGGGGCTTCGTCGGAGCCAAGAGCCCTTGTTCCGATACTTGGGGACTGGTCCAACGCTTGAGCTCATTCCATTGCCCTGCGGCAATGAACGAATTGAGTGTATGAGCGCCGCCTTCAATCAAAAGACTGTTAATCGTAAAATCCATGTGTAAGCGATGCAATAAACCGGAGATGCCTTCTTGCTGGTTCCAGCGACAGTGTTGGTCGTTTTCGGTTACTGCAGCGTCCGTGGAGACGATTCGGATTGCTTTTGTTTGGGAGGCTGTTTCTTGAAACAGGGAGTGAGAGTCAGGCAATCGATGGTGTGGGTCGAGTACAAACCGCTGGGGGTTTCTCCCTTTTGATTCACGAACATTCAATGTGGGTTCATCGACAAGAGCCGTTTGGACTCCGATCAGAATCCCCATTTCTTCAGCACGCCAACGGTGGGTAGTCGCACGCGCCTGTTCACCTGTAATGGCTACGCCGCCGCTTTTTGTCGTGCGTTCATGAGAGAGCCTTGGATCTAAAAAACCATCTGCGGTGCTTGCCCATTTCAAGACTACCCATGGTTTTTGGTGTTTCATGGCCCAGATGAACCGCCTGTTCTGCCAGAGCGCTTCGGCTTCTTTGCAGCCAACGTCCACTTGGATTCCCAATGAACGCAAGCGCATGATTCCCTTGCCTGACACCAATGGATTGGGGTCAACTGTAGCCACAACAACGCGTCGAGGCTTATTCCGCGCAATCAAGTCAGTGCAGGGGGGAGTTTGTCCGGTATGATTACATGGTTCCAGTGTAACATACCATGTGCAGTCATGCAGACGCTCTTTATCTTCGGTATTTACGCGATTGAAAGCATTGACTTCGGCATGAGGACCTCCATAGCTTTCATGCCAACCTGAGCCTACAATCTGTCCGTCAGCATCCACGATCACAGCGCCAACGAGCGGGTTGGGAGCCACTTCAAACGATCCACGTTGTGCGAGCTCCAAGGCGTGCTCCATGCATCGCGTATCGTTTGTGGTCCACGTTGCGCTCATGCAGAGGCTTCAAGGGTGTTCTTCAATAGCATGGCGATGGTCATCGGGCCAACACCACCAGGAACGGGTGTAATGGCTGACGCGACCTGAACGGCTGCTTGGTAGTCCACATCACCCGTGAGCCGTGAACCGGACTTCTTGGTCGCATCTGGGATGCGGTTGATGCCAACATCAATGATTACCGCTCCGGGTTTGATCATATCAGAAGTCACAAAGTGAGGCTTACCAATGGCTGCGATGAGAATGTCTGCTTGACGCGTGATACTGGGTAAATCCTGAGTTCTGCTATGGCAGATGGTGACCGTGCAATTTCCCGGTTGAGCATTGCGGCTCAGCAACAACGCCATCGGCGTTCCAACGATCGAGCTTCTACCTATGATCACGGCATGCTTTCCACTGGTTTCGATGCCGTACCGTTCCAACAATTCCATAATTCCTGCGGGGGTTGCAGGGAGAAAGGAGGGGAGGCCTAAACTCAGTCGTCCAGCATGAATCGGGTGGAATCCATCGACATCTTTGTCGGGATGAATAGCTTGTAAAACGACTTGGTCATCAATGTGCTTGGGCAACGGAAGTTGGACAATGAATCCGTCTACACTTTTGTCGTCGTTGAGCATTTGAACTTCGTGAATGAGTTCGTCTTCTCGGATGTTATCCGGCAACTCAATAAGAGAGCTGTCAAATCCAACGCGTTCACACGCTTTGATTTTGTGTCCTACATAGGCCCTGCTAGCGGGATTGTCCCCAACGATGATTGCCGCGAGATGTGGCCGGCTTCCACCGTTGTTCATCCGCTCCGTTACAGCGATTTTCAGTTCTTCCTGAATGGCAATTGAAGTCGCTTTTCCGTCAAGTAAAGTCATTAGTTGCATTTTTTCTACTTTCCAAGTGAAGAGAGACCAGCCATTCGGCTACGCTTGCCTCCTTTGCCCTTGGTCATTTGATGCATCATTTTTTTCATGTCCTGAAACTGCTTCAATAAACGGTTGACTTCAGCAATGTCGTTGCCTGATCCTTGGGCGATACGCTGTTTTCTCCTTGCATCAATGAGCTCAGGTTTTGCACGCTCTGAAGGCGTCATGGATTGTATAATACACTCGACTTTTTTAAACGAGGAATCGTCGAGGTCAACACCACGCAGGGCTTTTCCCATTCCAGGAATCATGCCCATGAGATCTTTTAGGTTGCCCATTTTTTTGAGCTGCTGGATTTGACTTAGGAAATCTTCCAAGTCAAACTTGTTCTTTCGAATCTTGGCTTCCAGATCAGCGGCTTCCTTTTCAGAGATAACCTGCTGTGCTTTTTCGACAAGAGAGACGACATCTCCCATGCCCAAAATGCGCTCGGCCATTCTGTTGGGATGGAACACATCGAGGGCGTCCATTTTCTCTCCAACACCTACAAACTTAATGGGCTTTCCGACGACTGAGTGGATGGCTAAAGCTGCTCCACCCCGTGTGTCACCATCTAACTTGGTGAGGATAACTCCGGTGAAATCAAGAACTTCATTGAACGCTTTGGCTGTCTTGACGGCATCTTGTCCCGTCATGGCATCAACTGTGAACAGAATCTCATGAGGCTGAACGGCATCGCGAACGGCCTCAATCTCCTTCATCATCACTTCGTCAATTGCCAATCGACCAGCTGTATCAATGATGACCGCACTGAATCCGTTTGCTTTGGCATGGTCCAACGCACGTTTTGCAATGCCTGGAGCATCTTTTGATTCTGTTTCAGCATAGACTTCTATGTCCATTGCCTCTCCCAATACTTGAAGTTGATTTATGGCAGCAGGCCTATGCACGTCACAAGCGACCAAAAGTGTTTTTTTGCCATGCTTTTCCTTGAGCAATGAGCCTATTTTGCCAGAATGAGTTGTTTTTCCCGCTCCTTGTAGCCCTGCCATCAAGACAATAAAAGGATTTCCTTTGGGTTGAAAAGGAGCAACTGCAGTCCCCATCAAATCGGTCAATTCTAGATGGGTGATTTTGATTAGTAGTTGACTGGGCTTTAAGGAAGTAAGAACGTCCTGACCAAGCGCTTTTTCTTTTACTCGTTGTGTAAATTCTTTAGCTGTCTTGTAATCAACATCTGCGTCTAACAAGGCCTTTCGAACCTCTTTGAGTGTTTCGCCTACGTTGACTTCAGTAATTTGACCGTTTCCTTTTAAGACTTGAAAAGCGCGTTCAAAGCGCTCCTGCAGATTTTCAAACATAACCGTTATTTATGATGCGAATTTACGACCATTCTAATGCGTTAATCGGTTAATTATTGATTCGCTGAAATGCCTTTTTTTATCGCTCGAAATAATTTTAGCGTCGATGTGCTTGCATCTAAGC
>CAJWIF010000049.1 GCA_913041135.1 uncultured Flavobacteriales bacterium
GCGCACGCATCCTTTCGTCGCGATGTGTTTTAGCCAAGACGCTCGCTGCCGCAATCGACGCAAAGCGCGCGTCTCCTTTTATGTAACACTCAAAAGGAGGCAACCCTTCTTCTGTGCGAAAGCGGTTGCCGTCGATGAGCATAAAATCAGGACGTGTATTGAGCATTTTCACCGCTCGCCGCATCGCCGCAAAGGAAGCCTGCAAGATGTTGATCTCATCAATTTCAGCGGAATCCACAAAGCACACAGCCCAGGCTTTTGCCTCCGATTCAATGCGTATGCGGAGTACATCGCGGTTTCTCTCAGACAACTGCTTGCTATCATTCAATACGCCTTCCTCGCACAATGCTTTCGCCAAGTCAGGGCCCAAAACGACCGCACTTGCTGTTACCGGTCCGGCCAAGCATCCTCGTCCTGCTTCATCGCATCCAGCTTCCAACCGGCCCAACTCGGCCCATGGCTTCAACTTCATGCCGGTAGGGTTTTCAAGATGCTTTGCCAAAGCAAATCAGCTGAGAGATCCCATGTGAATTCCTGTGCGCGATCCAACCCTCTCCTCACACAATCCTGTCGATAAGCCGCATCTCGATCAATTCGCTCCATCCACAGGGCAGCATCCTGCGCATCGTCTGGGGCAACCAACGCCGCTTCTGCTCCACCACACACTTCAGGAATGGACGTCACATTGCTCGCGATAACAGGAACCCCGCAAGCAAATGCTTCGACTATTGGCACGCCAAACCCTTCGAACCAAGGCAAATACACCAATCCCAATGCTCCTCCCATAGCCAAAGCCAAATCGACTCGGTCCAATCTCCCAACCCAATGAACGTCTGCCCTAGCGCGCATCTCTTCTGTCCACATGCTCGATCCAACAACAACCAAATGTGCCTGACCACCCCCTGTTTTATACGCGACAAATGCGTCAAGCAATCCTTCAATGTTTTTTCGTGGATGAAGACTTCCCACGAAAATAAAATAAGGCTTCCCCTCAGACCAACGCTTGCGTTGTGACGCTTTGCTCTCCTCATCCAAAACAGCATAGGCGGAAGCCGGTGCATTGGGAATGACATCGATCCGATCCGGATCCAAGCCAAATTGCTCGACCAAGTCGTTTTGTGAGTAGCTAGACACCGTAACCAACCTTGTCGCGAGCGATGCAAACTGAGGGAATCGGCTTCGGTAATAGCGAGCCTCACTTGGCGGCATCCACTCAGGGTGGTGCATGAAGTTCAAATCGTGCATCACAGCCAATTGAGGAATGCTCGTCCGGCGACTGAGAAAACCATCGGTCGAGACAAACACATCTGCATTCCAGCGACGAATCGCTCGTGTCACGCTGTAATCAAACCACCAGTCATATAACACGGGTCGACGAGCAGGAGGCCACAGGTGCTTGACCTCAACATGATCCCCGTAATCGAACATACTGTCTGGACGGCGGTCAAAAAGAAGTAAAAACTGGTGCTCCGGATGGTTCGCCGCTATTCTAGAGAAGCATTCATGGGTAAACCACCCAATGCCCTCCAATTTATTTGCCACCAGCAAACGAGCGTTTAAAGCAATGCGCGCCATGCCTGCTAAGATAGGTTGACAATTCTCTGTGCCATATACCGTTCTTTGCATGCAAGGTCCTTTTGCCCCCTCCCTCGATGAAGCAATTCCTTTCCCACTTGTCTTTGCTGATGCTGCTCAACCTGCTCATCAAGCCGATCTATTTGCTCGTGGTAGACGCGCGCATTCAAGATGTACTTGGCCCAGAGGAATTTGGCCGGTACTTTCCTCTGTTGAGCTTGAGTATTCTACTCAATATTGTCTTGGATGCTGGTTTATCGAACCACATGACCCGTTTGATTTCCAGCCGCCATGCAGGCTGGCAAGCAGCTTATTCAGCAGGTTGGAGGGCCAAAGGAGTCTTGATCCCACTTTATTTCACGGTCCTGATAGGTACGGGATGGGCGTTGGGCTACCGCGGAGAATCGTTGGAATGGCTCGTTTGGGTCGGTTTGAATCAAGCGCTCCTGAGCGGAGTGCTCTTTATTCGCGCTGGTCTCCAAGGACTTGGCGCGCACCGCACCGACGCCTGGGTTTCCATTCTTGACCGCTCTTTGCTGCTCGTCGGACTCGGGATTTTGCTTGCGATCCAACCCGGTTTTCAGATTATTTGGTTGCTTGGCGGCACATCCATCGCTCTTCTCATAGCAGGGCTTGTGGCCCTTTGGCGTCTTCGAATCAATCGTTTGGTTTTAGAAAACACCGCTTCTGAACCTACCAACATCTGGACCCAACTCGCGAAAGGCTGGCCTTATGCTCTGCTCTTTCTGCTGATGATGACCTACCACCGTGTGGACGCGATCATGTTGGAACGATCGGCCACCAACGGAGCCAAAGAAGCCGGTTGGTATGCGATGAGCTATCGATTATTCGAAGCAGCCAATATGATAGGGTACCTCTTTGCCACCCTATTGCTGCCTTACTTTTCTCGCATGCTGGCAAACAAAACAGATGTCCGCCCTTTGGCCATTGGAGCAAGTCAATTGCTACTCGTTGGCGGCGGCGCTGTCGCTTGGACAGCTTGCTTTTGGCCCGAGTCCTTTCTTCGCTTGTTTTACGACCATGAAATTGCAGAAGCGGCTCCAATTTTACCTTGGCTCATGGTGTCATTTGCCATCTTCGCCCAAGGGTATGTCTTCAGCACACTATTGACAGCGCGGGGCGATTTACGCCTATTGAATGCGGTAGCCGCGATCGGTGCCTTCGGAAACATTGCACTCAACTTTCTTTGGATCCCTGAATATGGAGCGTTGGGATGCGCAATGGCGAGTGCTTTGACTCAAGCTTTGGTGGTCATTGCACAATGCATCGCATCCGTTCTGAAGCACCCGGGGTCCGCATGGTGGAAACTGGTCAAAAGCTTGGTACTGCATTCTCTGTTATGCGGCGCAATATGTGGCATCGGACTGCGTTGGGATTCCGATATTTGGTGGATGGCTCCGGTCACCCTGCTCGCTTGCCTTTTGGCCGGATTCATTCCTGGAATCATGGATGATTCCACCTTACGTTCGCTGCTATCCACTAAGATGAATACCTTTGCTTCCTCCAAGTTGAAATCTGATTCATGAACGAAAACCAACGCCTCGACTCCAGTCACTTACTGCACTTCATTTTCAATAACCGAAAGAAGTTCTTCCTAATTGGCGTCGCTACAACCGCTCTCGCTTCAGTCGTCTCTTTGATGATGACGGAACAATTCCAAAGTTCCGTCGTCATGTTCGCGACGCCGCAACACTCTATCGGCGAACAATTCTATGAAGAAGTCAAGCGGAATGACTTGCTTGAATATGGGGAGACGGAAGATGCCGAACGGCTTTTACAAATTTTGAATTCTGACCGCATTCGATCGCGCATCATTGAAAAATATGATCTATGGCTCCATTACGACATTGAGCGCAACTCACCTGGTGCACAAGCATTACTCGGAAAAGAATACAACTCCAATGTCGATGCACGGCTGACCCGCTATGGGTCCATTGAAGTCAGTGTATTAGACCACGACCCTCAACTTGCTGCCGACATCGCCAATGATATTGCGTTCTTAGCCGACTCGGTTTCCAATCGATTGCGGAATGACCGGGCGAGCGATGCCTTGATCTACGCGACCTCTTCCTTGCTTCAAGTGCAAAATGAGATCCTGGACATGGAAACGCAACTTGGTAAACTATATGAGCTTGGGGTGTATGATTTCGCGACACAGATTGAAGGATTGAATGAGCAGTATGCCACGGCGATTGCCAAAGGTTCAACGGGCAATGCCGAAAAAATCCGACTGCAAATGGCGGAAATCTCTCAGTATGCCAACACCTTCAATAAGCTCTCTAACCTCATCGAGGCGGCGTATGAACGAGAAGCCATTCTCAAGAAACGATTCGAATTGATGAAGCTGGATGCAGAAACGCAAATGCCCTCTGCTTTCATCGTAGACTATGCCGCTCCGGCTGACAAAAAAGCCAAACCCATTCGTTGGTTGATTGTGGTTATGAGTGTGGCCAGCGTATTGGTATTTGCAATGCTCGCCTTGTTGGCAGCCGAAAATCTAAAGTCGACCAAGACAGCGTGATGGCATCGAATCCGATGCAACGACTGGCCTACTGGGCCATTGGAACCTTCACTGTGGCGTTGGCTGCAGCCATTTATTTTGAATGGCCTTGGCTGGCGTTTCTTCCCGCAGTCATGTGGATGGTCTGGATGGCCTTCGCACGTCTTGACACCCTCATCTTGGTATTGGTGGCTTGCGTTCCGCTGAGCTTAAGTCTTGAAGATTTAGAACTTGGCGGCATTGGGTTGTACCTGCCCACAGAACCACTTTTAGCCGGATTGTTAGGTCTGTTTATCCTGAGAATATTCAGGGGATGGCCAGTAGATCAACGCGTTTTACACCATCCATTTTCACGGCTGGTGAGCATTTCACTGGCCTGGATTTTAATCACGTCCATCACAAGCTCTTTCCCCCTCATTTCTTTCAAGTTTTTCGTGGCTCGCCTTTGGTTCGTTGTTGGATTTTTGTGGCTTTTGGCGCACTTTTTTGTCCACCAACCAGCACACCGACACAAGTTCATCATGGCCTATGTGTTTCCGCTGTGCATCGTCGTCGTTTATACCGTGATCCGACATGCTGGATTTGGATTTGAAAAAGATGCCGGTCACTGGGTCATGAAACCGTTTTTTAAAGACCACACATCCTATGGAGCCGTATTGGCCATGGTCACTCCGCCCCTTTTCGCTTTGCTCTTTTTCAAACGGTTCTCCCCCTTTATCAAGGCATTGCTAGCTGGAGCTTTGGCCATCATTGTTGTCGGTCTTATCCTGTCCTATACACGAGCAGCATGGGTTTCACTTGCGGCGGTTGCAGCACTTTGGGGCCTCATGCGTGCGGGGTTTCAATTGAAAACGCTCCTCTCCATTGGGGCAATTGTGCTCGCGTTCGGATGGATTGCTCGAGACACCTTGGTTATTCAGCTTGAACGAAACAGCCAAGACTCTTCCGATGATTTGTCTGAACACGTCGAGTCCATTTCAAACGTCTCCAGCGATGCGTCGAATCTAGAGCGTCTCAATCGTTGGAACGCGGCGTTGGCTTTGTTTTCGGAACGTCCAATCGTCGGGTGGGGAGCTGGAACATACCAATTCGTTTACGCCCCATTTCAGCGTTCGAAGGATCGGACCATTATCAGCACAAACAATGCAGATGGAGGAAATGCACATAGTGAATACCTCGGACCATTGGCCGAACAGGGGTTCCCTGGATTGCTATGGGTACTGGGGCTGCTCGGTTTTTGCCTCCATTGGGGATTCCGGTTGCAACGCGTCTTGTCCGAACGAGAAGACCGCCTGCTCGCCATGGGCGTGTTTTTGGGACTCATGACATACTTCGTTCACGGAGTCCTGAACAACTATTTAGACACCGACAAAGCGAGCGCCCTATTCTGGGGATTTTTTGCGGTCATGCTCGCTTTGGATTTGAAAGCGTCAAGACCCCGAGAATCAAAAGAAGACGTCCTAGCTTCTACTTGAAACGGGCGACAAGCAAGGCTGTGTCGTCAAAACGAGGCTCGTCACCTCTGAATGTCTCAACCTCATCTAACAACGCTGCCTGAATCGTTGTAACCGGCATTCCACGGCGCTCACAGATGATATCTTCCATACGCTGCATGCCAAATGGAATCCCCTCTTCATTCTCCTGTTCCACCAAGCCATCGGTGTAACATACGAGCGTACTTCCCCGCTGCACCTTTTCGACACCCGATTCAATCGAAGGAATGTCGTGGAACATGCCCAACCCAACAGACCCTAACATCAGCTGATTGGAAGTGCCATCTGCTGCTGTGAGAACAGGGGGGTTGTGACCGCAGTTCACATAGCGAAACTCACGGGTGGTCCGATAATAAACCCCTGCGAACATGGTGATGTACTTCTCTCCACGCGCATTCTCCATCACCCGCTTATTCAACCTCATGACGGTCCCCTCTAAATCGTCCGGTTCATATTGGAAAATCGCTCGAACATTGGCCTGGAAGTTGGACATCAAGAATGCTGCTGCAATTCCTTTTCCACTGACATCTGCCATGCAAAATACCAAGCGTTCTTCGTCGACAGAAAACACGTCGTAATAATCACCCCCAACTTCATGGTGAGGCTGGTAGTAGGCCGTAACATCGACATCCGTATCCGCTGGCCATTCGGTCGGAACAAGCAAAGTCTGCATGTCCGCGGCCAACTCCAACTCTCTGCGTGTCGCTTCTTGAATAACCCGTTCTTCCTCCAATCGCTTGTTTTGCAGCGCAACGACAAGAACATTGGTCAGGGTTTGGATGAAATTTAGATGCTTGACAACCGGGCTCACGCCGCGCCCTTCAGAGGTTTCACCCGCGAGTAAATAGGCTAGAGGCAGTCCATCGTGTGTCACAGGAATGACCACATCAAACTGCTGAACTCCTTTTGTAGAATTGAGAGAAATTCGCCCTTCCTGATCAAAGAAAGATGCGTCTGTAATCTCTGGAATGTCGCCATCCACACCTGTTTTCAGCAAGCACCTCCACTCTTCATCAAACGCGTAAAGAACCAGTCGATTGATTCCCAAAAATTCCGACAAACTCTCTCGGTACATCTCGAGCAGCTGTTGATCAGTCGCCCGTGAATTGATTCCACGCGTAACCTCTAACAAAGCACTGAGCTTGTAGTCCTGAACTTCAAGACGTTGTTCGAGTCGCTGAACGCTATGAGCCATGGTTACTTCTTAACGCGCTCGACGTATTCCTTTGTTCGCGTATCGACTTTGACCTTGTCCCCTGTATTGATGAACAAAGGCACCCGGATTTCAACACCCGTATCCGTTGTCGCGGGTTTCATCGTGTTGGTAGCGGTATCTCCTTTGATTCCCGGTTCGGTGTAGGTAATCTCCGTCTCCACGTGCGTCGGTAAATCACAACTCAACACCCGTTCTTCAGCAGCGTGAAATTGCAATTTGCACACCAAGCCATCTTTCAAGAACTCGGGGGCATTGATCACGATACTCTGAACCGGAATCTGCTCAAAGGTCTCCAGATTCATGAAGTAAAAGTTGTCATCATCGTTGTAGATGTATTGGTATTCATGTACCTCTATGCGGATGGGCTCAATTTTTACTCCTGAATTGAAGGTGTGGTCCACCACTTTCCCTGTTGAGAGATTCTTCAGTTTTGTCCGCACAAAAGCGGCTCCTTTTCCAGGTTTCACATGAAGAAATTCAATGACCTGCCACAATCCATGATTGTGATTCATCACCAACCCGTTTTTTATATCGGCAGTCGTAGCCATGGCGTTCTCATTTTCGCTAAGATACCATCACAGGGATACAGTCAGGCGAAAATCCATTGCTGTTTGCACCGGGCCTTCCGTTGAAAAACCCAAATAGGTATTTGTCAAGCGATCTGACCTCAAAGCACTGTGTCCAGCCCATTGAACCGTAAACCAATCATTCAATTGATAAGAAAGCCACCAACCGAGTCGACTACCGGCACCTGTCATGATGCGCGAACCCACTCCATATAGTGTTGGCTCAGAGCCATAAAGCTGCAGTCCTTCTGCGACTCTCCAACCCGACACAGCGACTTTCCAGCGCCACTTCACCCCCTTGTCTTCAAGCCAATATGTCAACGCGAATCCCGATCTCATCGGAGGGTTTTGTGCAGCTACCCAATTCACTTGGACGCGCATTTTGTGTCCTTCCTGGGTCCATTGCCATCTCAAGGCATGACGAAAACGGGAGGGAAACCAGCCTTGAATGTCAGATTCAGCATGGCTTTGGAGTTTGTACTGAACCTGAGCATCCGTATCGATACGTAACTGAATTTTACACTCAAGGCGCATCGATTTCGTCGTACGATCCAATGCTGGTGTTACCGTTTCAGCTCGCCAAGATCCACTCCAATTGGATAGAACGCCCTCCATTTTCTGCCCTCCCACAATCAACCGAATGCTTGGGTTGGACTTGGAATCATTCCATCGTAACGCGGGATGAGGATGTTCCTGATGTTTTAAAGAACTATAGACATCCCAATCACGCCCTAGACTTTGTAACCAAGTCAAATGGACTGCATGGCCCATTGCATGGTGCATAGTCTCCACGGCCCAACGCGTGTTTTTCCAATGACCCTCCACATGAAGCCCAAGCCAGCCGAACCAATGTTTCAAGGAGTCCTTTTGAAGAAACGTGCCCCCCTCTCCAACAATCCCAACAGCCCCCCAATTGGATTGACGGCGCACCAATTGTGAGCAACGCAACTCTCGAATGCGTGTCAAACCATCCGCCGAATTGGCGTCAAACCATCCAACATTCCGCCATTGAACGGGACCTAAAGCGGCCTCGTCATGCACATGCCCTGCAACGGAAATACTCGATGCAATGCGCCATTTATTCGCTTCACCTGTCATCGCCAACCCACTCCGATGATTGCTTGATACGGCTCCCCAAGTCGGGGTCAACCAATGTGCCGTAGGCAATGCTGCGAGGGATTGATTCAACGCGTCATAGGGACTTTGGTCCCACACATTCAACCCCATTCCCCAACGCAAAACATGGTCCCCCACCACGAACTGCATTTTTTTTCTAGCCCTCTTAAAGGTTGCAAATCCTGCAATTTGCTCGAGCCCCTTCGATTCTAAGCCCCGATCTAACCGAAGCGCCCAATGGCCCGACTTCTTCAACCGCACCGATTGACTCCAGCGGCTCTCCATCAAAGCATCTGGCTTCGGAAAAACAACGCGTGCGTACAAACTACTTGTCCGATTGACCGACTTGCGATCCGCTTGCCCTAAAACCCCTGAGCACAGCAGAAGCCAGGAGGACTCTTCTCGCAGAGAGGCAATGGATGACGGACGCAACCCTCGAATTGCGCCAGCCTCTTGAGGCACAACCGGCCGGCCATACAGTTCGATGTGATTTACCACACAAGCTGCTTCATCCGGAGTCCACACACCAAAGACAACCTGTTCTTGTAGAAACCGTTCCAAGGCATCTGTTTGTCCAGAAAGACCGGACGGAGAAAGGCACAAAAAACAAACAGTACAACGAACCCAATTCAATTGACCGCCTCTTTAGAACAAGCCCATCTGGCGCGCCATCCTCCCAAGGGGACCGGAGCAAGCCCGACATGCGCAGCAAAACCGTCGATGAATACCCGGCAGTTTAACCCCCATATTCGAGGCTGCCATTGACCGCTAAATCCGACATGAATCGCTTCATGACATTGTAGAAACACCTTCACCTCAAACGTCCACGCAGGCTCCATCCACTGCCAAAAAAACTGCATGTCTCCACGTTCAAATTCGCGGACAAACAATCCTCCAAAACGCAAATTTGACCCGGATTGATTGTCAGATGAACGCAGCGGACTTGACCATTCAAGGAAAGGATGCCATGCGTTTGACTCAGCGACAACTCGCCCTTCCATTCTCCAGATCACATGCCAAGCTGCTAGATCATTTCCGGGGTATTCAATGCGACTAGCTCCCCCAAACAACACCAGCCCATGCTCTTCTCCCCATGGAATTGAATGTCCCCAAAGACCGCGAACATTCCGATACGGATTGACCCAAACACCATCGACACGAATATGCGTTTGCCTTCCCAATGGCGAGGCAAAGCTTGTCGCAAAGGCATCTACAGCAGTCCAGTGCTCGAATGCCCAAGAAGACTCCGTCCAATTCAAATGCTCCAAAGGACTAAACCCCGGAAGCTGACCGCATGAGATGACTTCATTTAAAATGAAACAAACTGACATGCATGTTCTAAAAAACGCTGTATTCTTCATCCGCGATCCCATTCAATCAATGGAACAATTCAGCGGTCGCGTTCGACCGCTGAATTGCCATCTATTGAGGTCTTGCCTGTTGTTGACCCTGTGCAAACCAACACATATGTCTCGCTACCTAGCGCGACGATTTGCGCATGGGGAGGGTTGATTTACAGACGAATACAAATTTATTCCGGGAGGTGTGAGTCCGAATCGCTCATTTGACCGGCAATGGAACTTGGCGGGTCAATCCACTGCAGATTTTCAATGATTGGATTGGCTCCAGGGGAATCCCAAGAAAGCCATACACCGGAGGGGTCATCGAGCAACACGATGGTCTTGGCCTCTCCTCCTTCCAAAACAATTTGCAAGCGACTGCAGGCAGCACGATTGAATTCCCCGCAAGCCGCAGTTTCCGATTCCGATTCCGCATCGAAATACACCAACTCGGCATTTCCTGAAATATCAATGTCTCGCAGTTTTCCCCGCTGAAATTGCCCGAGCAAATCCCTCCCTGCAATTTGCTGATAACAGGAATCTCCCGCAGGGTTCATCAACCCCACATGGCCCCATGCGTGGAGTCGATCCGGAGCGTTTTCCCGCATGCTCAACGTCACAGAATCAGCCCTCAGGAATTGCCCCTCCAACCACAAATGAGGCGCGTTTCTTAAATCAATAACACTATCTACCTCATTCCAGATTAGCGTATCGCACAGCGCGATGGCAGCGCCTTGCTCCATTTTTACCCGAGGCCAAGCAAGGATGAATTGAGCTTCCAACTGCAAGGTATCCGCTTGGAGAAACAGCGTGTCGGAACTACTCGCATCCATCAGTCGTGCAGGTACATTTTCATTCCCATATAAAAAAGACGTTCCTCGCGATGACGCCGAAGACTTCTTGAATTGTTTCGCCTGTTCACCTTCCAACATCCACTTCCCTGTTGTATCCCGAAGAACGACATGTCCCCAAGCCTCACTTGGTGCCAAGGAGTCGGCCGGTAAAACCAAGCTGTCCCCTTGCAGCATCACGTCGTCTTGGCGCACCCACGCAATGCCGTCAATCACAGTCCCACCAAACCACCCTGAACGGGTGCTGCCATTATAAAGACCACGATAGCAATGCATTTCCAATGATGAATCATTGGATAGGATGATGGATTTCCCTAAAAACTGAATGCTTTCTTCTGCTTGAAACAGGTGCAAGGAATCCGATAAAATTCGGTCCTGGGCATCGATGATGGAAACCTCACCTCCCAGCATGAAAACCGCCGGCTTTTCCATCCATTTTCCCTGTTGAAAATCAATACGAGTTCCTTCTTGACGTATGGCGCCGCCTTCGTCAAAATCAACGGTTCGCCGTTCCATGTTGTAACGCAGCTTTGGAGCAAACACCTCCCCCAAATCGGCCTTCATAACCACTTCACCATCACTCCCTGACCACGCCTCAACAATTTGAAGCGTCGGATTCATTTGCATCACTGCAGCCGTCATCGTGCTCTCGGAATCTTCCAAGCGCACGTTTCCCATCGTTTTGAACCGCCCATCATCATAACGCCAGGCACTATCACAGTACAGATACATCTCCTTGAATTGCAAGGTGACATCCCCCACAAGTCGCTGTACGTCAGGCTGAACCATGTCCCGAAGTATCACATCCGCTTTTAAAATCTTAACGCGAGGCGCCGGTCGCACCGAATCTTGAGACGCTTGACCGGAAACTAAAAAAGGCAGCACAAGTGCAGCGATAATGAGTAGGAGCGGCACTTTCATACCCTGATTGATAAAAATATTGAATTTCATCTGCCTGCAAGTTCCATCGAAATATTTGGATTCCTACCTTTGCACTCCTTCTCAGGACTGCGGGTGTGGTGAAATTGGTAGACACGCTAGATTTAGGATCTAGTGCCGCAAGGTGTGTGGGTTCGAGTCCCTCCACCCGCACAGCCTGGGAAGAAGCAACATACAACCACGGAATCAAGAACGAATTTCAGTGCAGATTCGTACCTGACCAATCCCCACTGAACCATGCAAATCAACCGGAACAACATCGATGATTTGACCGCTACTTTGACCGTTACTGTTGAACCCAGTGACTACGAAAATCGCGTTGACAAGATTTTAAAGGATTACCGCAAGCAGTCGCAAATCCCTGGCTTTAGAAAAGGGAAGGCGCCGATGGCGATGATTCGAAAGCAATATGCCACTCCCATTCTCGCAGAGGAGATGAATAAAATCATTTCAGAGCACTTGGGACAGTACATCCAACAGGAAAAACTGGAAATCCTTGGCAACCCTATTCCACAGTCGAATACGGAATCCTCCGGGGACTGGGAAAAACCAAGTTCGTTCACCTTTGATTATGAGATTGGTCTAGCCCCAACCATTGACTTGACCTTCGGCCGAAGCGCAAAGTTTCCACGGCACATCATTAAGGTGGACAAGAAGGCCATCGAAGCGAGTGTGACCGACCACAAACGGCGACACGGTGCCATCAGCGAGCCGGAAATGGCCAATGACACCGATTTACTCATGGGGACTTTCACCGAACTCGGATTGGACAACGCTGTGTTGGAAAATGGAATCACCCATGACTCCAACATTGCATTGGAACACTTGGATGATCGGAGAACCAAGAAGAATCTCGTAGACGCAAAAGTGGGCGATACGTTCGTAGTGGACCCGCACAAAGTTTCGCATAACCATGACGACTTGGGCAAGTTGCTCGGCATCACCCACGACCAAGCGCATGACATAAAAAGCATGTTCTCATTTGAGGTCAAGGAAGTCAAACGTCTCGCTCCGCATGAAAACGATCAGGCGCTTTGGGACAAGGTCTTGGGCAAGGATGTCGTGAGCTCTGAAAAGGATTTTCGCGAAAAAGTTTCTGAGGAGCTGCGCATGCAATTTGACCGTGATGCTGAATTTGTTTTCCGTCGTCGTTTTGCCGTGGATCTAATTGATCACATGAAAATTCAGATGCCCGATGCTTTTTTGAAGCGTTGGATTCAGATGTCCAATGAAAAGCCGCTTTCGGACGAGCAATTGGAAAAGGAATACCCCAACTACGCCGAATCCATGCGCTGGCAGTTATTGCAACAAGCCGTTATGAAAGATACCGATATGCGCGTATCCACTGAAGAGTTGGAGGAAGAAGCGAAACGGGTCATTGGAGCTCAGTATGCGCAATACGGCATGCCGTTGGAAGGTGAAATGCTGGACAACTTCGCGAAGAATGCACTGGCCAACGAAGAAGAGCGTCGCCGCATCGCTGACCTCATCATCGAACGGAAGGTAGTCGACAACCTCAAAACCCGCGTCAACATCAAAGAAAAGCAGGTGAGCTACGAAGATTTCGCCAAGCTTGCGGCTGCTGTGCGTTGAGGTGAAAACATCTTTTCGTGGTTCCTGAAGGCTCGCTGTGAATTGAACCGTGTACAAAATTCAAAAGTCTTTGGATAAAGTCCCCGTTATGGGAGGCTTTTGCAGTGTAATTTTGGGACATGACAGACCGCAATGAATTCCTGAAGTACGCAGCACAAGACCGCGGACTCAGCAGCCAAACCGTGAGGGATTACATTTCTTTCGCCTATGGTGCCGACAACATGACCCGTACCGTAATTGAAGAGCGTCAAATGCCTTTTCGTGAGGTTGATGTCTTTTCACGATTGATGGCCGATCGCATCATCTTTTTAGGAACGGCAATCGATGATTACATCGCCAACATCGTCCAAGCTCAGCTCCTCTTTTTGGAATCAACTGACCCAACGAAGGACATCCAGATTTACATCAACTCTCCAGGAGGGTCTGTTTATGCTGGGTTGGGTATTTATGACACCATGCAGTATATCCGTCCGGATGTTGCGACTATTTGCACGGGCATGGCAGCTTCGATGGGAGCTGTTTTGTTGTGTGCAGGAGCAGCAGGCAAACGAACCGGATTGAAGCACAGCCGTGTAATGATTCACCAGCCACTCGGAGGAGCCAGTGGGCAAGCTTCCGACATTGAGATTACGGCTCGGGAAATTCAGAAGCTTAAAAAAGAACTTTACGACATCATTGCAAGTCATTCGGGACAAACATCCAAGAAGGTTTGGAACGACTCAGACCGAGACTACTGGATGATTGCTGCCGAAGCAAAGGAGTACGGTATGATCGATGAAGTTCTTGAGCGCAAATAATGTAGCCCACATTCTTTTCGAATCATCATGAGTGAACAGCCCATTAACTGCTCTTTTTGCGGCAGAAGTAAAGACGATGTTACGGTTCTCATTGCAGGAGTTACGGGCCACATCTGTGACCATTGCATTGAACAGGCCGAAAGCATCATTCGCGAGGAACGCGTGCAGAAATCAACTGCACCCGATCTCGATCTGAAGATTCCTTCTGAAATCAAGCAGCATCTCGATGAGTACATCATCGGACAAGAAAGTGCGAAGCGTACCATTAGCGTGGCCGTTTATAACCACTACAAAAGATTGTCCTACACTCCCACAGGGGATGATGTGGAGATTGACAAGGCCAACGTGATCATGATCGGTCAAACTGGCACCGGAAAAACACTGATTGCTCGCTCCATAGCGCGCATGCTTGACGTGCCTTTCTGCATTGCGGACGCGACTGTTTTGACAGAAGCCGGCTATGTTGGTGAAGACGTCGAAAGTGTTCTTTCCCGCTTGCTTCAAAGCGCCGACTTTGATGTAGAACGCGCAGAACGTGGCATTGTCTTCATTGACGAAATTGACAAAATCGCACGCAAAAGCGACAACCCTTCAATCACACGTGACGTGAGCGGAGAAGGGGTTCAACAAGCTCTTTTGAAGCTGCTCGAAGGCGCAGATGTGAGCGTTCCACCACAAGGGGGACGAAAGCATCCTGAACAGAAGCTCATCAGTATCAACACGAAGAACATCCTGTTCATTTGTGGCGGTGCATTTTCTGGAATAGAACAAATCATCGAACGCAGGATCAAGCGCTCGTCAATGGGGTATCAACAAGATGGGATCTCAATTGAATCCGATGAAATCCTTCAATATGTTGCCCCTGTAGACTTGCGAAGTTTCGGTTTAATTCCAGAGTTGATTGGTCGTTTTCCAGTCATCACCTACCTGCAAGAGTTAAGCCCTGCTGCATTGCGACGCATTTTGGTTGAACCCAAAAACGCTTTGTGCAAGCAGTACATTCGGCTCTTCGAAATGGATGATATTGAACTAAAATTCGAAGGTTCAGGACTTGATTACATGGTTGAAAAAGCCGTGGAATTCAAATTGGGTGCACGAGGATTGCGAAGCATCATGGAAGCCATTTTGAATGACGCGATGTTTGAAATGCCTGGAACTGAAAACAAAACGTTAACGGTCAACCGCGCCTATGCGGAAAGCCGGTTCGACGAAGACTCCCAAACTGGCCTCAAGGTGGCCTGACCAGTCAAATGGCCAGGAAGGAAACACCCCTGATGCAGCAGTACAACCGGGTAAAGACCAAATACCCGGACACCTTGCTGCTCTTTCGGGTGGGTGATTTCTATGAAACGTTTGGAGAAGATGCGATCACAGCCT
>CAJWIF010000050.1 GCA_913041135.1 uncultured Flavobacteriales bacterium
TAATATTTCCTTGATTACGCTCGAAGGTGGCGTGACCATTGCACGATCCGGATTTTCAAGGCGAATATTTTCTTCTTTGGCACAGCGGCAGGTCAATGTGATTTTCATTACTCAAAGTTCTTCTGAACAGAGCATGACCATCGGATTGTCGGATGAAGACCTGGATGCAGCGTTGGCATCTTTGCATGAAGAGTTGGAGGCTGATTTTGTTTTAGGGCGTCTGTCTCCAATTCGAGTGGATTCTGACCTGAGCATTGTCGCATTGGTGGGTGAGGGCATGGCTTCCGAGATTGGTTTAAGTGGGAAGGCCTTTAAGGCACTTGGAGACCAAGAAATCAATATTCGCGCCATCGCTCAAGGAAGTACAGAACGCAATATTTCAATCGTTCTAGGCAGTTCTGATGTCGACGTCGCGCTGAGAGCGTTGCACCGTGTGTTTTTCGAGCCTCCCACGCGTCGCTTGCATCTCTTTTGCGCTGGTGTAGGACAAGTCGGTTCTGCGTTGTTGCGTCAACTGCAGGGTGCGCAAGAGCGGTTGTTGGAAGAGGATGTGGAAATGCGGGTAGTAGGCATTGCGAACAGTTCAACGTTTCATGTGAATGAATCGGGAATTCTATTGGATGCATGGAAGACGTGTTTGCAAGAGGGAGAGCCGATGACAATGATTTCGGAGGCCCAGGAAGCCTTTGCCGCGATGCGATTGGATCGTTCTGTGTGGGTGGACAATACAGCCTCTGCGGACGTTGCAGCTCTGTGTTTGAAAAACCTAGAAACGGGTATATCAGTAGTGACATCCAATAAAATTGCAGCCACAGGCGCGCAAGAGGATTGGGAGCGTATGGTGTTGAAGGGACACCCGAACAATGCTCGATTTCTGAATGAAACGAACGTAGGAGCGGCTTTGCCAATCATCAAAACGTTGCGCGAATTGAAGAAATCGGGAGATCAAGTTTTACGGATGGAAGCCGTTTTGAGCGGTTCTGTTAATTTTATTTGTAGCGAGATGGATGAAGGAAGTTCCTTTGCTGAAGCCGTTTTACTCGCAAAGCAAAAGGGGTTTACAGAGCCCGATCCTCGATTGGATTTGGGGGGAGTGGATGTCGCACGAAAATTGCTCATTCTTGCCCGAGAGGCTGGCGATCAGCTGGAGATGATAGACATAGAGAACCTAGGCTTTTTACCGAAAGCGGCCTTTGATGGAACAAAGGAGGAGTTCATGATGAATTTGAAAAAATGGGGGAGTCAATTGCAACAAGAATTTGATGATGCCAAGCGGTCAGGATTGCGCATGCGACTGATTGCATCATGGGAGGCAGGTTCATGCCGTATTCAAATGCAAAGGCTTTCGGTTGACCATCCATTTTATGGGCTAAAACATTCAGACAACGCCTTGGCCATAAAAACCCAACGATATGCCGAAAAGCCTCTTGTCATCCAAGGAAGTGGTGCGGGAGCTGAATTGACGGCAAGTGGTGTTTTTTCGGATATTTACACACTGCTTCCAGGTAAATAAAGCAAACCATGCACCGCACTGAGATTTCCGTTTGGACCCCTGCCACCTTGGCCAATATCAATGTTGGTTTTGATGGTTTGGGATGCGCCTTATCAGGACCAGGTGAACGGCTTGTTATGCGACGTACTGACGCTGTCGGCTGCGTGAACATTCGGCTTATCGAAGGTGCAGACCTCCCATTGGAGACGTCTCTCAATGTTGCTGGAGTGGCGGCTCAGAGTTTGTTGAAGGCGCTCGGTAATCCCTGTGGATTGGAATTGGATATTTTCAAAGAAATCAAGCCTGGAAGTGGAATCGGTTCAAGTGCAGCGAGCGCTGCTGGTGCTGTGTTTGCATTGAATGCATTGTTGAACGCAGGGCTGAGCCCTCAAGCTTTGTTAACACATGCTCTTGATGGAGAAGCACTGGCCAGTGGATCGCGTCATGCTGACAACGTAGCGCCTGCCTTGATGGGAGGGTTGGTCTTGTGTCCTCCTCGCGGTTTGCCCGTGTCCATTCCGTTTCCCGTGGATTGGCATGTGGTGGTTCTGCATCCCGATGTAGCGATTCGAACAGAAGATGCCCGTAAAGTGCTGCCAGAGAACGTTTCATTTAAAGATGCTGTGGATCAGGCGCGATGGCTCGGGGTGTTTACAGCGGGTTGCTACCAAGGTGATGGTGCCCTTGCTGCTCTCGCATTGGAAGATTTGCTGGCAGGACCACACCGTGCTGGGTTGATTCCTCATTTTGAGTCAATTCGCAACATCGCGATGCGGCACGGAGCCATCGCTGGTGGTATTTCAGGCAGTGGTCCGTCGACATTTTGGGTGACCCTGACCACTGATGATAGTGCCCAAGTAGCCCATGAATTAAAAGCCTTCATGCGAAATGAAGGCATGGCCTGTGACATCCACCAAACTCGGATTTCAGCCCGAGGAAGCCGTATCATTGAATGAATTTCTATAGCCTCACTGACCCCTCCATTGTACGTTCATTTGAACGTGCGCTGCGTGACGGTATTGCTCCAGACCGGGGACTCTATTTTCCGGAACATATTCCCGTTTTGGACTGGAATCGAATAGTGGATACCCCGATGGGATTGCCTCAATTGGCGCATGAGGTCCTCAGGCATTATGTCGGTTCATGCATTGAAGAAGCTGCTCTAAAAGACCTGCTGGCCGACGCCTTGGACTTTGACATCCCCTTAGTCGAATTGGATGATGGTTTGCATGTTTTGGAATTGTTTCATGGGCCAACGGCTGCTTTTAAAGATGTTGGAGCGAGGATTATGGCGAGATTGCTGACGAAGACCAGTCAGGAACGTCTGACGGTGTTGGTCGCAACTTCTGGTGATACCGGTTCGGCTGTAGCTCAGGGTTTTTTAGATCTTCCAGGAATCGATGTCGTCATCTTGTATCCCAGTGGGCGGATCAGCCAGATCCAGGAGCAACAATTGACAACCGTCGGAAAAAATGTGCATGCTCTTGAAGTGCAGGGCAATTTTGATGCGTGTCAAGCTTTGGTGAAACAAGCTTTTATGGACCTAGAGCTGATGGGTAAGAGGCCTTTGACAAGTGCCAATTCCATCAACATTGGCCGCTGGATTCCCCAGTCGATTTATTATGCTTGGGCCTATCAGCAAATGAAACAACCGGCCCACTTTGTGGTTCCAAGTGGAAATTTCGGAAATGTAGCGGCAGGTATGCTGGCGCAAAGTATGGGCATGCCGGCTTTGTCGTTTATCGCCGCTAACAATGCCAATGATGGCATGGCAACCTATTTAGAGACGGGTTCGTTTGAGCCAAAATTGTCAGTTCCTACGTTTTCAAATGCCATGGATGTCGGAGACCCGAGCAACCGCCCGCGTATTGAAGCGCTTTGTGGAAATAATTTTGACGTGCTTCAAACCCGTATGCAAGGCTTTACCTTGAATGATGAAGCGACATTGAAGGCCATGCAGTTTGCACGTGAACAATGGGGATACATGGCGTGTCCTCACACGGCGATTGCCCTTGCTGCGGCCAATGACTTTCGCTCGAATTCAGCAGTGCATGCTCCGCTTGTCGCCCTTGCGACAGCACATCCTGCTAAATTTGGTGAAACGGTTGAACGGGCTACCGGCATTGCGCCTGATCTACCAGTATCATTGCAGGATTGCATGCGCAAGAAAAAATCCAGTACGCTCATCCCGTCATCTTATGATGCCTTTCGGGATTATTTGGTCACGACAGCCTGACGCAAGTTTTTTGCCATCTGACGGATGGCAGTTTGTGCGTGCGTTCGATCGAGTTGTTCCGGAGGTCCCCAAGGGGTTGGGTTGATGTCTACAACGTATATACGGCCGTCATCGGCATCCCGCAGAACGTCCAGCTCAGCGGCTTCAGTTTGATGCAATTCCATCAAGTTGGAAATCTGCTCAATTTCTTGTGGAGCGAGCCAATCGGATACTGTGGCCAATTTTACTTCAGCTGTTAAGTTGGTAAAGCGTTCGTCTTCGTGTTTAAATTTCAAGTAGAGATGGGGCAGTATGCCGTTGATCCAAACGACACGCAAGTCCAGCCACCGGTCAGCGGTGTCTTGGTTTCTAATGACACGTTGATAGACATGCGTGTCGTGCACGCTGCCTTGCGGGAGAGGTCCTTGGACAATGCGGCCGTCATGTTGCGCGTTGGTATCGCTCTTGATGACTAGAAAGCCTTCATGGGCGAGGGGGTTGACTTGCATGCCGTAGCCAAACGCTGTGACATGATGTCGTTCTAGCGTCTGTTTTCGAATGTCCACACACTGCTTATTCAAAATGGGAACTTGGGCATGTTGAATCCATGCGGGTAGCGGAAGCGATTTCTCAGTGGCATCTTCAAACCGCATAACACCTTGGACATTCTTACGAGGCTGGTTGGTTAACTCCCAGCCAAGTTCCCGGCAAATTTTGTGCAGTACGGATCGCTTCGATGGCAAATCGGGCCAAGCAATGAATACGGGAGGTTTGCCCCGATGGCGGATCGCGAGGAAGCACCACGACAGGACATGACGAATTTGCTTGCCCACTCGTTCAGGGAGGGAGAACGTGCTGGACAACCGGACTGGCGTCCAGGTTTGATCGTAGCTAAATGGATTCAATGGGCGGTCCATTTCCGGATTTCAGCGGGTCGGCCGCAGCGTAGCAACAGGATGTCGCGCTCCAATTTTAAACCTCTGGCAGGACTGTATTCTCGACCATAAAATATGATTTGCAGATGCAGGGCATTCCATTTTTCTCTTGGAAATAAACGCTTGGCATCGTGTTCTGTCTGGACCACATTTTTCCCTGTTGTGAGTCCCCAACGGTACATCAAGCGATGGATGTGAGTGTCAACGGGAAATGCGGGAACGCCAAAAGCTTGCGACATGACAACAGAGGCTGTTTTGTGGCCGACCCCTGGCAAAGCTTCAAGAGCCTCAAACGATTCAGGAACGATACCATTGTGGAATTCCATGAGCATTTCGGAAAGGCGGTGAATGTTCTTGGATTTCGCTGGAGACAAGCCACACGGTCGAATGATATGTTGGATGTCATCAATGCTTTGCTGTGCCATTTTACCCGGTGTACTTGCCAATTGAAACAGGGCAGGGGTCACGAGATTAACACGTAAATCGGTGCATTGTGCCGATAACAGTACAGCGATTAATAGTGTAAATGAGTCGCTATGATCCAGTGGGATTGGAGTCTCCGGGTAAAGATCGTCTAACGTGGACATGATGAATGTCGCTTTCTCTTTCTTGGTCATGGTTGCCATTGAAACGTTGTTCTTGGGGCTTCAGGGGTGAGCCATTCTCGCAATTCTGAATCAGCAGCCTGAAAGGTCACCTCATTGACTTGGTCTTCGAACAGCTCAAAAAACAGCGTTGCTGTCAAAGTGAGGGATGCATGAGGTGGCATTGGCTGCGATTCGAAATACAGATACGTCAAATCAAAGTCCACCTCTTTGCCAATAAACTCCCATTGAATCGGCAGTTCTGATGACTGTCCAGCGAAACCCAGGCAATGTCCCGATAGGTAGGTAGCTATCCAAGAGTCGACCTTTGAGTGTTCTAGAGAGTCCCCAAAATTCAACGACCCTTGAACTGAGTTCCTTGACTTGGCACGAAGGTCTGATGCGTTTGAATTCTCCAACTGAATCGCTTCCTCGATATCATCGGTGAAGACACGTGTCGTGGCCTGCCAAGTGGATGTGGATGCATTCCAGTTCAATTCAATGCGACTGTAATGGAAATCATGCCCGAGGGATGGCGGAGTATCCAACGCATTACAATGGGATAGAAAAGAAATGAGAAAGACATGCAGAACAATCATGGAACAAAATTAGCCCGTGGTAACTTGCGTGGCATGTCCAAGGATAAAAAGATGTCAAGATGGGGTTCTGAAGTGCTCAGTGTACCCGTTGTTTCTGAATGTTGGGAGCGAACTGTGCAAGCAGAATCCATCGTCATTGTTGCCCATCGATCCCCTGATGGCGATGCCGTGGGCTCGTCGCTTGCGCTGCATCAGCATTTAAAGGCGGTGGGCTTGCAGTCTCGTGTGGTGCTCCCCGATGGATTTCCTTCATTTTTCAATTGGATGCCGGATGCCGAACACATTGTATTGCATGACGAGCAGGAAGCGGAGGCGAATGACTTGATTGCAAACGCGGATGTGCTGTGGTGTCTAGATTTTAATGGTCCCAAGCGCACAGGTCAAATGGAGGAAGTCATCCGATCATCGCACGCTTTTAAGATTGTCGTGGACCATCATTTGGAGCCTGAAACGTTTGCGGATGTCTTGCTTTCTGATCCTGTTTGCGGCTCGACTTGCGAGTTGATATATGGTTTGATAGAAACTTGGGGCCAATTGGAGTCTTTGAGTGTTGATACGGCTCAATGTATGTATACAGGTATGATGACGGATACCGGATCCTTTCGTTTCAATTCAGTTACGGGCAATACACATCGGATTTTAGGTCATTTGCTGGATTGTGGTGTGAATCAATCCTGGATCCATGAGCAAGTTTTTGGCAGCAATAGGATTGCAAAAATTAAGTTGCAAGGCTTTGCGATGAGTGAAAAGCTCATGGTTTGGCCAGAGCACCGTACGGCCTTGATTGCCTTGACTCAAGATGAAATGAAGCGGTTTGACTGTCAATCAGGAGATACAGAAGGGTTGGTGAATCAAGCACTTGCGTTGGAAGGGGTGGAGGTCGCGGTATTCATGAAAGGGTCAGAAGAAGGGCATGTTAAAATGAGTTTCCGATCCAAGGGAGATTACAGCGTCAGAGATCTGGTCGCTGCGCATTTTAATGGCGGAGGACATCGCAATGCAGCGGGAGGAATCATGCAGAATTCGAGTGTAGCTGATGCCGTGGACTATTTTGAGTCATTGCTAAAAGAATGGATGCCCGTATGAGCCGTGTGAGGAATTATCTGGCGGTATCATTTGCGATTGCGTGCCTATTTCTCTGGTCTTGCGAAGCGCGCGTTTCGAGTCAAAAACCGAGCTCTGCTCCCTTGGTTTCAGCAGAAGATTTGATTCAGTTCAATCTCCAAAAATTGGAGGCTCAAAGCGAGTTGCTCGATTCGTTGGCCATGCAATGGGGTTGGTCTGATTCTCCTGGTTTTCAGTCGTTGGGTTCAGGATTGCTCATATCCCAGCGAGGTTGGAAAGCGATGGATCACTTGTTATCCAATCCACGGGTTGTTTTCAGCGGCGATTCGGTGTACTGGAACATTGAGGTGCGTCTGGTAGATTCGACGTTGGTGTTGGATCGGGATGTGAAGAATCCATTGGTATTTCATCGGGTGCGTTCAGGATGGCCGGCAGGATTCCAGCAATTGACGGAACACGCATTGCCTGGAGATAGCGTCGAATGTTTGATGCCTGCGCACATGGCGTGGGGGTTGACGGGGTCGCCTCCGCTGGTGCCCCAAGATGCGGCCTTGCTTGTTAGACTGCGGGTTCTTGGAGACGCGGATGAACGGGCTTCACGAGCCGATGAGTCGAATTGGATGCGCGTTATTTCGAATTTTGAAGGGGGGCATTTTATTCCCGATTCAAGCTGGTGCAATCAGCCGGTTCTATTGGGGTCTCCTTGTTTGGCTTGGGGAGATGTCAAAGGCCAAGGTGTGACGGAAGGACCTGTTTCGGGTACGACCGTTTCCTTAAGGATGCGCACCCAGGTATTGCGTTCTGAAGACGTGATTGAAGATCTCGGTTGGAGAGCTTGGCAATTTGAATGGGGCAACGAGGGCCAATGTCTTCCCGTTCTTGAGGAGCTTATGACTGCCGATTTGAGACTCAATCGGTGGGAGTGTTGGTGTCCTGCTGAAAAGGCTTTTGGCTCTCAGGGGTTTCCTGAAGCAGGGATTCGGGTCGGAGATGTCGTCGGATTCCAGTGGGAACTGGAGCAGATCCTGACAAAGGAAGCGTCCATTTCGGAACCAGGGAACTCACTAGTGTCCCAATAAGAACAAACAGGGTCTTTTTTGTAGATCTGGAGCAGTCGCTTTTTTCCACTCTTCAATGCTCATTGATCGGACCCACTCGTTTTCCAGTGTGAGGTCAACGGCCACGCACAGTTGTTGATCTGAGGTGAGTCGTTCCAAGCATTCATTGAACGTTGTTTGGTTTCGATACGGAGGCTCCATGAAAATCTGGGTTTCTTTTCTGCGTTGCAGTCCTTCTCGCATTTCTTTCCATAAGTGGTCACGGCGCTTCTGATCACGCGGTAAATACCCTTTGAAAGCAAATTGCTGGCCATTCATACCGGATGCCATCAACGCCAACAGGATGGAACTTGGGCCAATGTGCGGAATGACACGCCAGCCTGCATTGTGAGCAATTCTCACTGCAGGAGCACCTGGATCCGCAATTCCGGGACAGCCTGAATCGGACATCAGGGCGATGTCAGCATCAGATCGAAACCACTGAATCAGTTCCACTAAATCTTGTGCATCCGAGTGTTCGTTTAAAAGGAAGATGTCCTTATTTCTCGGGTCCTCCGTTGGGAAAGCATCTTTAAGAAGGCGTCTTGCAGATCCCTCGCTTTCAGCGATGACTCGATCGCAATTTCGCAGTGCCTCAATGCCTGAGGCGGCAAGATGCCATTCAGGTGTTCGGCTTCCCAAGGTGTTGGGGATGAGATGAAGTGTCTTCATGAATTCTTCTATTTCGACCACTGTTCAATCCAATGGATGGAAGCTTTTTCTAACATCGCGTATACCTTTTGGAATCCTGTTTCGCCACCGTAATACGGGTCAGGAACATCCACTCCATCTACAAACAAATGCAACTCAGCGGGCCCTTTAGCAATGCGTTTGGCGTCCATCATGTTCTGTTGATCCATGCAAAGAATCACGTCGAAATGTTCAAAGTCAGCGGCTTTGAGTGGCCTCGACTGCTGATCAGAGATGTCCAAGCCATGGGCTCGCATGACTTCTTGAGATCGCGGATCGGGGCCTTTTCCAGCATGCCAGTCGATGGTCCCTGCTGAATCTACTTCCAAAGAAAGGTTGTGCTTGATTCCTTGCTGTCGAATCAATTCTTCTCCAATAGGTGACCGGCAGATATTGCCCAAGCAAATCACCAACACACGTTTCATTTCTTTCTCAATCAGTGGATTGCCAACTTCTTTTCCAAGTCATCTAAATACTTCCTGAAATGCTTGTCAGTCTCTTGCAAGTTGTTGACCGTCCTGCACGCATGTAGAACAGTTGCGTGATCTTTTCCTCCGCAGTGCAAACCAATATTGGCCAGTGAACTCTTGGTCATTTTCTTGGAGAAGTACATCGCGATTTGTCTGGCCTGGACGATTTCTCGTTTGCGTGTTTTTGACTTCAATAACTCCAAAGGCAAATCGAAGTAGTCGCATACCACCTTTTGGATGTAATCGATACTGACCTCACGTGCGGTATTCTTGACAAACTTGTCAATCATTTGCTTTGCGAGCTCCAGGGTGATTGACTTTTTATTGAGGCTACTTTGAGCGATCAAAGAAATTAAAGCGCCCTCCAACTCTCTCACATTTGATGTGATGCTATAGGCTAGATACTCTACAACTTCACGAGGAAGTTCAATGCCGTCTGCGTACATCATTTTCTCTAGAATCGCCATACGCGTTTCAAGAGAAGGGACTTGAATGTCAGCGCTGAGGCCCCATTTAAATCGGCTCAACAAGCGTTGTTCCATGCCTTGCATCTCCACTGGTGGCTTGTCGCTTGTGAGAACGATTTGCTTGCCAGTTTGGTGCAGGTGATTGAAAATATGAAAGAAGACGTCTTGTGTTTTCTCTTTACCACTGAAGAACTGAACGTCGTCAATTAAGAGCACGTCAATCATTTGATAAAAATGACTGAAATCATTGACCGAGTTATTACGCACGGCATCGATGAATTGATGTGTGAATTTCTCTGAGGAAACGTACAGGACTGTGAGTTCGGGGTTTTGTTCCTTGATCTCCAGTCCAATGGCGTGAGCCAAATGTGTTTTTCCAAGTCCTGTAGATCCGTAAATCAACAGAGGATTGAAGGCTGTTCCTCCCGGTTTGTTGGCGACAGCGTAACCGGCTGACCGAGCTAATCGATTGCATTCACCTTCAATAAATTGATCGAAGCTGTAATTTGGATTCAGGTTGGAATCAATGTTGAGCTTTCGTAAACCCGGAATTACAAAAGGGTTTTTGATCGGAGTTTCATGCATGCCAACGGGCATTGCAACCGTAGGGTTTTTTGCGGACTGTCGATTGGATGCTGGAATCTTGACTGTATATGGGCTGGAGGCTTGGTTCCCCGATGCGCCTACGTTCTCCATAATAATACTGTACTCCAACCGTGCGTCAGGTCCAAGTTCTTTACGGATTGTCTTGCGAAGTAAACTGATGTAGTGCTCTTCAAGCCATTCGTAAAAGAATTGTGAAGGCACTTGTATTGTCAGCACCTGGCTCTCCAGGTTCAAAGGTTTGATCGGAGCAAACCATGTCTTGAACGCTTGGGGGGTAATGTTGTCTTCAATGACTTGAAGGCAACTTTTCCAAATGGTCAAGTGTTCTTGGCTCATGATTTTTTTAGATCTGCGGGGTCGTGATAACAAAATCGGAGTCATACTGACGAAAGTCAATTTACTCCTTGAGCGTGCAAGATTTGGATAAACTAGCGGAAAAAAAAATGCTCAGCATATTGACTTTTCGTTAAATTGAATTTAGGAGTTGAAATCGTCAATTAACATATAGCTCTCGATATGCAATAAGACTCAATTAGTCGTAATCTATTATTTTAAATAATTGATATATAGATAAATACATAAATATAATCTTTATATAAAATATGCATTTTTTAGTCATATTGAGTGTGTCAATTTTTTCTAGATAGATAATTTAATGAACTTTTTCTCGTTCATAAGTTCAAAATAGGGTGCCGATCACGGGAGCTTGCTTGAGCTCGTTGGTTTTTCGGACTGTTTTGTCGATCTCAATAAATTCGGCATCTGAAGTTTGAGAAAACAGATTCAACGCTGCCCTGTGTTGTGAAATACATAGGCGGATGTATAAAACATCCAATCGGGATCTTTTCAATTCCGGCAAACTCTGAAAAATGCAACACGTTCGTAATGGTTTTCAAAAGACCACGAAATAAATTGATTCAGAACCCGTTTTTTCTTGCATAGGCTAAATGTGGGATAAAGACCGATAGCGTATTCGTTCGTTTCGTCAATCTCCATATGTGCTAAGTTGTTCTTCATACAGCGGTAAAACGTTATCCCACTTGAATGTTTGGGCAGCTTGTCTGGCTAGACCTTGGTAGTGCTTGAAGTGTGCTTGAAAATGGACGAGTTGTTCGCTTATGCTGCACGAGGAATCTCGAAAAAACGCTGCTGGCATCCAATCGTCGTAGGCGTGACCTTTTGAGACCAATGGGACTACACCGGATTGCATGGCTTCCAAGACGCTAATCCCAAAGTATTCTTGTCTCGGATCATGAATGAGAAAGTCACATGAATTGAGCCAATTGAAGTAGTCGTGGCGGGAATCAGTGTATCCCATGTGTAAGATTTGGTCTTCGAATGTGTCGTGAATGTCTTTCCAGGCTTGAGGCATGCGATCGAATTGCTGACCAAGTAGAACCAATTTGAAGTCTATATTTTGTTGGCTCAGTTCGACCAGCGATCCGAAAAAATGATCTGGGGCTTTGTCATGTTCCCACCGATGATTCCACAAAAGCACAGGTTTCTTCTCATTTTTGATTGAGGCGAGTTCACTGGGCTCAAGGGGTGTGTTATAATCGATCCCAATGGGCATCACTGTACTTTTTGTGTTTATGCGGTCCCTAGCGGTTGATAGCTTGTGGTCGGGTTGCTCGGATAAAAAATGATGAACAGCATCGAGGAACTGTTTCCGGTGATGTGCTGAATTGAACCACACCGTATCGGCGGCGAGTGCGGATTGGATGTTCATGAAGCCATAGGTTCGGTTTTGTCCATTGCGAAAATCCGGGTCTGTCTTGTTCCATGGAAAGGTGAGTTGGTTCTCATGGAAATACTGAATGATGGGCACCGCCCGCCACCTCGCAGGCAGGAGCCCTCTGAATGCAGCGACATCCATCATGTCTGTGGTTAAGATGGCATTCGGTAGCGTGTTTGTTTCCTCTATAATGGAAGCGAATGCAGCGGCGCTGCCGTGCATTCGCCATTTCCAATGTCTTCCTTGGAGGGTGATCAGCTCCACCTTTACACGACTTCGTTGATTCAATCGAGTTGTCAATGCATTCGACCAATAGGCATGCGAGCCTGTGTGGAAAGGGTCAAGTAAAAGCAAGTTCATTGTACGATCCATTGTTTAATTTTCTCCAACCAAGAACGTCCAGAGACTGTCTTTGATTGCAGGCTGGGTTGACCAGCGTCAATCCAAGCAGAATACCAAAGGTTGCCAATTGTGGATATGGATTGCTGCATGCGCCGTTCAACTTGCCCGTCTAAAGCTGTGTGGTACTGTGTGGCAAACTCTTGCGATCGCATGCGTTGTTGTGTTCTTCCTCGTTCGACATATGCATGGGTGGCATGTATGCCCATTTCTAGACTAATGAGCGCTTCAAAGTACAAAACGCTGTCGACAGCCAGGTGACTTGTGAAGGTCGCATTCCAAATGGTGTTTCTGTGATCTTCAATATAGACTGCCGCTGACAGCTTCGAATCGATTCCAGGAGTCAATTGATAGGTTCCAATAAACTGCTCAGGCAACTGTGTTTCCCATAAAGAGTGAATTCCGCGCTGTCCCGTTTCCGCTCCGTTGTAATTGGATGTCGTATGCAAGGGGACATGTAGGTCTGCCACATAATGCCCTAAATCGACTGCGTTTCTGAGAATTAGCTGTTCATTTTTCGTTGAAAATGACTCCACCAATCGGTAGTAGGTTGTCATGGCGCTCCATGGACCGATCCCATTTGCAAAGACCAGTGAATCGCCATATCTACTGTTGGCTTCGATTTGATTCCTGGGGAATAGATGGACTAAACTATCCAGTTCGAATCCGTAATTGTCCAGGTCGATGAAATGCTTCTCCGCTTCTCCGATGACTCCGTGCTTCCGTAAATCGGCGTCGACGGCATGTGCGACAATCCAAGATCGATGGGACTTGAAAAATGTATATAGCGGATCGGGGAGTGTCTGAATGGCAGCGTCGTGGATGCAGCGGTGTGAAGAAAACCCCCAGCTGCTGAGCAACAAAATTAAACAAGTAAAATGACCAAGTCGTTCAACGTAATCAACCGTTTTTTTTGATGGACTTAGCTCAAGAAATCGATGGTTCAGCATGGCCTAACTTGACCAAATATCCATCGCGTAAGATGGGGATGGTGGTCAAATTGTTGGGCGTTAGGCAGTACTTCACATCCTCGTTTAAATTCAATCGACGCAATCGACGTCTATGGGAAGAGGCTTTTAGAAAAGCGAACATGTTGTCTCGAGCAGATCGGTAGAGAAACTTTGAGGCAACAGTGCTGTCTTCGTCTGCTATAAAATTACCTGAATCAATCAGCACGTCTGCAATCGCTCCAGCGCAAATCGTGTCCTCCAAATTGAATTTGTCTTTCCAGCCAGAAGCCAGAATAAGGACATCTTCGTTGCGCTGTACCAGCCATGCTGTGAGCGCATCCAAATTGTTTAAGGCTCCAATGACGACGGTGTTTTTGTCTTTGGCGATATCGATGGCTTTGGTGCCATTGGTGGTCGTGAGAACAATGGTTTGGCCAACAAATTCCTTTGCTCTGTCGATATACGCGATGGGGCTATTCCCCAATTCAAACCCGTCAACAATCTCTCCATTTCTTTCAGCGGCAGCAATGAATCCTTTGCTCATCCACTTGCGTGCCTCTTCGACAGAGGCGACAGGCTTGATCTTCTCAACCCCATTTTCGAGTGCAGTGCAAATGGCAGAGGTCGCCCGCAAAACATCAATGACCACGATCAATTGGAAACTCTCTTGATAGAGCTTGTATTCAGCAGGTGAAAAGCAAATTTCTACGCGTCGCTTTGTTTCCATGAACTGTTCTTATTTGATGTAAAAATAGAGGTTGAGAGAACCTCCATTGCAGAATCTCAGAGATAGGTTTAGACTCGACGAAAGTTACAACGCAGAATGGGTACTACTTTTTAGGGAGGAAACCGGGGCGCACGACGGTTGCGGGAATGGCGTTTTTGCGAATCCGAATGGCAACATGCTCCCCTAGCGTGGCAGAGCTTCGATTGATGTATCCCATCGCAATGCCCTCACCAAGCGAAGGGGATTGCGTGCCGCTGGTGATGTGGCCAATGGTCTCGCCAGCGCTATTTTCGATAGCATAGCCTTGTCGAGGAATCCCGCGCTCAAGCATCTTGAACCCTCTCAAAACACGTTCTGTGCCTTGCTCTTTTTGAGCTTTGAGGTGGTCACAATCCACAAAGTCACCCTTGAATTTGGTGATCCAGCCCAGTCCCGCTTCGATCGGAGAAGTGGTTTCGTCGATGTCGTTTCCGTACAGACAAAATCCTGCCTCCAAACGCAAAGTGTCTCGAGCGCCCAAGCCACAGGGTGTGGCACCGGCGAGCAATAAGCCTTCCCAAATGGAAGGCGCGGCATCGTGTCGCACGTACAATTCAAATCCTCCAGATCCAGTATAACCAGTAGCGCTGATGAGGGCGTCATGCCCGAATACGTTGCCCGGTGTATACGTGTAATACTTCATTTTATCCAGGTCAGGGATATCGCAGAAGGGTTGCAATAAACCTGCGGTATGGGGGCCTTGGACTGCAATCAATGACCAGTCGTCGGATTCATCGACAACGGTGGCATTCCATTGGTTTTGGGAAGTGATCCAGTCGAAATCTTTGACTCGGTTTGAGGCATTGACAACGAGCATGTACTCTTCCTTTGACACGCAGTAAACGAGCAAATCATCGACGATGCCGCCTCGCCCATTGGGCATGCAACTGTATTGAACTTGCCCCGACTCCAGC
>CAJWIF010000051.1 GCA_913041135.1 uncultured Flavobacteriales bacterium
CAACTCCTCAATGATGAATGATCCTTGCAGTGGGTTTTCATTTTTGGTGAGTCCCAATTCTTTGTTGATGATCAGTTGGATGGCCATCGCACGCCTTACACTGTGTTCCGTCGGTGTAGTAATCGCCTCATCATATGCGTTGGTGTGCAACGAGTTGCAATTGTCATAGATCGCATATAAGGCCTGCAACGTGGTACGAATGTCGTTGAAGTCAATTTCCTGAGCGTGCAGCGATCGTCCGGACGTTTGGATGTGGTACTTAAGCATCTGCGCTCGGGACGATGCTTTGTATTTCTCCCGCATGGCTTTCGCCCAAATGCGGCGAGCAACGCGACCAATCACGGCATATTCCGGGTCGATGCCGTTGGAAAAGAAGAAGCTGAGGTTGGGACCAAAGGCATTCAAATCCATGCCCCGACTGAGGTAGTATTCCACGTATGTGAATCCATTGGCCAAGGTGAAAGCCAATTGAGTAATGGGATTGGCACCTGCCTCGGCGATGTGGTAGCCGCTGATGGAAACTGAATAGAAGTTCTTGACCTTCCGGTCTATAAAGCTTTGCTGGACATCGCCCATCAAGCGCAAAGCAAATTCAGTGGAGAAGATGCAGGTATTTTGGGCTTGGTCTTCCTTGAGAATGTCGGCTTGCACGGTTCCGCGCACTTGCGTAAGGGCTTCGTTGGTGAGCCGCGCATAGGTGTCGGCAGGAAGGATTTCATCTCCGGTACATCCCAGCAACAACAGACCCAATCCGTTGTGGCCATCTGGCAATTCCCCATGGTAGATGGGCCGTTGCAACCCCTGGTCATCCCACTTCTTTTTAAGGAGGGCTTCAACGTCTTTTTCAAGTCCTTCTGCACGGATGAATTTTTCGCACGTTTGATCGATGGCGGCGTTCAAGAAGAAGCCCAAGATCATCGGGGCCGGACCGTTGATGGTCATGGACACACTGGTCGCAGGATCGCACAGGTCAAATCCGCTGTACAATTTCTTGGCGTCATCGAGCGAACAGACGCTCACGCCGCTGTTGCCCACCTTACCGTAAATGTCCGGTCGAACATCGGGGTCACGCCCGTACAGGGTGACGCTGTCAAAGGCGGTCGAAAGGCGTTTGGCCGGCATCCCGACAGAGACATAATGGAATCGCTTGTTGGTGCGCTCAGGTCCGCCTTCACCTGCAAACATGCGGGCGGGATCTTCGCCTTGTCGTTTGAACGGATAGATGCCGGCGGTGTAAGGGAATGAACCGGGTAGATTCTCCTGCAAAGCCCATCGAAGCAAATCCTTCCAGCCGCTAATGCGGGGGACACTCACCTTGGAAATATTGAGTTGAGACAGGCTCTTGGACGTGGTTTCGATGTCGATTTGCTTTCCACGGACATCAAAGCTGTACACCGCATCGCGATACCGTGCTCGGAGCGCAGGCCATTGGTCCAGCCACGCCATTAACTTCGGGTCGAGCTCCATTTGAACTTCCTCGGCTTTTTCGATCAGTGCCTGCTGATCAGCCGGGTCGAGGAGGAGGGTGGCTTCGCGCAACGCTTGAAGGTTGCCCGCCACTTCGGATTGCTCTTCACACCACGTATTGTAAGCGCGGTTGGATTCGGCAATCTCACTCAAGTAACGCACGCGTCCAGGAGGAATGACAAAGAGCTTTTCGCTTTCGTCTTGGCTCACATCCCAAGTGGATTTCAAGTTGTTGCCGGTGCGCTTGGCCAAGTGATCCATTAAGAGCTTGTACAACCGATTGGTTCCGGGATCATTGAATTGCGAGGCAATGGTGCCAATGACCGGCAAGTCTTCGTCGGTCGCTTCCCATAGATCGTGGTTGCGCTTGAATTGTTTCCGCACATCGCGAATGGCATCCAATGCGCCGCGTTTATCGAATTTATTGATGGCGATGACATCGGCAAAATCCAGCATGTCAATTTTCTCCAGCTGCGTCGCGGCGCCAAATTCAGGTGTCATGAGGTACAAGGCCACGTCGCTGTGGTCCATGATCTCGGTGTCGCTCTGACCAATGCCGCTCGTCTCCAAGACGATGAGGTCGAACTGGCTCGCCTTGAGCACTTCCACCGCTTCGGATACGTGCTTGGACAGAGCCAAATTGGATTGTCGGGTCGCCAGTGAGCGCATGTAGACGCGCTCGTTGTGGATGGCGTTCATGCGAATGCGATCGCCCAACAAGGCGCCACCGGTCTTGCGCTTGGAAGGGTCCACACTGATCAGGCCAATGCGCTTATCCGGAAAGTCCATCAAAAAGCGACGCACCAATTCGTCGACCATCGATGATTTGCCCGATCCGCCAGTTCCCGTAATGCCCAAAACAGGCACTGCAGCCACATCGGGTTGGGCGGCTTTGAACGCGGTGGAAAATCTATCGGGGTCATTTTCCGCGGCGGTAATGCAACGGGCAATGCCCCGGTGACCGGCGTGATTCAGTTGCTTCAATTCTTCGGCAACATCCGCAACGGAATGCACCGTTTCAAAGTCGGCTCGTTGAACCAGATCGTTGATCATACCCTGCAGTCCCATCGCACGGCCATCATCAGGATGGTAAATGCGCTCGATACCGTAGGCATGCAATTCCGCAATCTCTTCGGGGAGAATGGTGCCGCCGCCGCCGCCAAAAACGCGAATGTGGCCGGCTCCTTTTTCCTCCAACAAGTCCTTCATGTACTTGAAGTACTCCATGTGTCCTCCTTGGTAGGAGGTCATGGCAATACCTTGGGCATCTTCTTGAATCGCACAATTGACCACTTCATCGACACTGCGGTCATGCCCCAAGTGAATGACTTCACAGCCCGACCGTTGCATGATGCGCCGCATGATGTTGATGGCGGCATCGTGCCCGTCAAAGAGGCTCGCTGCGGTGACGATTCGTACTTTGTTTTGGGGGTGATAAGGAGGGGCTTGTTCCATGGAAGATTGAACCATTGCATTGATGGTGAACGCGAGATTCGCTGTGAATCTGAATGCAAAGGTAGGAAGTCAAGGATGGATGCTTTGGCTGCATACCTTTGCGCCATGGAGGAATCTCAGCCAAGCGGCAAACGCATCAATAAGTACCTCAGTGAAATTGGTTATTGCTCGCGACGAGCAGCCGATAAGCTGATTGAATTGGGGCAGGTGACAATCAATGGTGTAGTCCCTGAAATGGGCACCCGACTGCAGCCTGGCGATGTGGTCGCTGTGAAAGGCGAGGAGGTTGGAAAACTAGAAGGTGCGGCGCCGGTTTACATCGCTTTGCACAAGCCGGTTGGAATCGTTTGTACAACAGATCAAGTCCGCGAAAAGGACAACATCATTGACTTTATCGATTACCCTACACGGATTTTCCCGATCGGTCGATTGGATAAGATGAGCGAAGGCCTCATTTTTCTGACCAATGACGGCGACATCGTCAATAAGATTCTACGTGCCCGTCACCAGCACGAAAAGGAATACCATGTGATGGTGAACCGTGAATTTGACGATGCTTTTCTCGAAAAAATGAGTGCAGGGGTTCAGATTCTTGACACCATCACGTTGCCGTGTGCTATCGAGCGAACAAGTGCAACGACGTTTCGGATGATCTTGACTCAAGGTTTGAATCGCCAAATTCGACGCATGTGCGAGGCCTTAGGACACCGTGTGATTCGCTTGCAGCGTTCCCGAATCATGAATGTTGATTTGGACATGCCGATGGGCGAATGGCGGCATTTGACTGAGGAGGAATTGACTGAGATTCATTTGCGGATTTCCAAAGTGGGTGAGGGTCAAGAACCTGATTGGGTTGAATCCGAAGAGCCAAACGTGGAAAACGAATCGGACCAGCCGAGTTGATCGAGCGTCTGTTTCCAGTGATCAGGCAACGGAGCCTGCACGGTTTTTTCCAACGCAGTGTGAGGGTGTTTCAGGGTCAGCTCACCGGAATGAAGCAATAAATACGGCTGGTTTAAATGGTGCGCGAAATATCGGTTGTGTGGCTTGTCACCATGTGCTGTATCTCCAATGATTGGGTGTTTGAGGTGCTTGAGATGCAATCTAATTTGATGGAAGCGTCCCGTTTGAGGCGTGCATTCGACCAGGCTAAATCGACTTGTTTCATACCGCGTGATGGCCAGCGGCAATTCAGCCCTACCCATGGTTTTGTAAGTGGTGATGGCTTCTTTTGGAGTGTTGTTGTGACTCGTCGGTAAAGGCTTTTCAATAACACCCTCATCCTCGGTCCAACCTCTGACGATTGCCAGATACGTTTTGGCCACAGCGTGTTGCGCGAACTGCTCAGAAACCATTTTCAGGGCGTCAACGTCGCGCGCAACAAGCACCAGCCCGCTTGTGGGACGGTCCAACCGATTGATCGGTTGTGCAAAGGACCAGCCTGTGGTTTCCAAAATCCAATCCTTCAGGTTGAGCATATCATGCATGGCCATGTCGGTTCTGTGGACCAAAAAATGGTTGGGTTTCCACACCCAAGCCAAGTGATCATCACTTTCTAGAATACGGGGAATTTCGTTGGCGACAGGCAGCGCTTGAGCGGTTGTAACGATTTTCATGTAGGCATTGAATGGTGATTCCGAGGAATGAAGGTAGCTATATGGACGAAATCCGCTAATTTGCGCGCTCAACATATATCGATGCAACGTTTGCATGCGATATCTTGTTTTGTTTCTAAGCCATTGAATCCTTATTCATGAAAGCAATAGAGTCACGTCTCCCTGTACTACGGACCCCGTCCGTTTTGTCGCATTTAACGACTGTTTGGGCGCCTGCCCTGTTGTTTTTAATGTTGTTTGCAGTTCAAACGAGTTCAACTTCACAAGTTGTTGGCATTGAAATAGAGGTCGATACGGCATTCTATGCTCCCACGGGTGATGATTTTGATATAGAAGGTCTGCTCAATGGCTATGTCACTTATGATATTTATGCTGTTTTTCAGAATCAGACAGACCAGTTGAGTGCCATCTATGCTGACAATACCGTCGCATTTACCGACCCGTTGTATCTGAATGCGCCATGTGGATGTTTCAATCCCATGCTCGGGGATGTGCTTTTAGGATCAGCTCAAAATCCGGGACTATTGGACTTTTTCCCAGAAATTGAATACGACACGTATTGGACATTGGGCTTTGCGCCCGGTGAACAAATCGTCTCAACGAATGCCGATTATTCGAGCACAACAATGTGTTCCGAGCAAGTGACTGAAGGAACGGTTTTCACCATCGCACCGGTTGAAGCTGGTCCTGACATGAGGATTCAAATTGCTCAAGTAACCACGTGTGGTCCGTTTTCATTCCATGCGTGTTTTCAAGTTTTTGTCGAAGGCAATCAAAGCGATATTGATTTGTGGTGCATGGAAGGCGATGGTGGCGGGGCTATGACCGTGCCCAATCCCTGCGGTGAATTCGCTGCATCCAATTCAGAGGTGAATGTGACGACTCCAATCAATTGTTTTGGAGAAACAGCCACGGTTGAGGTGAACGCTGATGGAGCGAGTATGAACCCGGTGACCTATGAGTTGTATGATGCCTCTGATTCAACCTTGATTCTGTCTCAAGATGACAACGGTACATTTGCAGACATTGGACAAGGCAATTATTTTGTTGCCATTTTGGACGCGAATAGCTGCCGCGATACGACCAATCTGTTTGCCTTCATCGACCCACCACAGTTGAATGCCAATTGGGAGTTGCTGCAGGACAATCAATGTCCGGGTGATCAAAACAGCGTTGTTCAAATCAACTATCAAGGTGGTTCAGATCCGTTGGAGATTGTTGCCTATCCGTCAGCGACTCCAGGAAATGTGCAAGTCCCTGTGGCTGAACAGTGGATTGGACTTCCTTGCGTTGCTGGAGATGGCCAGTGGACATTCGAGATTACGGACCTCTATGGCTGTTCATTGGATACGGTCATCGAACTGAGTTGCATCGATCCCTTTGAATTGATTCTGAACGAAACGGACATCTCTTGTTTCGACTATGGTGATGGGCAAGTTGATGGAAGCATGTCAGGTGGTAGCGGAACCTTAACCTTGACTGCAGATCCGGTATTCCCAGAAACCATAACGGGAGAAGGCAATGTGGTCATTGACTTGGACAACGTTTTGCCAGGACAATACAATGTGACACTCACCGATAGCAATGGATGCACGGAAGAAGCTCAAGTGACGTTGATAGAGCCTTCTGCGGTAGAGATTTCAATTGAAGCATCGAATTTGTTGTGTGCGGATGCTTGCAACGGCGCGGTAGTCATAGTCGCCACAGGCGGAACAGGTAATTTTGATTATTCAGTAACGGATGAAGATGGCACCGAATTCAATGCTAGCGCCTTGTGCGCAGGTGCCTTTACAGCCAATGCAATTGATGACAACGGTTGTGTAATACAAGATGATTTCATGATCAATGCACCGGACTCCATTCAGTTTGAATTGGAGCTTTCGGATGTGTCTTGCGCAGGAGAGTCGGATGGTGAGATTTGTATTGTCAATGTGCAAGGAGGAACAGGAGCGCTGAGCTACCAGGTCGATCCTCCAGCGGACGGATTTGGATTTGACCCCTGTTTTGATTTGTCGGTTGGAACCTACACATTGAGTGTATCGGATGAAGCCGGTTGTATTGTGAATTCTGCGCCACAAACACTCATCGAACCTGAGCCGATTCAATTGATTTTGTCATCGACCCCGATTTCGTGTACGGCCTATGGCGATGGCACGGTTTCCGTCGATGCCGTGGGAGGTACGGGAGTTTTGACATTGCAATCCCCTGAATCGGGAGTGCTGCCTTATACGGTCGAGAATTTGAATGAGGGAAACCTCGATGTCATTGTTGAAGATGAGAATGGATGCCTGGTGTCCGGCATGCAGGCGGTATTTGAACCTGATTCTTTGGTGGTTGAGCTATTGCTTAGTGAAAATGTCGTTTGTGGTGGTGATTGCGACGGTTCAGCTGTTCTGGACTTTGCAGGAGGAACAGGCGACGTCATGTTGACGCTCAATGCCAACGAGACATTCAACTTCAATGCTCTTTGCGCGGGCAATTATGCGGCGCAAGTGATCGATGCCAATGGCTGTTTGGATTCAGCCTTGTTTGAGATTTTGGAACCTGAGCCGATTGAAGTGCTGATCAGCGTGACGAACGTCACCTGCACCGGAATGAGCGATGGGGCCGTCAATATTTTCCCGGTCGGAGGAACAGGCGATCTTGTTTGGGAAATTGAAGAACAAGGAATTGATTTATTCAATTTGTACGAGGGAACGTATCATGTGACCGCAGTCGATGCAACAGGTTGCATTGAGGACACGCTATTTGAAATAGGAGCAGAGGAGGATACGGATATGATCCTCACCATGTTGAGCAGTCCGGTCACCTGCTGGAATGAACAAGACGGCACCGTTACTGCCTCAGTCGATGGGGGGCACTTGCCCATCCAATACCTCTGGAGTGACTTCTTGGCGCAAGAAACAGCCACGGCGACGGGGTTGTTTGAAGACACCTATGCGGTCGTCATTACGGACAGCTTGGGATGCACGCTGTCTTCAGCTGTTGAGGTGGAACCGACGATCGGATGCTTTTTTATCGCGGACGCCATCACTCCCAATGGAGATGGATACAATGATGAATGGATTGTAGGGGGACTTGAATTCTTCCCATCCTCCAAGGTGTCGGTATACAACCGTTGGGGACAGGAGCTATTCAGCTCTCTTGGCTATGCAAAGCGATGGGATGGCCGTTTCAACAACGCGCCGTTGCCGATGGCGGATTATTATTACGTGATCGATTTCAACGGTGATCAAGAGCCTATTACCGGAACAGTAACCTTGAAGTATTAAGGAGTATGTGGATACAAAATAAATCACTCATCGTTTTTGCTGTCAGCGCACTGATGCTTGCAGCTATCGGAAACGTTCAGGGTCAGCAGTTGTTTCGGAGGTCGCAATTCATGACCAATCCGTATCTCAGTAACCCTGCGATTGCGGGGACATTGCCCGAGACTCCGATTTCGATGTCGTATCGGAACCAGTGGACAGGTTTTGAGGGTGCCCCAACAACCATGACGTTTAGCGGCCATACGTCGCTTCCCAACAACATTGGTGTCGGTGGCATCGTCTATTCGGACAACACGGGAGGAGCGATCAAGCAAACGGGTATGGAATTGACGGGGTCGTATACCATCGATTTGAACAACTACGATGCCGTCTCATTTGGATTGAGTTTGATGGCCAACCAATGGTCGTTCGACAATGCCTCTCTTGATGTTTGGGATGTCGAAGATCCGGCATTGCAGTGGGGCATGGAACAGACGACCTCATTGGATGCACATTTTGGCATGATGGTCTTTAGCGAGGCGTATTCATTCGGTTTTGCCATTCCAAATTTGCTTCAATCATCGACGGGATTGGAGGCCAGCCCTTTGTCGGGTGGTCAAGAAAACATCGGAGTGCGTCATTTTCGATTCATGGGAACGTACCGCTATCAAGTCAGTGATGTCTTTTTGTTGGAGCCGTCTGGAATTGTGCGTTTAACAGAACGTACCCCAGCTCAAATGGACATCTATGTCCGTGGCTGGTATGCCCAGATGGCCTGGTTGTCTTTGGGATTCCGGACCAACGATGCCTTGATTTTAGGCCTAGGTGGAGAATACGGTTCATTCGGTTTGTCTTACGCTTACGACGTAACAAACACGGGGGCGCAGTACTTCAGCCCGCATACCCACGAGATGACTTTAACGTACTTTGTTCCTCGTTCAAGTGGATTTAATTCGAAATCCATGGGAAATCGTCGTATTTTAGGTAGAAATCGTCTGGTGAAATAAATCCGTCAGGCCGAAGAAAAAATTGATCATGCGTTTGAATGCCCTTGCTGTTGCCCTGTTGCTGTTGCCCGTTTTAGGGAGTGCTCAGTTCTCTCATTTAGAGGTAGAGCCTGTTGACAATAATGGTTCTGTTTCTGGAAATACGTATCGAGTCTACGCCGTCATGGAAAGTGAAGGCGATGTCATTGATGCCATTTTTGGAGAGGCCGGAAAATCGCTTTACATCCGTTCAACAAAGCCGTTTTATCAGCATCCCAGAGGAGGAGAGTTGGCATCACAGGTTCAGCGATTCGATGTGGAAAATGATGCCACATTGGCTTTTGATACATGGGTGACAATCGGCTTGGAAGACAACTACATGAATTCATTGACGGGCTTCCTCATGGATTTCACGGAGTTTGAAAAGGGGAATGCCTTGGAAACGGAGAACGGAGCGTGGTTTGTTACTCCTGATAAGCGTCAGGCTTTAGCGCCAGCTGACAAGCGTATTCTTGTTGCACAACTCACGTCTACTGGCCAAATTACCGGTATGATCAACATCCACGGTCGTACCAAAGCGACGCAAAAGGATGACGGTACCATTGAGGGAGGTGACATGATCCAAGCGGAAGGTGTGACCTTCAGCTGCGGACAGTAACTCCGAGCAGAGTTTACGGCTGCTCTCCTTCAGGAGCCGCTTCTTTGGAAGCAATGGAATCGTGCTTGAATTTTAAAGAGACGCTGTTAATGCAGTAGCGCAGTCCATCTGGTGCGGGCCCGTCATTGAATAGATGGCCCAAATGCCCACCGCAGGATTGACACAACAACTCTGTCCGGGTCATTCCATGTTCACGATCGACACGCGTTCGGATATTGGTGGAGTTCAAAGCCCCAAAAAAGCTGGGCCAACCGCTACCGCTCTCATACTTCGTCTGGCTGCTAAAAAGTGGAGACCCGCATCCTGCGCACTGATAGACTCCTTGTTCATGGTGGTCCCAAAACTCACCCGTAAAGGGCGGTTCAGTCCCACATTGTCTTAGAATGCGGTATTGTTCCGGTGAAAGTTCGGAGCTCCAATCGATGGAAGATGTTTGCGTTTCATCCTTTTTTGTGTCCTGCTGTGCGGATGTACAACCGGCAAAAAGAAGGGCGCCGCAAAAACTCAACAGCATAAGTGGAGTGTATTTCATGAAATCAGTTTGGGGCGAAGATGTTTCGCGGTTTTGGAGTCCTTGCAGTCTAGCAATGCCTGCGGTGTGCCTTGAAACACGCACGTACCTCCTGCGTCACCGCCGCCGGGTCCCATGTCAATCAAATGGTCTGCATGGGCCATGACATCCAAGTGGTGTTCAATGACAATGAGCGTGTGTCCTTGGGCAAGCAACGCGTGGAAGGTCGTCAACAACTTCTGCACGTCGTGGGCATGCAAGCCTGTTGTTGGTTCATCGAAAACAAATAAGGTGTGAACTTGCCTGTCTCCACGCGAAAGAAAAGAGGCCAATTTGATGCGTTGGGCTTCACCGCCACTGAGGGTGTTGCTGCTTTGTCCCAAGGTGACATAACCAAGGCCGACTTCACACAGGGGTGTGAGCTTGGTGATGAGCCTTTTCTGTGCAGCAGGGACCTTCTTGGCCGTCGGATCGGGAAGAAAAAACTCCATGGCATCATCTACGGTCATCGCTAGAACCTCCGAAATGTTTTTTCCGTTCCATTGGACTTCCAGTACCTCATCTTTGAAACGCTTGCCATGGCAAGCATCGCATTGCAATTTTAGATCGGCCATGAATTGCATGCCAATGGTGACTTCGCCTTCGCCTTCGCAGGTGTCACAACGTCCTCCGGTGACATTGAAGCTAAAATGGGCAGGTTTGTAACCGCGTGCTTTCGCAGGGACCGAATCGGAAAACAAACTTCGAATTTCATCGAACGCTTTGACGTACGTCACCGGATTGCTCCGTGATGATTTGCCGATCGGGTTCTGATCGATGTATTCAAGCGCTCCAATCGATTCAACTTTTCCTTCGAGGGATCCGTGTGCATTTTTCAATCCTCCCAATCCTTCCAGATGCTGGCGGATCAAGGGAACCAACACCCCATTGATCAAGGTGCTTTTTCCTGATCCGCTGACTCCAGTTACGGCGGTAAGTGCGTGCAAGGGAAAGTTGACATCAACTCCTGTGACGTTGTGCAGATGAGCGCCGCGCAAACCGATGTGCTCTTTGGAGCGGGCAGCACGTGTTGGAATACTGACACGTTGGCGACCACTGAGATAGGCGGCGGTCCAAGACGGGTGTTCGAGGCCCAGCGTGTCCAATTCGTGATGGCTCCCAGCGAAGACGACTCTGCCTCCATGTGTTCCTGCTTCAGGCCCCATGTCGATGAGGTGGTCAGCAGCTTTCATGATGTCCTCATCATGCTCGACCACCACCACCGTATTGCCCAAGTCGCGGAGTTTTTCTAAAATGGAAATCAGGCGGGCGGTGTCTTCTGGATGAAGGCCAATGCTGGGCTCGTCCAGGATGTAGGTGCTTCCCACAAGACTGCTTCCCAAGCAAGCGCTCAAGGCGATGCGTTGAGCTTCACCGCCGCTCAACGTTTTACTGGAACGATCCAGGGTCAAATAACCCAATCCAACATCACATAGATAGGAGAGGCGTTGTTCAATTTCTTGAAGCAGACGCTTGGCAATGGACCCATCATTTTCGGTTAATTCAAGGGTGCGCATGTGATTCAAAGCTTGCTCTGATGTCAAACGCAATACATGGGTCAAATTGACGCCAGCTACATGGACATGCTGGGATGCGATTCCAAGACGAGTCCCATGGCAATCGGAGCAGATGGTTCTACCGCGATACCGGCTCAGCATCACGCGGAATTGAATCTTATAGCTCTTCTCCTCGAGGTAGGAGAAAAAGGCATGCAACCCCTTGAATCCTGGTCCGCCGTCCCACACAAGCTTTCGCTGCGCGTCAGAGAGCTTATTCCATGGCGTATGAATGGGCAGGTCGGCCTTATTGGCATTCAAGCATAGCCTTTCCTTCCATTTTCCCAGGCGATCTCCTCGCCAACAGGCAACGGCATCCTCGAAGATGGACAGCCTCGGGTCGGGAACCACACGTTCCGGATCGATTCCAATCACATGGCCAAAGCCCTCACACTTTTGGCAAGCCCCGACCGGATTGTTGAACGTAAACAAGTCCGGTGTTGGCTCGATAAATGTCATGCCATCGCGTTCGAATCGATCGGAAAAAGGATGTTGCTCTAAGACTCCATCTTCAACGGTCACAATTTTGCATTCTCCTTCGCCTTCGAAAAATGCGGTTTCTACTGAGTCCATGACCCGAGCCTGAAATTCGTCGTTTTCACGTTCTACGACGAGGCGATCGATCAGGAGCATCCAAGAATTGGGGGCGTTGGACAGGATGCCGCCTTGCTCGTCTGAGGCAAGGATGTCGTTGATGAGTTGCGGCTTTCCTGCGGTGTCGATGACGCGGCTAAATCCTTGTTGCGTTAAAATCTCCAATTGCTGTGCCCACGTGCGCCCTTCTTTTAATGAAAGGGGGGAAACCACCATGAAGCGGGTGCCTGTGGCGAGCCGCAAGGTGAAGTCAAGGACATCTTCGGGACGGTCTTTGCGGACCTCTTCACCTGAAACTGGAGAAATGGTACGTCCGATTCGAGCGTACAAGAGCCGCAAATGGTCATGGATTTCCGTGCGGGTAGCAACGGTGGATCGCGGTCCTCCCGAGGATGACCGCTGTTCAATAGCAATAGCGGGGGAGATGCCATCGATGGAGTCAACGTCAGGCTTGTCAAGTCGTCCCAAAAACTGGCGGGCATAGCTGCTGAGGCTTTCAACGTAACGCCGTTGGCCTTCCGCATACAGTGTGTCGAACGCGAGCGAGCTTTTTCCCGAACCCGACAATCCGGTAATTACCGTCCATTTCCGTTTGGGGATGGTGACGGAAACGTTTTGCAGGTTGTGCACTTTGGCCCCTTTGATCTGAATGTCCATTCTCGTTTGTTAACACATCAAAGGTACCTGTGGTTTCATTTCATTGAAATTTAGTTGTATATTCACAATACACGAATTAAAAAGCACGCGATCGACACATTTTACGCTTCAAAGTAAGGCCCCAGAATTGACTGGGTTTTGTATTATCCTTAATTGCGTGAATCATGCGTGCATCACTGACGGACCGTCAATTGATCGATTTGTACCTCTCCGGTGACGAGAGGGCATTTGAGTCCTTGTTGAATAGACATCAACAACAGATCTATTCTAAAATTTACTTCATTGTTCGAGATGCAGATCTTGCCAATGACTTGTTTCAAGACACTTTTATTAAAGTCGTCAATACTTTGCGCAGCGGCAAGTACAACGAGGAAGGAAAGTTTCTTCCCTGGGTGATGCGCATCGCGCACAACCTATCCATTGACCATTTCCGCAGAAACAAAAAAATGCGCATGGTTCGGGCCACAGATGAATTCAATGTGTTCGACACCCTTCACAGCGACGACCTGCACGCTGAGGATGCATTGGTCCAAGACCAAATTTATCACGACGTGCGGCACTTGGTGCAATTCTTACCAGAAGACCAGCAACACGTGGTGGCCATGCGTATCGAACGGGACTTGAGTTTCCAGGAGATTGCAGATGAAACAGGGGTTTCAATCAATACCGCTTTGGGCCGTATGCGTTATGCGCTCATCAACTTAAGGAAGTTGGTGGATGACAATGGCGTGCAGCTTACAGCGCGCTAGGAACGTTAAATTCGATGTCAACACAATAGTCGAAAAGGATGAGCGTTTAGGGAGAGAATCAACTCTAAAACAAGAGCCCATGGCACATGTTACCCTCAGCGATTTGACTTCTGATTGGTGTGATGACACGATGAAAGCAGGCAGCCTAATGCCACGCCCGAGTGCGGTGCGGAACATCCTAGCGTATTCAGCTGGAACCCGCATGATTTCAACCGAACGTTTAGGATCGGTTTGCACCCCACTGAATTGAAGAATTAAATAATCGAGAAAAGTCACCTCACAAGGGTGGCTTTTTTTTGTACCTACAAATCGGGCGCGTATCACGCTGCCGTATTTCGCGGGCCGTTATGGGGCAGGCGAAACGATTTGAAATGTGGCTTCACCTGCATTGCGCTCTTTCAACGCGTGTTCGATGATGGCATCGGTGGTGGACGAGCCTTTCTTGAGTTCGATGAGGTGTTCGATGTCTTCGAAATGAGAAATGGACTGTTCGGTAAACCCCCATCCCTTCAAGCTTCCATTTTCAATCAAAATGACGGCCTTCTCTTGGGGAGACCGACCATTTTCGATGATGGCGAAGTGCTCGTTTTGGGCACAGCGGTCAAGGATTTCCTGCAAAGCACGGTTGTGGAAATCGGCAGTCTGGGAGCGCTGTGCTTGAGCGCCATCGGTTCCCAATCCCAACAATTCGGGGTCCAATTGAAACTCCTGTGCGTTGGCGTGTAGCCACGATTTGGCATCTTCAGCGCGAAAGAAACATCGGACGGCATCGCGGGTGTGGCGCTGCTGTCGCAAGGAAAGACGCATGTATCCCAACCGGTCCGTGTACGGGACAATCGCTGTGCGCATGGGAATTGATTTTTGAGCGCGGTTGTGAATGGGCCAGTTTTCTCGAATCAATTCGTCTTCTAACAGCCGGGCGATCAGCGTTGATCCGGTCGGTTCTGCTTCGATTTTATAGGTATCGCGTAAAAAGGCTTGTCTTCTGGCACTCGACATGCTTCCTCCAAAGTGTGTCCGGACGCGGTGTTTGACCTTGTGTGACATGCCAATGTAGATGGGTACGCCCGATTTATTTAAAAACCGATACACACCTGGTCCGCTGGGAAGTTTTTCAAAATCATCGGATTGCACGTGCTGCGGCAACCAGGATTCACGTTGGTTGCGTTCGAGCATGCGGTCCACCGTTTTGGAGGCTTCAGGCAAATCCATCATGCGATGAAACAACTCCAGTGTCGCGGCGCAATCCCCCATGGCGCGGTGGCGCGCGTCATTTCC
>CAJWIF010000052.1 GCA_913041135.1 uncultured Flavobacteriales bacterium
CATATCAGGCATGTATTCCAGTCCGGGACTATCCGGATTATTGACGCATCCCGTAAGAGCGATTAACGTCACTGCCACCATGGGCAATAGGTCTTTCCTGCGGATGTTCATCACTTGTAATCTTTGATGCTCAACTCGAAGAGCTGTGTTTCCTTGATTGCAGACTCCAACGCTTCCGCTGCAAGACTGTTTTGCTCTGTCGTGATTTCCATCACGAACATATTGTCCGTCGTTCGCGGGTCGGGATTGGTCGCTGGCATCCCTGGCAGCGTTCCGTTTCGAAGTAAGTATGTAATCGCCATACCATGCGCACCACACAATACCGAAAACTCAAATGTTACCGGGATGAAGGCGGGAAGATTTTCGATCAACGAAAAATTCGGCTTACCTCCAATGTTCATTGGCCAATCAGAAATCATGAAGTACCACATTCCGAGAAGCGCGAGCGCCGTTCCCGTAGAAGCAAACATGAATGCCACAATGCCCAATCGCGTGCGCTTCACCCCAATAATGGGGTCAATGCCGTGAATGGGAAAAGGCGAGAATACTTCCTTGACCCGGATGCCTTTGGCAACCAGCTGCGACGCCGCTGTTTTCAGCGTATCGTCGTCGTCATACATCACATGGAATACCTTGTTCATAGCTACAGGGGTCAATGCTTGTCTTGAATTTTCTTATAGTTCTCGCCGCTCGACTTGAGGATTGTCTTCAACTCATTCAAGGCCAATACTGGGAAGAACCGAGCAAAGCCTAAGAACAGGGTGAGGAAAATTCCCATGGTTCCAACGAAAACACCGATATCAATACTCGTAGGATAAAATTCACCCCAGCTCGACGGATCATAATCCCGGTGAATGGATGTCACAATGATTACATAGCGCTCAAACCACATCCCAATGTTCACCACAATCGATAAGGCAAAAGTAGCGGTAAGACTTCGACGAATCTTCTTGAACCAGAATAACTGTGGGCTAATGACATTGCACGTCATCATGATCCAGTACGCCCAGCTATACGGACCACTGAAACGATTGATGAAAGCATAGCTCTCATATTCAACACCTGAGTACCACGAGATGAACAACTCCGTCAAATAGGCGACTCCCACAATCGATCCGGTGACGATGATGACGATGTTCATGTACTCCACGTGCTTCACGTGGATGTAACTCTCCAACTTCATGCCTTTGCGCAAAACGAGAAGCAAGGTCTGTACCATCGCGAAACCAGAGAAAACGGCTCCAGAAACAAAATAAGGAGGAAAAATCGTAGTGTGCCAGCCCGGAACTATGGACGTTGCAAAGTCCATGGATACGATCGAGTGTACCGAGAAAACCAACGGAGTTGCAATCCCTGCCAACACCAATGAAACCTCCTCAAACCGTGTCCAGTGCTTGGCTCTTCCGCTCCAACCAAAGCTCAACAAACCATAGATCTTCTTGGCGAATGGCTTCGTCATGCGGTCCCGGATGGTCGCGAAGTCAGGAATCAAACCGATGTACCAAAAAACCAACGATACAGAGAAGTACGTTGAAATAGCAAATACGTCCCAAAGCAGTGGGGAATTGAAGTTGACCCAGAGGGAACCGAATTGGTTCGGTAATGGCAACACCCAATAACTCACCCAGATTCTCCCCATGTGAATTCCAGGGAAAATTGCCGCCATGATGACGGCAAAAATGGTCATCGCCTCCGCAGAACGGTTGATGGCCATTCGCCATTTCTGGCGAAACAACAACAGTACCGCTGAGATCAAGGTTCCGGCGTGACCAATACCAACCCACCAAACGAAGTTGGTGATGTCCCAGGCCCATCCGACCGTTTTATTCAATCCCCACACTCCAATCCCCGTCCCTATCAGGTACAGGATGCAACCAACACCGTAAACGGCGATGATGCTGGAGATGGTAATCATGATTTTCCATCCAATGGGTGCGGGACCTTGAATCGGTCCGACCACGTCGTCGGTGATGTCTTTATAAGACTTGTCCCCTAAGATTAAGGGCTCCCGAATGGCTGCTTCTCTTTGCATCTTCCGATCAGGCTTGGGTTGGTTCTACGTTACGCACCTTCGTCATGTAGAAAATATTGGGTTTCACCCCGATTTCCTCCAACGCGTGGTACGCTCGATTGTTCTGAGAAATGGACTGGACGTTGGAGCCCTTGTCATTCAAGTCTCCAAATGAAATGGCATTCGTTGGGCAAGCCTCAGCGCATGCCGTAACGATGCTTCCGTCTGCAACAGGTGTGCCATCCTTTTTCGCTTCGAGTTTCCCCGATTGGATGCGCTGAACGCACATGCTACACTTCTCCATAACACCACGGCTTCTGACCGTGACGTCTGGATTCAGCACCATGCGCATCAAGCTGTCTTGAGCCGGGTTGAAGTTGCCGAATTTCTTGTAGCCAGGATAGTTAAACCAGTTGAAACGTCGAACCTTGTATGGGCAGTTGTTTGCGCAATACCGTGTTCCGATGCACCGGTTATAGGTCATCTGGTTCAGACCTTCGTTCGAGTGAGTTGTAGCTGCTACTGGACAAACCGTCTCGCATGGAGCGTGGTTGCAGTGTTGGCACATCATCGGCATGTGAACCGTTTGGGGGTTCAACGCCGGATCCTCCATACGACGGTAAGACTCAATCACGCCGGTGCCTTCCTCTTCCCCCTTCTTCAAACTGTAGTCTGAAGCGAAGAATCGGTCAATACGCATCCAGTGCATGTCACGGTGACGACGTACCTCATCCTTTCCGACTACGGGAACATTGTTCTCAATGTGACAGGCCGTTACACAACCACTACAACCCGTGCAAGTGGTCAAGTCAATGGTCATGCCCCAACGGTGTCCAACGTCCTCCACAGCATGTTCGTGCCACAAATCAAACGCAGCCGTTGGCTTGTTGTCTAAGGCATCTATGGTTCCATCTGCGTTGACGTCCTCATGAACGCCCAACGTAATCAACTTGTTCCAAGACGCAGACCCCTTTTTGGCATCGCGCTCAGAGAAATAGCTTGTGAAATCCGTTTCCTTCACGATGCTTTCGCGCCCCATAAAGGTGTTTTGGATTTGGGTGCAAGCCAACGGGTAAGTCCCGCCTGTCGCTTCCACGCGCACATCGTACTGCGTGTAATCTACAAGGCCTTCATTCAAGCGAGCCCACCCAAAGGCGTTGGCTCCGACTGGAATGAGATTTCCTTCGGCATCCGTATCAAATGATCCACTCTCTCCAGATTGGAAAGCCGCCTTTCCAATGTTTTCACCATTTGCTCCACGTCCATACCCAAGGGCGAGCCCAATGGTCCCAGGAGCTTGTCCCGGTGTGGGGAATACAGGCAGCTCCATGGAGGTGTCTCCCACAACTACATTGACAACACTTGCTGGAGCCTCTTGCCCAATGAATCCGTTGAGACCCATTGCGTCAATATCCGAATGCGACATGGTCACATAATTGTCCCACGTCACTTTCGTAATCGGATCAGGCGTCTCTTGTAGAATTGGGTTGGCAGCATGTTGGCCGACACCCATGGTCGTCTTTTGGTACAACGCCAACTCAAAGCTTCCTCCAGTTCGCTTGTTCACGTTTAATATCGCAGCAGATACATCGGCTCCGGTATAAGCAGGCGTCTCAGTGACACCGTCACCCATGACCATGTGACCGTTGTGCACCGCTTCATTCCACTCCCGGTCCGTATACATCGCTTCAGCAGCATAGCTACCGTTGTAAGTGGAACGTAAATACGTGTACCAGTCCATACCGGCATCGGCGTTACACCAAGTCAAAAAGCTCAGTCCTGAAGCACGCGTATCGAAGAGTGGTGCAATCGTAGGTTGAACCAAATCAATGCGATTCTTTTCAATCTGCAAATCACTCCATGATTCCAACCAGTGGTGGTTTGGAGCGATCATGCCACAACGGCTCGCCGTTTCGTCCGCCACCATCGCTGTGCTCACACTGGTTTTGACTTTTGCCAAGCCAGCAATGAACTCCTCCGCATTCACCGCATCGTATGCAGGATTGCAATCAGAAACAATCAACGTGCTCACTTTACCAGCATTCATGTCCTTCAACAACTGCTGGAATGCCGCTTGGTCGCCTTGGAAAAGACCCTTCTCATGATCAAAAAGCACCGTGGTACCCACTGCACCTAAGGCCGCATTGATCGCATTCACCAAACGCTGTGTGTGCAAGTCGTTTGATCCAGCCAAGACCAACCCTTTCGTGCCTGCTTTCTTCAAATCAGTTGCCGCTGACTGGATGGCCGCATTGGCGACTTCAGACAACGTATTGGTTGCACTATTTCCTGAAATAGCCGACAACAATGCTGCTGCTACCTTGCCTTGCTCAGAAGGCTTGACCATCGTACGGTAATCAGCGTTCGAACCGGTCAGGCTCATGTTCGTCTCGAATGCATGCAATCGGGACATGGAACCATTTTCTGGACGACGGGTTTTGGCCCAACGCTCAGCATAAAAAATAGAGTCTGCAAATGTTCCCAAGAAGTCCGCCCCAATGGTAACAACAGTTTCCGCCATATCGAACTGATACGAAGGGAGACTATTGATTCCAAAATCTACGATCGCGGCCGCTCGAAAAGCACCGTAATCGACCGCATCGTATGACACGTGTTCTACATTTGATGTCGCTTTTAGGGTCTCAATTGACCGCAAAATCGATGGACTCATGATCGTGTTGGTCAACAACACATTGCGTCCCGCTACTTCCAATCCGCCCTTCACTGCGGCATCGATGGTGGCCCAACTACAGGATTCTCCTTCTTTTGTAGGTCCTTCAAGACGCGCACTGTCGTAAAGCGACATGACAGACGCATTGACCCGAGCGTTGACTCGACCAATGCCCGTTCGGCCATTAGACTTGACAAAAATGGGACGCCCTTCACGTGTCTTCACCAAGACATTGATGAAGTCCTGCCCATCGTAATACGTACTTGCATAGTGGTTTGCGACACCAGGTGTCACTTCTTCAGGCTTGTTGGTATACGGAATGCTCTTGATCACCGGAGTTTCACAGGCCGCCAGCGTAGCCGCTGTCAGACTGAATCCCATGAACTTCAAAAAGTCCCGGCGTCCTGTATGAGTGGATTCCAAGCGGTCATCGCTCAAGAATTCATCTACCGACTTTGTTTCAGGGAACTCGTGTTCCTGAATCGTTTTAAAGGCTTCCGTCTCGTGGAGCTCGTCCAGTCCGGACCAATAACGCTTTGTATTTGCCATGAGGCTGCGATAAGGGGTTCGCGATTGCTAGTCTTAGTAATGACACTTGGCGCATTCCCATCCGCCGAGTTCCTTCACTGTGATTTTGTCGTCTTCCAGGTATTTCCTGAGTTCTTCATTTCCTCTCAGATGATCCTTGAGTCGATGATGAATTTCTTCGTAATAGCCACTACTCGCCAAGTCAATCTCGGCTTTGTTGTGGCACTCAATACACCAACCCATTGTCAGTGTTGGCTTTGATAATTGAATCAGCCCAGGGTACTTGTCAACCAATAGATTGATGTCGTCCACTTCCGCTACACGACCAACCGTATACGTTTCTACGTCTCCGTGACAATTCTGACACTGCAAGCCTCCGACAACAACGTGCTGCTGGTGGCTAAAAAAGACGTGATCAGGCAGGTTGTGGACTTTATTCCACCGAATGGGCTCCCCTTCGTATGAGTCCTGCGGAGAAATGAATCCCGTCGTCCCCTCGCCATCGACGTACGTTCCTGTTTCAGAGTCGAAACCAATGGCATCATAAATTTTCGCGATTTCCGTTTCTCCGTATCGGCGTCCTTTCTTCACTGCCTTGTGGCAATTCATACACACGTTCGTTGAAGGAATTCCGGCGTGCTTGGATTCATACGCACTGTGATGGCAATACTTGCAATCAACTTCGTTCTCGCAGACGTGCACACTGTGGATGAATTGAATGGGCTGGTTCGGCTTGTAGCCCTCGACAACTCCAACGCGCATCAGACCCTGATACCCTAGAACGGCTCCGTAAGCCACGAAAAACAGACCAATCAGGGAAACGACACCTCGGTTGTTCCAAGCCCAACTGCGTGCTCTGCTTTCATAGGGAAGCTCCTCAAGCACATCCTCTCCCGTGCTTTGATTGACCGCATTGGTCAACGAACGGTTTACACCTGCAGCAGAAAGAGCAATGATTAGAAACAGAACGAGTAAAATCAAAAACCATACACCGCTTCCACTCGACTCCTCTATGATTTCAATTTCATCAACGGTGATACAGTCAGATCCCGAATCGGTAACAGGTGCTGCGTCAGGTGGATTTTGAACATACGCCATGATGTTCTTGATATCCTCTGCGGATACGGCCTGAGCAGTCATCCATCCATAGGTTGGAACATACCGCGCCACAATGGATTTGATGTACGAATCGCCCGATTCGGCAGCACCCTGAGGGTTCTGGATCCATTTCACTAACAATTCGTCGCTGGAGCCCCAGCGGTCGGCGATGCCAGCCAGGCCCGGCGCAGCCAACACCTCATTGGTCACCTTGTGGCAAGATGCACAATTGGCGTTGAAGAGGCTCTGCCCTGCTTCAATGTCACCTTCGTCCCATATTCCCGCTGTTGCTAGCCCTGCTGTAAGCAGAAGACAGGCAGTAAGCAAGTTTCGTCTGGCCCGGATTCCCGTGTACGCTCCCATAGATGTCGCTTTTCGCATTACGATGAAAAATCGCTCATTTCGCCGGCAAAATTAAGCATTGAAGACCACAAAATTTCAGGTTATTTCGAGTCAATACCAATCGTGCGCCTAATTCAGAATGATTCTACATAAGCTAATGCCCACGTAAATCGGACATAATAGGCTGACGGTGAAATTCTTTACGCATAAATTTCGTTGAAAGCATGCCCCCTTCACTCCACATCATTAATTTCGCCACACGGTGATCAAGTCAAATCAAAGTTCGTTTTTCTTCGTTCAAAGGGCCATTCGACATAGCCTTTTGATCTTATTCATTGGAGGAGTCTTTACACCCTCTCTTGCCCAAGATGACGCGCCGTGGTGGAAGTCGCTTTTTAACGGGAAGCATGATGCCATCAATTCTCCATCAAATGCTATACCATTCGACAACGAGCCAATGTCTGGTGTTCAGAACGGAATTCAAGGTCAAGACTCCTCTGAATCGAATGGTCAAATCAATGAAACTGCGTCTGCTATAGAACCGATTTCTAATTCCGTCAAAAGACAAATTGGAAGCTATGAGCTTCAAAGCAATGCACACATATCGGCGTTGGATTCGGCTTGGAAGGGTATGCGGCACCCGGTTCAAGGTTATCGTGTTCAGTTGTACTTGGGAACCCTTCAAGAAGCCCGAAAGGTGCGTTCTCAAATGAGATTGAAAACGAATTTACCCATTTATCTCACTTCTTTAGCCCCGAGCTACCGCGTTACCGTGGGAGATTTTCATGACAAATGGGCCGCTGAAAAAGAACGCCAACGTTGGAGCGAAACATTTCGCATGACCATTGTTATTCCGATGGAAATATCCATCTCTTCGGCTCAAGGCCAACAATAAGAGCTCTGAACACTTCGCAGAACGATCTGGCCTGAAACGGAATCAATCCTCGAGCGTCTGCTTCACTTCGACTTCTTCGAATGCTTCAACGATGTCACCAACTTTGATGTCGTTGTACCGTTCGACGTTCAAGCCACACTCAAAGCCTCTCGAGACTTCTTTGACGTCGTCCTTGAAGCGTTTCAGGGAGCCTAGCAGTCCTGTATAAGCGACAACTCCTTCGCGGATCAGACGTATTCTGTTGTTCCGTTTGATGGTTCCTTCTGTTACAAAGCAACCCGCAATCGTACCCACTTTTGAAATCTTGAATGTTTCTCGAATTTCAGCAGATCCAACAATTTTCTCTTCAATACGCGCAGAAAGCAATCCTTCCATCGCGTCTTTCATCTCCTCAATGGCCTTGTAGATGATGGAGTACAATTTGATTTGCACTTCTTCCTTCTCTGCCAATTTTCGAGCTGCACCGCTCGGGCGCACCTGGAAACCAATGATGATTGCTGATGAGGCCGAGGCCAACAAGATATCCGATTCGGAAACCTGACCTACCGCCTTGTGGATGATATTGACCTGTACTTTCTCCGTTGAGAGCTTTTCCAATGAATCACTCAGTGCTTCAATGGAACCGTCCACGTCACCTTTGACAATCAGATTCAATTCCTTGAATTCTCCAACGGCGATCCGTCTTCCCAGCTCTTCCAAAGTAACCGAACGCTGCGATCGAACGCCCTGCTCTCGCTGTAGTTGCTGACGTTTCGTAGCAATGTTTCTCGATTCTCTTTCGTCATCGAAGACATGGAATTTATCTCCTGCGCTTGGGGCGCCATCAAATCCAAGGATAGACACGGGAACAGATGGTCCAGCCTCCTCTACACGGGTGCCACGTTCATTGAACATGGCCTTGACCTTTCCTGAATATTGACCTGCAAGAATGGGATCACCAATTCGAAGCGTTCCTCCTTCTACGAGCAAATTGGTCACATAGCCTCGCCCTTTGTCCAAAGAACTTTCGATCACCGTTCCCAATGCCCGCTTGTTTGGATTCGCCTTGAGGTCGAGCATCTCTGCTTCCAACAAAACCTTTTCCAAAAGCGGATCGATATTCTCTCCCATTTTAGCAGAGATTTCCTGACTCTGGAACTTACCTCCCCACTCTTCAACCACTACATTCAATTCCGAAAGTTCTTGTCGAATGCGATCTGGATTGGCTTCAGGCCGATCCATCTTATTCAATGCGATGATCATTGGAATTCCAGCTGCCTGAGCGTGGTTAATGGCCTCTTTTGTTTGAGGCATAACCGCGTCATCAGCAGCCACCACAATAATCGCTATGTCTGTGACTTGAGCACCCCTCGCACGCATTGCCGTAAAGGCTTCGTGACCAGGTGTGTCCAAAAATGTCATGTTTCCTCCCTTGGGTAAAGTCACGTTGTAAGCTCCAATGTGTTGCGTAATCCCGCCAGCCTCGCCGGCTATAACATTGGCACTACGGATAAAGTCGAGCAAGGAAGTCTTTCCGTGATCGACGTGACCCATTACCGTTACAATTGGAGGACGGTCCACAAGATCCTCTTCGTTGTCCGTCTCAATCTCAATCGCCTCTTGGACTTCTGCACTGACAAAATCAGCCTCAAATCCAAATTCTTCTGCAATGATCGTGATGGTTTCAGAGTCCAACCGTTGGTTGATCGAAACCATGATTCCGAGCGTCATGCAAGCCGAGATTACCTCGTTCACATTCACATCCATCATGCTAGCCAATTCTGCAACCGTAACGAATTCTGTTAATTGCAGCGTGCTCGCAGCTTCCTTTTGACGAGCAATCTCCTGCTCTTGACGCTCTTGGACAGCACTCCGCTTTGCTCGACGCAATTTAGCTGAGTTTGACTTTCGGCCGCCACTCAATCGAGCGAGCGTATCCTTAATCTCCTTCTGAATGTCCGCTTGGCTAACCTCGCGCTTCGGTTCGTTTTTCTTACCGCCGCGTCCGCGCGTATCCGCTGGACGAGCACCAGGACTCGCTGTCCGTGCCGTCTTTGCGACGTCCACTTTCGTGATGCGCTTACGTTTGCGCTTATTCTCCTCTGCTTTCGAAGTTCGCTTCTTCTCGACAGGCAAAACAATCTTACCAACGACTGTAGGCCCGGTCAGTTTCTCAACCCGTGTTTCCATTTTCTCCGCGACACGCGGAGCATCTGTAGCAATTTTCTTCGCCTCATTTTGAGTCTTTTCCACCTGCGCTTTATCCAACTTCGCCTTGGCCATCGCCTCACCTTCCTTTTTGGAAATTTCAGCGGATTTCTTTGCGATTAACGCGCGCTCTTCATCCTTCTGTGCCTTCGTCTTTGGCTTCCGTTTGTTGGAAACCGAATCCAAATCAAGCTTACCCAAAATCTTCACAGGACTGTCCGGAAGGACTTCTGCTCCTTTTTTCTCTTTCGCTTCATTTGTAGCTTCCTCCTTTGGCTCTTCCACAACCACCTCTTCCACCGCTTTCACATCTTCGGGCGCCTTTTCCGATGCTTTTGGCGCTTCCGCCGGCACGTCTTCTTGAACAGGTTCCACCACCTTTGGCTCAGGAGCCGGCGCGACCACTTCTGGTTCTGGTGTCGGTTCTACGGGCTTGACTCGCTCAACTATAGGCTGTTGTTGACTCTTCTGGAAGACCGATAGATCAATCTCCACCTCCACCTCTTCGACCGGTGCTGTGTGCTTCCTAGCTGAAGCAAGTGTCACGCTTTCACGCTCGACAATGGCACGCGAGGAGGAGCTTACAGCCTTCTCTTTTGCCTCCTTTTGGTCCTGAAAATTGGCCCGCACGAGTGCATACGCTGACGCGTCTATTTTGGTATTGGGCTTCGCATCCACTTCAATGCCCTTGCTTGCCAAAAAATCAGCAATGGTCTGTACCCCAAGATTGAATTCTCGAGCTATTAAGTTGAGTCGTACGGGTTTGTTAGCGTCGGCCATTAGCGATTTTAAAGACTAAAATATGGGAATGATATGCGAAAGGTAAGAGTCAATAGTGGTCTCAGGACAATTCATCCTTGAGGATTTTCAATACCTCCCTGATGGTTTCCAACTCGAGGTCCGTGCGATTGACCAAGAAGTCTTCATCTAAATTCAAAACAGACCGTGCTGTTTCGAGACCAATTTTGACAAACTCCTCTAGAATCCACGCATCGATTTCATCAGAGAATTCAGTCAATTCAACATCATCGACCGCATCTTCATCCTCTCGGTATACGTCGATTTCATAATTGGTAAGCAACCCTGCCAACTTGATGTTGTTGCCGCCTTTTCCAATGGCCAAACTCACTTGATCGGGCTTGAGATACACCTTCGCTTCGCGGGTCTCCGTGTTCAATTCCATTGAAGAAATCTTCGCTGGACTCAAAGAACGCGTAACGAGCAGCTGCTCATTCTCCGTGAAATTAATGACGTCGATGTTTTCGTTCTTCAACTCACGGACAATGCTGTGGATACGCGACCCCTTCATCCCGACGCAAGCGCCGACTGGATCTACGCGCTCGTCATAAGACTCAACAGCAACCTTCGCCCGCTCACCTGGAGATCGAACAACACGCTTAATTGTAATCAGCCCGTCAAAAATCTCCGGAACCTCCTGCTCAAACAAACGCTCCAAAAATTCTGGGGCAGTCCGTGACAAAACGATCCGAGGATTGTTGTTTTTCATTTCAACAGCTGAAACTACCGCTCGCACAGTATCGCCCTTCTTGAAAAAGTCTCCTGGAATCTGGTTCTCGCGTGGCATGACAACCTCGTTGTCCTCATCATCCACCAACAAAATTTCGCGCTTCCAGATTTGATATACCTCTGCAGAGATAATCTCTCCAACCCGCTCCTTGTACTTCTGATAAATGGAGTCCTTCTCCAATTCCATAATACGACCGGCCAAGTTTTGACGCAACGACAGGACATTTCGTCGTCCAAACGATTCCAACTTGATTTCCTCAGAAAGTTCTTCACCCACCTCAAAGTCATCCTCGATGCGCAACGCTTCCGAAATGGAGACCTGTTGGTTTTCATCTTCAACCGCATCGTCTGCAACGATGTCACGGTTACGCCAAATTTCCAAATCCCCCTTGTCCGGGTTGATGATGATGTCAAAGTTGGAATCGTCTCCATACTTCTTTAAAATCATTGCGCGGAATACATCCTCTAGAATCCCCATCATCACCTCGTGATCGATGTTTTTGAATTCTTTGAATTCCTTAAAAGAATCCACCAGATTGAGTTGCGTCATGCGTTCAGTGTTGTGCTGTTTGCGGTTAATGACAAAATCAAAATATCAGTTTTGCTTGAATGAGATTTGAACTTTCGTCCAGTCCAATTCAGTCAATGCATATGTTTTTTCTTCTTCGACCCATTCTTTGGCCTTGCGCCCTTCGATGCGCTGCTTCTCCTTCGTCTTGATCGTAATCGAATCTTTCGCAGCAGCCACTAACTCTCCCTCAACCTTCCCTGCATCGCGAATCTTGAGCTGTACCCCTCTCCCTATGTTTTTTTCGTACTGCCGAAGCAATTGCAAGGGTTGGTCTAAACCGGGTGAACTCACATCCAATCCAAAATCCTCAGACTCACGGTCCAATTCATCTTCTAGATAACGGCTCAACGCCATGCATTGGGTAATGCTCGTCGCACCGTCGTCATCCAACAAAATAGAAATCGCATTGCTTTCACCCACACGGATGTCGACGATGAAACCAGAGGTTCCTTCTAGGAAGGCCTCAGCCAACTGCCGAATTGTCGATGCTTGAATCACTGCGTTTGGTCAAAAATGATGATGAGAAGAAGACAAAAAAAGAGGGGTTGAGACCCCTCTTCAATTCCTATTCTTCGATAATCCCTGCAAAGATAGCGTTTTCGAGTGGATATCCTAAAACTTGCTTTGTCAATATGACCATTAACTTCGTTGGTTCACAGCTCACACGAATTTTATCGTTACCTCGAACATGTCCTATGTCATCCAAATGATTGCTGAAGGCGAACACCAAAAGCAAGATTTTAAAATGCGCGTAGAAGACGCGGGCAAAATTGCGCGCACACTTTGTGCATTTGCCAATACCGATGGAGGGCGACTCTTGATTGGTGTGAAAGACAATGGCAGCATTGCAGGAGTCAGAGCTGATGAGGAGTTTCATATGATTCAGGCCGCGGCTGAAATGCAGTGCAAGCCTCCCATTCTCTTTGACGTGCAAATTTGGAAAGCCGAAATGAAAACCATTTTGGAAGTGCAAATCCCCCGCTCCGCATCGCGCCCGCATTTTTGTAAAGACGAGAAGGACCAACTCCAAGCATATTTGCGCCGTGAAGACCGAATCCACCGGGCGAGTCCAGTACTCGTTAAAGTGTGGCAATATGAAATGCGGTTGGACCGATCGGAGTTTCGATACGACCAGCACATTGGAAAATTGTTCAGCGCTTGGCGTTCTGGCCGGGCCTTATCATTTCGTCACGTTGCAAGAATGGGACGCCTCGATTTCGATGCCGCCGAGGACTTGCTATGTCTCTTGATCGTTTGGGGAATCGTAGGATGGGAGTACGGCCCCAAGGGGTGGATCTATTCTTTGAATGACGGGGATGCCTTGGATCAATTGGAAAGCTCGGGAGTCGATGCTTTTCGTTGGAAAGACCATCGGTGAGCAACACAATATTCCGACCTTTGATACGTATGCAAAACACACCTTGCCCGCTGAACCCTCTTATGAGCTATCACCTCACCTCCATTCTTCGTGTTTTTGTTTGGGCTTCCCTCGCTTTTCTTGGAACAGCGCTCTCGGCTCAATCTCCACTCGAAACCTCGGATGCCATCTACCGGGATGTCGGAACATGGAGTGACCACTTGCCCTATAGCCATGCGCAGGAAACCGTGTATTGCGGAAAAACCTCTGCACCCGCTGGAACCGACGGGTTCTGGGCAGTTCGAGCCGAAAACGCCTTGTTTCTCGTCCTGTCTGATGGGAGTATCGAGACCATTTCCAAGGTGAATGGCATGAGCGGAAGCAACCCCTCCGCATTGGCTTGGGACGTAGAAAGTCAGATGCTTGTTGTGGGCTATGCTTCCGGCGTCATTGACTTCTTCTCAGACGAAGGCGTAAGAATCTTCACCATGAGCGACATCAAAGACAGTAATCTCATCGGTGACAAAACCATCAACTCGTTGGTTCCCGGGGGGTCTGATTCTGACCGGATCTATGCGGCCTGTGGATTTGGTATTGTTCTCATTAATCCGCGTGAATTCGATGTGAGAGACACGTGGTTTCTGGAAGGACAACAAGAATTGCGTTCCTGTCATGGGCTTCAGTTTCACGATGGTAAAATTGTCGTGTGGACGGATGCCGGAATTTTTGAAGCCGGCCAGAACCACCCCTTCTTAAGTGCTCCGGATGCGTGGACCCGATGGGATGACATCCCGCTAGAAACTGGCGATTACCGCCACGTCATTTTTCATCCTGAAGGCCAACCCATTGTACATCGAAAGACAGACAACCCGGAACAACCGGATGAATTGTGGTGGAAAAGCAACGGTGTTTGGGTCCCTGCTCCCCAATGGGAGGGCACACAGGTTTATGACATCGTTGCGAGCGCAACAAGTTCTGAGCCGAGCGACTGGACCCTAGCTATCGCTGATTACCAGTCGATTCAGTTGTTCAATTCCAATTTTGAGCTCTTTCAGTTGGACTATGTTGCGGATGGCGTTCCGCTTCGTGCTCGCCACATGGTCTTTCACCACAGGGAGGTAGAGACACCCTCTGGGCAATCGTTTGTCTTCGAAGACCTCTATATCGCAAATCAAGAAGAGGGCTTGCTTCAGCTCGATATCACAGGCGCTGAATTGGATGATCATTGGAGTCCTTCAGGGCCGCCCGCCGCCTTGGTTCGTTGCATTGATGCCTGGAATGATCAAATGTGGGTCGCTTCGGGGGGGGTGGACGAAACATGGACGAGCATGTACCATAAGTATGGTCTGTATGGATTGAACGGAACACAATGGAAGTGGATTCCTCCTTCCGAGGGTGAAAATGATATTGCTGGCATCAACGATATCATGGTGGTAAGCATCGATCCTACCAACCCCAACCACGCCTTTTTTGGAACGTGGGAAGAAGGGTTGATTGAGGTGCTGGACGGTACATTGATTGAG
>CAJWIF010000053.1 GCA_913041135.1 uncultured Flavobacteriales bacterium
CAAATGACCAAGTATTGCCCGCGCCGGTTCCGCCAAAGGCACCTGAAAGCGTTCCATCCATGTAGAGCTCGAAAGTTGTCCCACCATCTCCATAGCTGTCGACATGGATCAATTCCAACGCCGTTCCATCCAAGACGCAAAATGGTCCTTCTACATACTGAGTAGTGTTGCCATAAGCTGTTCCGCCAGAACCCATGTTGCCCGCTCCATCACAGCCAACGTCTTCCGAGTTTCCTCCACTCGCAATGAATTCGAGCGATCCACAACCTGACCCTGCAGGTGCCATTTCCCAGTACATCTCGTAGCCCCAGCCGTCGGTTCCAATGGTTAATTCCAAATCGACTTCACCGCTCTCACATTGAGACCAAACGACTGTTGATACGGTCGTTATCGCCATAAACACTCCGGTTAGAAGCCCTTGAATAAACGCGCGCGAAAAGCTTTTTTGCAAATTTTTCATACCTGAAAGATAATCGAATTGATTCCCCTCTCCTCATCTTGTACTTTTGTACGCTCAATCCATGATCTGCCTCCTCTCTCCAGCCAAAACGATCGACTTCGCGAACGCACGCAATGTCAGCCCAACATCGCAGCCCGAGTTCCTTAGCGATGCTACATACTTGGCTGATAAGCTAAGCAAACACTCGGCAAAGCACCTAGCGGCGTTAATGTCATTGAACCCTGCCCTCGCTGCCCAAACCAAAGAACGTGCCGATGCGTGGGATGCTCCAGGACATGAGGATGGAGGCAAACCGGCTGCTATGGCCTTCCAAGGTGCGGTATACCGTGGGTTAGATGCGGCATCACTCTCCTCAGATGATTTGGCTTTCGCACAAGGGCATGTGCGCATCATCAGTGGACTGTACGGTATTTTGCGGCCTTTGGACCGCATGCAGCCTTACCGCTTGGAAATGGGTCTGAAATGGCCCATCACAACGATGAAAAAGAACCTCTACCACTATTGGGAAGACCGGCTGGCCGATCACATTGTTGGTGCCGCCAACGGGTGTTTGATCAACCTCGCCAGCAACGAATACAGCAAAGCCATTTTGCGCAAAGACAGCCCGGTCCGCGTGATTACCCCCCTGTTCAAGGATGAAGTCAACGGTCAATTCAAATCGCTGATGACCTACGCCAAAGAAGCGCGAGGTCAAATGGCGCGGTATCTGATTCAACAACGCATTGAAAACCCCGTAGACCTCAAGAATTTCACGGGCATGGGCTACGCATTCAATGCGGGTTTATCCACTGAAAACGACTGGATCTTCACTCGAAAAAAAACAACTCAATCCTCATGATTTCTTTCAATTTTAAACCTGCAGCTTTGTGCGCAGGCATCGCATTTTCGTTCTTATCAACTAGCTCAACGCATGTGTGGGCACAATCCAACTCCACTTCCATGGAATCCATTAGTTACGCTTTAGGCGTCTTGTTCTCTACCAACCTGATGCAGGAAGGTCTTACTGAAATTGATGCAGCTCAACTCGCTGCAGGTTTTGAAAATCAGATGAATGGTTCAGCCACTATGACACCTGAACAGGCCAACGAAATGGTCGGTGAATTCATGACGAAAAAGAAGGAAGAGTCCTCAGCGGGATACCGCGAAGAATGCCTCGATTTCTTGGCCACCAACGCCAAGAAAGACGGCATCCAAGTGACTGAATCTGGACTGCAATACACGCACGAAACAGAAGGATCAGGTGACGCACCAACGGCTGCCTCTACCGTGACCGTTCACTACCGCGGAACATTGATCGACGGAACTGAATTCGACTCATCGTTCAAGCGAGGAGAGCCGATTTCTTTTCCACTCGGCAACGTAATCCCGGGATGGACGGAAGGCCTTCAATTGATGAAGCCAGGAGGAAAAACAACGTTCTACATTCCACAAGAATTGGCTTACGGAGCGAACCCAAATCCAAACGGACCGATCCCTCCATTTGCAGCACTCGTCTTTGATGTGGAGTTGATTTCTGTGGACTGATCCACAGACAGCAACCCGCTGATGAAGGCCTGCTTCGATCCGATAGGATGGAGCAGGCCTTTTCTTTTGGCCTCTCCTAACCGACTTCTGCCGAGTCCTCCTTAGTTTGCATCCTATGAATGCTTTGATTACCAATGACGCGGTTGTACTGGGTCTGCTCCTGGCCACTTTGGCCCTAATTTTTCACTTCAGCTCGCTTCCAAAATTTGCTGGATTCTTCAAAATCATCCCGTCATTGCTGCTGTGTTATTTCCTTCCAGCTGCTTACAATTCATTGGGGTTGATTGATGGGGAATCCTCCAACTTGTACTTCGTGGCTTCACGTTACTTGTTGCCGGCCAGTCTGGTCCTGCTCTGCTTGAGCATCGACTTGAAAGGAATTTGGAACCTGGGACCGAAAGCACTGATTATGTTTTTTACAGCCACATTCGGCATCGTCATCGGAGGACCATTGGCGCTGTGGGCGGTCAGCTTCATCGAACCTTCGGTGCTCGGCGGTGATTCGCCCGAAGCGTTTTGGCGCGGACTGTCGACGGTAGCGGGAAGCTGGATCGGCGGTGGAGCCAACCAAGCGGCACTCAAGGAAATTTCAGGCACCTTGGACAGCCAGTTCAGCGCCATGCTGATCGTAGACGTGTTTGTCGCCAATTTGTGGATGCCCTTCTTGCTGGTCGGAGCAGGTATGAGCGCCATTTTAGACCGCAAGCTCAAGGCCGACTCCTCAGCAGTGGATGAACTAAAAGAGAAGGTGGAAGCCTTCCAATTGGGCATCGCACGGGTGCCTTCTTTTCAGGATCTCATGGTCATTGCGGGCATTGCATTCGGAGCGGTTGCTGTTTCGCATGCGTTGGCGGATGGCTTGGCTCCCGGTTTCAGTGCGTGGTTTACGCGCATCAAAACGGCCAATCCCGATAGCTTCGTTCAATACCTCAGCAGCTTGGAGGGCGGGTTCTTTTGGCTGGTAGTGGCCGCAACAGCCATTGGCATTGGACTAAGTTTTACGAAGTTGCGAAATTACGAGGGTGCTGGAGCGAGCAAAACCGGCAGTGTCTTTCTCTATGTGCTCGTAGCCACCATAGGCATGAAGATGGATGTGGTCGAACTCTACCACAATTGGGACGTCTACTGGTCCGTCATCCTCATTGGATTGCTCTGGATGCTCACGCACATCATCACATTGCTGACCGTAGCCAAGATCATCAAAGCACCGTTTTTCTATGTGGCCGTCGGGTCACAAGCCAATATTGGCGGGGCAGCCTCTGCTCCCATCGTAGCCGCAGCATTCAGTCCTGCTCTGGCACCCGTCGGTGTTTTGTTAGCTGTACTTGGCTATGCTGTAGGGACGGTAGGTGCCATTGTATGCATGGAACTCATGCACGCGATCTCGATGTAAGCGCAGGTGCTTAACCCAACAAATGCCCCATCAAAGATTGCTTGACTTGCAAGTAGCCGGCATTCTCTTTGCCTGGAGGAATGATCACCGGTAACCGTTTAACCACCTCGATCCCGCCGGCAATCAGCGCTTCTATCTTCAACGGATTGTTGGTCATCAACTGCACGGAATTCCAGCCAATATCCTGCAGGATGGCCACGGCATCATCATACCCCCTAGCATCCGCTGGATGTCCCAATTCTTCATTGGACTCAATGGTATCCCGACCTTTATCCTGCAAGTTGTAGGCTTTTAGTTTCTCCACCAAACCGATGCCACGACCTTCCTGACGGAGGTACAACAAGGCGCCGCCTTCTTGTGCGATGGAATCGAGGGCCTGATTCAATTGTTGACCGCAATCACAGCGGGCGCTGCCAAACAAATCGCCGGTCATGCACTCACTATGGATGCGCACAACGGGTGGAGCATCGGATTCGATTGTCGTCATCAAGACTACATGGGGAAACAAATCCCCCTCTTCTCCGAAGGCCAAAATGGTAAAGGACCCCACGGAAGTGGGCAAGCGAGATTCAACCAAACGTTTCACGACACAAAGTTACGATGTACAAAGGGAGCTTCACGCCCCTTGATGCAAACCCTTAAAATAAAAAAGGCCAACTCCATGAGGAGTTGGCCTTTCCTATTCTAATCAATCCAATCTATTCAATCGCATTCCGTTCCGAATACGGATAAGAATGCTAGGAGATCAGGAGTAGCAACCAAACCGTCACCATCCAAATCACCAGGACACGCATTTTCTGCAAATTCACAACTTCCATCGTCTGTATTCGCTGCAGCGTCATAGTTCTCAGCTGACTCATACATGCAACCGAAGGTTACAGCTGTCATACAAGACCCATCGTCTTCAGTAGCGTACAAATCAAACTCAGCAAAGAATGGGTCCGTACAACCCAAGATTGGGCATGTCGCAACGCAACTTCCTGCGCAATATGCAACAACCAAACCTTCAGCCGCAGTAGCTCCGTAGTTTCCACCACCCTCTCCGATCGGAGCTTCTGGGTTGGTCGAGCACTCGGCAGGCGCATTGAAAACAGAGCCCCAACCAGAATATCCATCTAGAGGACCGGTTACAGCAATGACAAATTCAAATGCAGCGCCTTCTTCAAGAGCCAAAGTTCCAGACCATACACCGTCGCCGTCAGCATCCGCGAGGGTCACACCCCAGCCGCCCCAGCCGTTCCAAGAACCGTTGACAACAACGTTGTCGAAGTCTGCGTTAGGGTAGCCCGTTCCGTTCATATCAATATCAAACATGACATCAACAATCGCAGGTGGATTCACTTCATCACAAGTCAAACACGTGCCATACGCATCGTTGTTCGTTGAACCTGCGTCAGTCAGTCGATTCGCATAACCTGCGAAATCAGTCACTGGAGCACACTCGCCACCGTTTTGCATGTCGTCCACCAAATCCTCTTGGTGAGCCCATCCATCAACCATGTACTTGTATTCGATCGTTCCAGCCAAGTCAATGGTCAACGAGTGAATGCCATCTCCATCGTCATCAGACAAGAAATTGTAATCTTCAGCACCACACCATCCACACCAAGGACCCGTCACATACACTGTCGTAAACTCAATCCCTGAGCAAGACATGTCCACATTGAATGTTGTTGAATACAAGCAAGAACCATCGTCCAGGTTCGCAGCTTCGTTGTAGTTGCTCGCTGTTGCGTCCATGCAACCGTATACGTCCCCTTCATTGGTGTCGCATGCACTGCAAGACTCGAAACAAACCACTTCCAATACCATATCAACGCCGCCTTCAACGGTGATGTAACGGTTGGTGTAAGGGCCTGTTGTCAACGTGCATTCTGCTGTAAGCTCAGGGTCTAATGATTCCTCAGTACCTGAGTTGACATATTTGAATTCGTGACCGCCTGAAGCCAATACAGTTGTAAACTCATAAATACCATCTCCGTCTTCGTCGGTCATTGGGGTTGCACCCGCATTCCAACCGTTCAATGAAGCACCGAATACCGTCACCGCACCTGTCACCCCACTGGTAGACATGTCCACTTGGAATGTAACGGACGCTTCAGAGACAGAACTGCAAGATCCGTCTGTAGAACACTGAGCAAAGCACGTATTGATCGTCGTAGGTCCTTCGATAGCAGGTAAGAAACGGTCATTGTAGTTCGCTGCATCTCCGCACTCCTGGCCTGCCAAGTTCTCTTTGCAAGACCAATCTCCACATGCACCGTTGGTGAACGCGTAGTGACCTGAGAATCCTTCATCCAACATCATGCTAATCGCATATACGCCATCACCGTCGTCGTCCATCATTTGGTTGTCACCCGGTACGCCAAAGAACCCACCTCCTGCGAGGTAAACTCCAGTTTCTGCAACATCTTCGTTGGCCATATTCACCATGAACGTGACTTCGTGTTGAACGACTTCCGTGTCGCACCCAACGCAAGCAGCGTAACAAACAGCGTCCACGACTACGTCAACCACACCGACTTCAACCGATCGGTTGAAGAATTCAGCAGTGCCACAAGCGGCAGGAACATTTTCTACAAAATCCCACCCTGGTCCGTTCATGTACTTGAACTGCACCGTGCTGTTCGCAAGAACCGAATGCGTGTAAGAAAACACACCGTCTCCGTCTTCGTCAGCCATTTGAGTGAAGTCCCAAGCGATGAAATCGCCTGCCACAAAGATCCCAGCAGGATTTGCTCCAGCTTCATTCATGTCCACATTGAAAGTCAAGTTCACCGGGTCTTCAGTAGCAGGGGAACAAGTCTCACCGCAACCTGAAGGACAAAGGTTCAACACATTCCCTTCTGCACTTGTAGTAAAGAAAAAGTTAGCCGTTCCTGCCAATGCACACTCGACGCCGGCATTGTATACAAAGCCCCAACCAGAGTATCCATCTGCTGCGCCCGTTGTAGAAACAACATACTCATATGTCAATCCTATTTCGAGGGCGATTGTGCCCGTCCAAATACCATCGGCATCATCGTCCGCCAAAGCAACACCCCAACCTTGCCATCCATTCCAGCTACCATTGACTGCTACAGCATCATAATCTGCTGTTGGAAAATCCTGGTAGTTCATGTCAATATTGAACGTCACGTCTGCTGTCTCTACAGGGGGTGGGGCAGAACAAGAACCGTCCGTGGTGCACTGAGCAAAACAGGTGGATATCACTGTGTTTTCCGATATGTCTGAAAGCAATCGATCACTCCATTGTCCATCTGCACAATCCTGTCCTTCGATATTTTCTTTGCACGACCAATCTCCACAAGCACCGTTGGTGAACGTATAGTTGCCCGTGTATGGAGTCGTCACTTCAACCGTGATGCTGTAAACCCCATCACCATCTTCGTCCGTCATCGGATTGTCTCCGGGAGCACCCCAGTCTGCACCTCCTGCGAGATAGACACCTGATTCAGCAACCACTTCATTGGCCATGTTCAAATTGAACGTAACCGAAGCAGTTTGAGCAAAGGACACTGTTGCAATCGCCAACAGACTAAAGAGTAAATAAACGTTTTTCATGAGTAGTTGTTTTCCGAAAAATTCCACTAAACCGGGTTATTAAGCATTGAAAACCCAAATTCAATCCCTAAAGATACGGTAAATAAGGTGTACAAACAACACTTTATACATTGATTTTTAACCGTCTCAAGCAAATGATGCAAGCGACACCTCACTCCTTCACAAACAAGGTAGCAAGACCAGCCAACACGAGAGCGATGCCTGCAATGGTCATCGTATGAATGACCTCTCCTCCAAAAACAATATCATTGATAAAATTGATTCCTCCCAAGGCCGCTATGACTTGCGGGATGACGATAAACATGTTAAAAATGCCCATGTAAATGCCCATTTGCTTCATTGGAATTGAGCTCGACAACATCGCATAAGGCATCGAAAGCATACTGCCCCAAGCGATTCCAATCAGAGCAAAACTCCACTTCAACCCCTCATTTGACTCAGGACTCAAGGACAGCATTGAGAAAAAGCCGACACCCCCAAGCACCATAGCCAAGGCATGAATCCATTGTCGATTGATTGGATACTTTCTTGTATAGAAAACAAGCACCAAGGCAAACGCCATCGAGCTCAATCCATACATCCCCATGGCGCTGGAAACTGAGTTTGCCGCTTCATTGTAAGCCGCACTCGCTGGGTCTGACGCCTGAAACACATGCTCAGTGAGTGCTGGAGTCGCAAATGACCACATCGTGAAAAATGCAAACCAACTAAAAAACTGCACCACACCCAATTGCGCCATCACCCGAGGCATCGTCAGAATGGCCTGGATAATCTCGCGTACAGCTCTCGTAAATCCAGCCGAAGATTCTTTTTCCGCCTTGAAAGCTTCCAAATCTTCTGGAGGATCTTCCGAAGTGGTAAAAACAGTGACCGCAATGGAGATTAGAAAAACAGCTGCTCCAATGGCAAATGAATAAAACACAGAATCGGGGATCTCACCGGCAGCAGCCTCATTTCGTACGCCCAGCTTTGTAACAAACCAAGGCAAGTTCGACGCCACCCACGTGCCAATACCGATAATCAGCGTTTGCATTACAAACCCATACGAGCGCTGGTGTTCCGGCAGTTTATCCGCCACAAGCGCACGGAACGGCTCCATGCTGATATTGATTGATGCATCGAGGATCCACAAAAATCCCGCTGCCATCCAAAGCGCAGAGCTATAAGGCATAAAGAAGAGCGCAAACGAACTCAGAACGGCTCCAATCATGAAGTATGGACGTCTTCTGCCCCATCTGGGACTCCAGGTGCGATCACTCAGATAGCCGATGATGGGCTGAACGACCAGCCCCGTCAATGGCGCCGCAATCCAAAGTCCCGGCAATTCATCAGGACTCGCTCCCAACGTCTGAAAAATCCTTGACATGTTCCCACCCTGAAGCGCGAAACCAAATTGGATTCCCAAGAACCCAAAGCTCATGTTCCAGATTTGCCAAAAAGAAAGTGACTTGGACGGGGAAGCTTTCAAATTCATCATGTCATTTTTCACAATAATACTGTGACAGGGCTTCTGTCGATGAAGGCTTCAACAAAAAAAGCACTGACCAGCGAAGGTCAGTGCTTTTTATAACACAGTGATCTGTGTGGATTATTCGCAAGGATAGCTATAGGCAGCTAAGAATTCCAACAAGTCTGCAGAGCCGACCATCCCGTTGCCATCTGTGTCAAATGGACAATCGGACTCGCCACTTGGCATTTCGCATGAACCATCGTCCATGGTCGCATCCGCATTGTAGTTTGGCGCTTCTTCATACGTGCAACCCATTACATCAAAGACACACGACTCATCATCAACCAAAGCCAAAGGACAGTAGTTACTGGCCATTTCATCGGTGCAACCAGAGAACGTACAGCTTCCATCTTCAAATGAAGCACCCGCGTCATAGTTGGATGCATTGGGGTACAAACACCCTCCCGCAATACATGACCCGTCATCAACATTGGCCGAAGGATCATAATTCTCAGCATTCGGATTGGTACACCCTGGATACTCACAACTACCATCATCGTCTGTGGCATCGGCATTGTAATTCGGCGCGTCATCATCCGTGCAACCTGGAATTTCCAACTCATCGCAAATCCCATCGTTGTCGATATCACTCATACAGTCTCCATTGCAATCGTAATACTGCACCGGGAAGTCGCAGGAACCATCGTTGGTATTGGCCGTTGCATCATAATTGCAAGCCGCCTCGTCCGTACAACCCAAGAATTCACATGAACCGTCATCATCCGTTGCCGATGCGTCATAGTTGTCTGCATCGTCGTTGGTACAGCCCGGGATTTCAAGTTCGTCGCACACACCATCGTTGTCCGCATCATTCAAACATGCTCCCTCACAATCCAAGTAATCGTCTGCATAGGTGCATTCTCCTGATTCAGCTTCCGCTTCCTCATCGTAGTTGCATGCCGCTGAATCCGTACATCCGAAGTTCAAATCAGGGAAGACCAATAACTGGTCAAAAGCCTGAGGGTTGTCTCCATTTTGCGCTCGGTATTGGATGCTGACCAGGAAGGTCACCTCACCCGTTGTCGTCAATTGAGCAAGCAAGACTTGACCATTCTCATCCGGGAAAGCGGCCGGCTCCATATCTGGCAACACGAACCAGCTTGCACCGAGATCATTGTCGACCTGGAAATTGCCTCCAGCTGCAAACCCCTGTGCCGCGTCGTCCGTACCTACCGTTGAGATACTCACAGTATTGTCTTCGCCACCGATGGTCATCCAGCTGTCGTAAGCTACATCCGGGTCAATCAAAACGGCCGCTGGGTTGATTTCACTCGCAAACGTACCGCCCAATGCATTCTGGTAAAAGGACGACGAAGAGCTGATGTCAATGGCATTTCCTGCTTGAGCAAAGACCGCTGTCATTTGATCTTGAGGATTGTCAAAGTTGGCATACACCCGGAAAGTGCGCATCCCCTCTTCCGGCATGTTTTCTGAGATCAACTCATACGACAAGCCCGAATAACTCGGCTCGGGATAATCACACGTTCCGTCATCCAACGTCGCTGCTGGATCATAATTGGATGCTGATGCATCCGTACATCCCAAACCGGGCGTCTCTGCCATCGGAAAAGTCAATGGCAATCCAGTAATCTCGACCGACTCATCCGCTTCATCACGAATCTGAAGGTTGACCAACATGTCCGTCGTGCCATCAGTCGTAATCTGCGCTACCAAAACTTTACCGTCAACAGGCACCGCCTGATCCGACGATCCTGGGATCAAGTAGAGCGACCCTCCTAAGAAGGTGTTAACGTTCAGTGCATCGCCTGCTTCAAAAGAAGGGAAGAAAGCATCCATGCCCACACTGCCACTTGAATCATCCACACCTGGGGCTGCGCCGAGCGTTACCCATGAGTCAAATTCCAAAGAAGGGAATCCTGCAAAAAACAAGGGGTTGATTCCCGCAGCTGTTGGACCACCGACAGCATCCTGATAGAAGGAAGTCGAGGGCGTGATTTGCCAAGGCGAAGCCTCGGTACCATACATCGCAGTCACCTCGATGTCATCCGAAGTAAACATGGCATAGACACGGTATGTCGTCATGCCGTCGATACCATCCTCTGCAAACACCTCGTATTCCAAGCCCTGGACCAAGCCATTCAGCCATACGCAGCTCCCATTGTCCGTCAAAGCCTCGGAGTCGTAGTTGTCGGCAGTTTCTGCCATGCAACCAAAGACTTCCAATTCATCGCAAATGTTGTTGTTGTTTTCGTCATTGGCACATGAGCCATCGCAATTGAAAAGCTCCTCTGGATAAACACACGAGCCGTCCTCGTCTGTAGCCGACTGGCTGTAGTTGCAGGCCATCTCATCCGTACAACCTGGCGTTTCCAAGTCGTCGCAAACTCCATCGCCATCCGTATCACTGAGGCAGACTCCTTCGCAGTCATATCCTGTTTCTGGCAAGTTCCCGTCGCAATCGCAAGTTCCTGCAGCGATGCCATCACCACCACAGACACCACACTCATCAAAACTCGCGCAAGAACCGTCATCGTCCGTTGCCGAAGTACTGTAGTTACAAGCTGTAACATCCGTACAACCCGCTGTTTCGAATTCATCACAGACGCCGTCATTATCGGCATCATTGAGGCATTGGTCATTGCAGTCATAGCCCGTATTCGGGAGCGTACCATCACAATCGCATGTACCTGCCGCGATGCCCGATCCACCGCAAACACCACATTCATCCAAATACGCGCATGAATCGTCTTCCACGTTGGCTGTGCCGTCATAGTTACAAGCCGTGGAATCCGTGCAGCCCTCAACAATCACATCGCCTGCACACACACAATCATCGCTATACGCATCGTCCATGGTGCCAGCGTCGCCATCGTCACAGGCGTCACCTGGATTCACACATGAACCGTCGTTGATCTCTGCCGTAGCGTCATAATTGCAAGCACTTTCATCCATGCAACCCGCTGGCAGTTCAGGATACACCAACGTCAATCCATCCAAATTTGAGGTGGTGCCATTGGCATCGTCATATTGAACATTCACAACGATGTCTAGAATGCCATCCGTGGTCAGTTGAGCAATGAGAACACGCTGGTCATCACCCGAAATGGCATCCGTTGATGAGCCTGGGATAATAAACCACGACGCCCCGGTAAACGTATCGACAGTGAAACCGGAGCCGTTATTGAAACCGTCCCAATATGCCTCCATGCCGACGGAGCTAATCCCTCCGCTTCCGTTCGTGTCTTCTGTTCCAATAGTCAGCCAACTGTCCGCAGCGATTTCAGGAAACACAGCAACGAAAGCAGGATTGATACTCTCTCCAAAATTTCCGCCGAATTCGGCTTGAAAAAACGATGTGGAGGACGAAATCGTCAACGGAGCGTCAATCGTTCCATAGATCGCTACCAATTCATCATCATTGGCATCAAAGGTGATGTAAACGCGATACGTTGTTCCGAATTCTGTGGTTGCGTGAACTTCGGCTTCGATGCCCGATACAGTTGCAAACAACGGGGTAACGCACAAGAGCCACAAGGCAGTCAAAAGATAGTTTTTCATAACAGTTCATGAGAAGTCCGTTACCGGACTTTGTTCTCGGTCAATCTACAATGAAGCGCCCAATCGCGCAACTATCTGAATCAATTTAACCTAATTCTTTGCAGCGCATGCGCTGCATCAATGCAATCGTCGAAGCATCATGTTCTCCCGTCCTGCCTCCACTCCATTCGGACAGCACCTGCCCTGCCAACTGCTTGCCCAATTCCACTCCCCATTGGTCGTAGCTACATACGTTCCAAAACAATCCTTGCAAGAAGATGCGGTGCTCGTACCAAGCGATGAGCTGGCCCAACGATTGGGGATCTAAACGGTCCATCAGCATGAATCCCGTCGGACGATTCCCTTCGAAAACACGGTGCGGTGCGATGGCCGCAATTTCTTCAGCGGTTGCTCCCTTGGCTGTCATTTCCTTTTCAACCTGCACTTTGGACTTACCAATCATCATAGCCTCCGCTTGAGCCACAGCATTGGCCAACAGCTTCTGATGGTGCTGATCAAATCGAGAATGCGGCTCGATACACGCAATGATATCCGCTGGATGAACGGTCGTTCCTTGGTGGAGCAATTGATAAAAGGCGTGCTGACCATTGGTTCCGGCCTCTCCCCAAATAACGGGGCCTGAAGCATGATCAATCCGCTTCCCATCCCGTCCCATGGATTTGCCGTTGGACTCCATGTCTGCCTGCTGCAGATACGCTGGGAATCGATCCAAATCTTGAGCATAGGGGAGCACGGCAAACGTGGGGAACTTCAAGTATTCCACATACCACAAACCAATCAGAGCAGCCACAAGGGGCATGTTCGATCGACCTTCAGCTTGCTGAAAGTGCAGGTCCATAGACCGTGCACCCGACAACAAGGCTCTGAAATTCTCAGCACCTACGGAACATGCCACAGACAAACCGACCGGGCCCCAAAGACTGTAACGTCCGCCCACCCAATCATCAAATCCAAAGATCCGCTCCTCTGGAATTCCGAATGCTTGAGCCGACGACAAATTGGTCGATACCGCCGCAAAATGATGGGCTACAGCCTCTTCTCCAAGCGCCTCCACGAGCCAACGCTTGGCCTCCATCGCATTGGCCATCGTTTCCTGTGTGGTAAACGTTTTACTGACGACGATGAACAGGGTGTTTTCAGGATTCAATCCGGACAGCACCGCCTCCAGATGCGCTCCATCCACATTGCTAACAAAATGTGTCTTTGGACCGCTCGAATGGCTTCGCAATCCTTTGGTGACCATCAAGGGGCCCAGATCAGACCCCCCAATTCCGATGTTTACCACATCGGTAATCTCGTTGGATGCCTGAATCGAATCAGCAAAAATCAACATGCGATCACGCACCGCCAGCACCCCTGGCATGACCTGTTGGCCATTCACAGAAAAGCCATCCTCCAACTCGCCGCGCATGGCCACGTGCAACACGGCCCTCCCCTCGGTTTGATTGATGGCATCTCCTCGAAACATGGCATCGCGCCCAACCTTCCAACCTGCTTCCTCCGCCATCTCCAACAGCGCCCCCATGACGGCCTCTGTCACCCGGTGCTTGGACCAATCATACAGTAACCCCGGCATTTCACAATGCATGGATTCGAAGCGGCTTGGGTTCTCTGCAAAGAGGTCAACCAAATGGCGTTGGCCATCCGTTTGGGCCAATTCAAGCAAACGCGAATGCGCCTGCGAAGATCGCAAGTGAAAGGGTTTCAGCATGAGGGAATCAGTTTACGCGTTGCGGTTGACGCAATTCAAATCTTCAAACGCCTTTTTGAGTCGTGCAACAAATGCTGTCTCGCCACTGCGCAACCAAACGCGTGGGTCATACTTCTTTTTGTTGGGCTGATCCGCTCCATCAGGATTGCCAATCTGAGACTCTAAGTAGGCATGCTCTGCATCAACATAGTCGCGCACTCCGCACAAGAACGCCCATTGCATATCTGTGTCGATGTTCATTTTGATAGCGCCGTAACCAATGGCCTCTCGAATCTCATCCACAGTAGATCCGCTGCCGCCATGGAACACGAAATCCACAGGATTCGCACCAGTCGCATGCTTCTCTTGGATGTACCGTTGGCTGTTGTCCAAAATCTTGGGCGTGAGCTCCACATTGCCCGGCTTGTATACACCGTGCACATTGCCAAACGCAGCAGCCACCGTGAATTGATCGCTGACTGACTTCAATTGCTCATAGGCGTAATCCACTTCTTCAGGCTGGGTGTACAAACGGCTGCTATCGATATCGGTATTGTCTACTCCATCTTCCTCTCCCCCAGTAACGCCCAATTCGATTTCCAAAAACATGCCCATGTCGTGCATCTTTTCGAGGTACGTCTTGCACGTACCTATGTTGTCCTCCAAAGACTCTTCGCTCAAGTCAATCATGTGCGAACTGAACAAAGGCTGGCCGGTTCGTGCAAAGTGAGCGCGTCCCGCATCCAACAACCCGTCAATCCAAGGAAGGAGCTTGCGCGCGCAATGGTCTGTGTGCAAAATGACAGGAACGCCATAAGCCTCCGCCATGGTGTGCACATGCAGCGCCCCAGAGATCGAACCCAAAACGGTGTTTTGGTGGTCATCCATCTTCAAGCTTTTGCCCGCATAGAAGCTACCGCCTCCATGAGAGAATTGAATGATGACTGGAGAATTCAAATCCCGAGCTGTTTCCAAAACCGCATTCACCGAATTGGTACCAATTACGTTGACGGCAGGCACGGCATATCCGTTTT
>CAJWIF010000054.1 GCA_913041135.1 uncultured Flavobacteriales bacterium
AGAACCGCCGGCACCCGTTTCAAACAATCCACCTCCATTCATGAGGGGAACGATGGACAACATCTTCGCTGAGGTTCCCACTTCGAGAATGGGAAAGAGATCAGTCAGGTAGTCTCGCAATACGTTGCCTGTAACGGAAATGGTGTCTTGCCCTTTGACGATGCGTCGCAATGAATAGTGCGTGGCCTCTACAGGTGGCATGATCTCAATGGTCAGTCCATTGGTGTCGTGTTGCGGTAAGTAGGTATTCACTTTGAGGATGATTTCGGCATCGTGTGCACGGCTAGCATCCAGCCAGAAGACAGCGGGGTTTCCGGTAGCGCGCGCGCGCTCAACACCGAGCTTAACCCAATTCTGAATCGGGGCGTCTTTAACCTGACACATTCGGAAAATATCACCAGCGTCTCCTGCTTGTTCCAAGAGTACATGGCCTGTTGCGTCCAAGACTTGAACTGTTCCGGATTCCTTCAGTTGGAAAGTCTTGTCGTGAGACCCATATTCCTCAGCTTTTTGAGCCATCAATCCGATGTTCGAAACGCTTCCCATGGTACGCGGATCCAAAGCGCCATTCTCTTTGCAGAAATCGATCGTTGCTTGGTAAACACCGGCATATGAACGGTCTGGAATGACGGCTTTGGTGTCTTTCGATTGGCCATTGTGATCCCACATTTGCCCGGAGTTGCGAATCATGGCCGGCATGGATGCGTCAATGATGACATCAGAAGGAACATGCAAGTTGGTGATGCCTTTGTCGGAATTGACCATGGCCAAATCGGGGCGCTCTGCATACACTTGCCGGAGTGCCTTCTCAATGGCGACACGCTCACCCTCAGGCAACGCAGCAATTTTGGCATACACGTCACCTAGGCCATTGCGCACATCGACACCCAATGTCTCAAACGTGCTTCCATGCGCTTCAAATACCTTCTCAAAAAAAGCTTCTACAAAGGCTCCAAAAATAATAGGATCACTGACCTTCATCATTGTGGCCTTCAAATGCACGGAAAACAGGATGTCCTGATCCTTCGCATCAGCCATTTCCTTTTTAGCAAAGGACTTGAGTTCTTGTATGTTTAGAATCGCGGCATCAATGATCTCGCCAGCGAGCAGTTCAATGCCTGCTTTGAGAACGGTCGTCCCAGAGTCAGAAACGAATTGAATCGAAGCGTGTGTCGCTTCTTGGAGTGTGAGTGACTTTTCAGACCCATAGAAGTCACCACGTTCCATATGAGCGACATGAGATTTTGAATCTGAAGACCAGGCTCCCATGCGGTGCGGATGCTTTCGCGCGTATGCTTTAACAGCAGCGGGTGCCCTTCGGTCACTATTTCCTTCTCGTAAAACGGGGTTTACAGCGGATCCTTTGACGCTATCGTAGCGCGACTTGATATCTTTTTCGACGTCATTTTGAGGGCTTTCCGGATAGTCTGGAAGCGCAAAGCCAAGGGCTTGTAACTCGCTAACGGCAGCTTTCAATTGAGGAATTGAAGCACTGATATTGGGCAGTTTAATGATGTTGGCTTCTGGCGTTTTCGCCAAGGCCCCCAACTCGCTCAACGCATCACTGACTCGCTGTTCCACAGGGAGTAAGCTGGAAAATGCAGCGAGAATTCTGGCTGAAAGTGAAATATCGCGCGTTTGAATCTCCACATCCGCTTGGGCAGCAAAAGCCTGAACAATAGGGAGGAAGGAATACGTTGCCAAAGCGGGCGCTTCGTCAGTATGGGTGTAAATAATGCTTGACATCTTCGAAGTGGATAGTGTATTCAGACTGTGTTGAGTCTTCTAAAGCAGACGTGGATCGCACGCTCAAAAACGCCTTATTGTAGAGGGGCATCTCACGTGGCAGCGAAGGTCGGAAATAATCAAGAACGGACAACCCTAGTCGCGAAGGTTTTCCGTGTAACTGAGGTATCCAGCAACGTTCCAGAAATTCATTTCAGAGTCGTTAAAAGGTTGTGCCGTAGGAACGGATATCTCAAGGGTATGCGGTCCGGGTAAAATCTCTTTTAATGGAAAGGTCAGCGCATCAACTTGACTCCCAGGACACCATCCCGACCGGGAATAATCGCTCGACGCAATGCGTTCATCAATGCTGTCTCCACGCCAATAGGTTCGTTCCGTCCATACTCCAGAAGATGGGTTGAACCGCCTGAAACTCGCACAGTCATCACGCCAGGGAGTCAATTTGGATACGCGGATTCCGTCGAGTTCAATGTGGTGCTCACAGCGAACAAATTCATCTCCAGTTGCGTGTCCGCCATGTCCAGTGGCATGGTAGTGAAGTGTAACATCAGCGGCTCCTTCGGGTAGTACAAAATCGACCTGAAGATTTCCGTTTGCAAAGCCATCAAAATGCTGTTGCTTCGAACTTAATTTAGTGGTGTTGAATAGAGAAACAGTAGACGTCACAGGGGGGAGTTGTTGCAACGCGGGTTTTGGGGCAAACTCTAGAGTAAGGTCTAAAGAGTAGCCTGTCTCCGTCCAGGTATCGATGTAAACGCCCAGCGTAAGACTATCCCCCATAGAGTCCCATACATGTGAAATGTCAGTGTTCCACGAAACGGAATCGGCCCATTCGGGAACATATACGGGGCGGTATCCATCTAACCGGTCGTTGTCACTGAAATGACCAACACCAAAGGGGGTTATGAATCGCAATAGCTCAATGGCAGGTTCGTATGTGAGGCCGGTCGGTGTTTCAAATGGAAGAATGGCAGGATAAGCCTGCTTGGAAGTGTCCAAGGGAATCCTCCCTTCTTCAAAGGCTCTCAGATCCAGCGAAGATGCAGGCGGAATCATGAATACAGTGCCAGATTTGTCCCAAGGGTCTCCAGCCGATCGAAGCGTCATGTGCACCGTGATTGTGGGAGGCTGATGAAATTTGGGCTTTACAAAACTTCGCGTAACCACGCGTCCAGCATCGTAACGACTCCAGCCATCGGAATCCAAAAGCGAATCCTGATTCATAGTGGGGTTGAAATAGAAGTGAAAATCGGTCATGCACTTCACTTCGACTGATTGTGGGGTGTTTCCAACAGAAGAAGAACAGCCGTAAAACACAGTTAAAAAAAAGAAAACAAAAAAAGAGATGAAGTGCTGAAGCCTATGTAAATATGTTTCATTTTTTGCTAAATTACCCCGTTTTGTTTCAATTAAAAACATCAGCATGCTTCGAATAATCTGCGCTTTTTTGACTCTGTTCCTTTCGCTAAACGTCTTCTCACAATTGGATTGTGATGGGGAAAGATACCGATTCAACACCGCTTTTTCCGATGTTCAGGTAACCTATGATGTCCCATACGGTAACGCGATCAATGCCACAGGCTTGAGTCAAGCGCTTGTCGTGGATATCTATGAACCTGTGGGAGATACAGAAACATCACGTCCATTGATTATCATGGCGCACGGTGGTTTTTTTATTGGAGGTGAAAATGACAACGCCGATGTGATTTCTTTGTGTCAGGATTTGGCACGCATGGGCTACGTGGTTGGTTCGATAACGTATCGCTTGGGTATTGACAATTTCTTCGATGTTTCCAATGCCATGATCCGATCGGTTTGGAGGGGATACCATGATGGAAAGGCATCGGTTCGGTATTTCAGAAAAACAGTGGCTGAGGACGGCAATCCCTATGGCATTGATCCAGATCGCATCCTCATGGGCGGAGTTTCAGCGGGAGCTTTCATTGCCTTGCACATGGCATATGTGGACGAAGAGTCAGAGATTCCTGAGCAAATCGATCAATCAACGCCCGGTATGGCTGGGGGATTGGAAGGGGAGTCTGGAAATCCGGGATACAGCTCTGAAATTATGGGTGTAATCAACATTGCAGGAGCGCTCAAAACAGCGGAATATCTGTCAGAAGGAGATGAACCGCTTGTCTCAGTTCACGGTACGAATGATGAAACGGTTCCATACGGTGCGGGTGTGATTACATTGAGTGGTCTTCCGATCACAGATGTAGAAGGAAGCAGCCTCATTCATGAGATGGCTGAAACACTGGGCTTAAATCATTGCTTTACCACCATCGAAGGGGGCGGCCATGTGGCACATGCTTATGACACCGAGGCGTATGTTGCCACCTTATCCACCATCTCGGGGGCGGTTTCATCGTGGCTTTGTGAAGACTACGCATCCATTTGTGAGGTGTACGATTACTCAACGGATTTGACGGAGACCGCTTCGGATGGAATGGAATTGTTCCAGCTTTATCCGAATCCGACTTCGAAGGGGAATGAAATTACAGTGACTGTAGCACCCGGAATGGCCCAATCATGGTCCTGGCAATTGTTGGATGTCAGTGGAAGAATAACGATGTCCGGCCTAGCAACGGGTTCTTCAATTGTATTGCAAGCCAATGACCTGAATTCAGGCACCTACATGTTCCGTATCCCTGAGCATGGGAAGACCCGTCGTTTGGTGATTCACTGATTAATTTGCCCCTTTGATTACGACCTTCGTATTGGTTTGGCCAGTGGCATGTGTCCATTTTACGATGTACGTGCCAGCAGGCCAGGACGATGTGGCGATTGTCAGGCTTTGACCCGGATTCAGAGATGCCTGAACCTTTCCAGCAGCGTCATAGACGGTAACTCGCTCTACAGGAGATTCAGAAAGCAACTCCAAGCTGTTCCTAAATGGATTGGGAAAGGCGAGGTCATTCGAGTTGACAAAGGATTCCACGGCATTTTGTACGGTATCAATGACTGCTGCTGGAAGTAAGGAGTCCAACGGAAAGGTCCACAGACTTCGAGCAAATGTCCCCGCCACCAGACGGTCAGAAATCGTATCGACGGCCAGATCATATACGGGGATCAGCGGCAGAGAGCCCACCGGTTCCCAGTGTTGTCCACGGTTTTCGGTCCAATGAACTCCTGCATCCGAAGCCACCACCCAAATGCTGTCATTCAAAGCTTCGACATGGTTGATTGGGTGCGGAGGCAAATCGCCCTGTACAGAGGTCCATTCCTCGCCAATCGCAGCGCGGAATACATGCGGCGTATACAGCGCATTTCGGTAGCCACTGACCGTACAAAACATGGAGTCAGGATGGAAGGGGTCGAAGACGAGGTTGGTAACAAACTGTCCCGGCAGGCCATTTTCCATCGGATTCCAATTGTCACCATGATCCGTTGTTAACCAAACCCGGCCATCTGAAGTGCCCGCGGCAATCAGATCTTCATTGAACGGAGATCCCGCGACTACAGTAACACATCGGTACTGCAGACCAGGTTCTTCATTGTAGGTTAGATCGGGGCTCACCGCTTGCCAAAAAGAGAATGGAGCGTTGGACATGCGGTAGACACGTTGGGTTCCTGTCCACATCTCATCGGGGTTAGCCGGATGATAAGCCAAGGGAGCATCCCACCACACACGGTCTTCTTCATCGATGCCGTCCATGAAGTTATTCCATTGGGGTTCTTCATTGGCACTTGTCAGGCTGTACCGCCAATTTCCCCATTGAGTTCCGGCGTATCGCAAGTTGGCATCAGTCGGATGGTAGATGGCGGTGAAGCCATCCCCGCCCAAATCCCGTGTCCACCCATTCAGGTCTTCCTCTGATCCTGTACTGGTGCCATTGTCCTGCGCTCCAGCCGTGTATTGACCGGGATTATGCGGGTTCCATGTTGCGCGATAGAACTGGGTCACGGGAATGTCTTCTAGGTCTTCCCACGTCAAACCGTGGTCATCGGAGCGATACAGTCCGCCATCCGTAGCCAAAACCAAACTTTGCGGACCAATCCACTGCAAATCATGTTTGTCTGCATGCACCTCATAGGTCCACCACTCAGGCCCCATGCGCTGCCAGGTGAATCCTCCATTGAGGGAATTCCAGCACTCTACTCCGAGGATGGTGATGTCATCAGAATTCCAAGGGTTAACCCGAACTTTCGAGAAATACCATCCAAAGCCACCCAATGCATTTTCTGGCGCTGAACCTTCGGGAATAATGGCATTCCATGTTGTTCCACCATCGTCAGAACGGTAGATATTGTCAAGTTGTTGGTCTGTTCCTACAACCAGTGCCCAAAACACCCCGCCCTGTTCGGCCAAACCGATGCGTCCTTTTACACCTTCGCCCCATGGGTTGGGAAGTGCAGACCACGTAGAGCCTGCATCAACGGATTTCCAAATCTTGCAATGGGATCCGTTGACTATGCTTTGAGTAGAGGTGCGGGTCCGCTGCCAAGCGCTGGCAAGAAGCGTTTGCGATGACGGTGCATAGGCCAGGTCGGTCACGCCGGCAGAGTCATTTGGGAACAGGACTTGCTCCCAGTTTTGACCATTTTCTGTGCTTCGAAACAAACCACGAGCAGGACCTGGAATCGCAGGATTTCCCATACATGCGGCAAAGATTGTGCTGGGAGCATCGGGAAGAATGAGCAAACGGCTAATAATGCCAAGGGTGTCTAGCCCCATGTTTTCCCAAGAATTTCCACCATCCAATGAACGGTAGACGCCTCCTCCAATTCGAGGGAAGCTGCTGATCTGAGGGTCACCTGTCGCTAGGAAAATACGATCTGGGTTGACCGGGTGAAATGCCAAGTCGCCCATTGCCAAGTGAGGAAGATCATCGGTCAAAGGATTCCACACGCCATCACCGGAATCCGTCCACAATCCTCCAGCACTCGCTCCAGCAAAAAACCGGTTGATTTCGGTGGGGTGCTGCCGAATGAAGTTAAACCGTCCTCCGATATTGGTTGGGCCTTCTAAGCGCCATTGACCGCCAGCCATACGGCTGGACTCGTCGGGCATTTGATGACTCCAGCGTTTCACTGCGTCCAAAGCTTTATCTGCTTCCTGAGTATCCCAATTTTCTTCAGGATAACTCCATTTCCAGGTGTCGGCTAAGGCTGGTTGTAATTTCTTGAAGGCTTTTTCTGATCTGCTACGAATGTCACTTGAAACAGGATCGTGTTGCCACCAATACGCCACAGAAAATAAAAGTACGATGCCAGCCACTAGGGATACAATGCGAATCATGGAGCCAAGATACAGCGAGCGGCTTATGGACGTTGATGTTGGTTGGAGCTTTTCACACGTCCTTTCGATTTCCACCCGCGCAGAGCGATGTACTTGATGTACCTGTTTTCACGCGGATGCGCCAAAGGATAAATAATGCGCGGTTGCGCTCTTTTCTCATGAGCCCTCGAACGGCATTTTTTTTAGGCCAAACTGCATAGAAAATGGCATCGAACGGCGTGTGGTCTTCCCAAGCTATTTCGATGTTGTGGTCAATTTTTTTTCGGAATTCAACTCGGTAGGAAAGTCCATACATAGATGAGCATGTCAATCCAGAAAATGTTGGGGTGGTATCTTCAGCGAATCAACACGATGTGCCCTTTGATACTGCGCACTTGATATTGATCGCCTCGTAAAACGGCTGTCCAGGTGTAGACACCATCTGGCGCGAAGTAATCGCCATCTTGAACATCTCCTTGCCACCAGTGATCGAGATTTTGCGTCTGGAAAACGAGGTTGTTCCACCGATCATAGATTTTCAAATCCAATGAGGTCACGTCTGCACTCGTGACCAGTTTCCATACATCGTTGTGGCCGTCGTGATCAGGAGTAAAAGCGGTGGGTGCGTATACGGTGAGGCTAGAGGTTGTGACAATATACTCGCAAGCTAAATCCACACAGCCCAAGCTGTCTTGCACTTCGAGACAAACGTATGCGGGGTTGTCATTGATGTCGCTGGTGTTGATGTTCCATTGTGTGTTACTGCTGACGGGTTCGGTGCCCAAGAACCACTGGAAATCAAGGGAGGCATTGACGTTTGCAGCTGTAAACTCCAGGAGTGTCCCGTAGGATTCAGGAAGGGCAGGGGTATAGGTGAAATTGGCAGAAGGAGGCGCGTAGACACACAAAGCTGAATTTTGCAGTGTGGAATTGATGCAGCCATTGACATCCGTTACGGCATAAATCAAGTCATAACAGTCCGGACTTTCAACGGTCATCATAGCACTTTCTCCTTGATTGCTCCAAGCTGTCAAGCCGTTGCTATCGACAATTCCAAAAGCGCTGTAACTCGCCCCAGGATGCGCTGTTCCTTCGAATTCAATCAGCATCGGTGTGCAACCGGAAGAAGGCGTTGAAGTAAAGTCGGTTGTTGGCAAGGGGTGTACGATGGTGTTTAGACTGGTCGAGGAGCCGCAATTTCCTGCAATGGTATAGGTCAGCTCATGTATTCCCAATCCAGCGGTGGATGGACTCAGCACTCCATTCGAATTCAAACATCCCCCACAATCGGAACTCCAGCTTCCTCCAACAAGGTCTCCAGCAAGCTCCAACGAAGGCTCATTGACGCAGAAGCTAGCAGGTAGATCAAAAGAACTGCTCAAATTGGAGATTACGATAAACGCTCCTGAAGAGACGGACGGGCATTCGCCATTCAACGCATACTGGATGTTCCAGGTTCCTTCACCGGCCGATGGGGTATTGAACTCCCCATTTGAATTCAAGCAATTTTCACAGTCGCTGCTCCAAATACCTCCTATATTTTCAGCCGTGATTGTGACATCTCCTTGACCTAGGCAAGCGGTTAACGGGGAGTCAAAGGCAGCGCTTGGCGTGGTGATGACATCCAGGTTGGAAGAAAGGGTCTCCTGACAAATCCCCTGAGATTCAAAGGTGATTTCTAGCGTTTCATCTCCTGCTAAATTCGGGTTGAACACGCCGGAGTTTTCATCGATGCAGTTCCCGCAAGATGCAGACCACAGTCCCACCGAAGACGAATTGATGACCAGTGCAAGGGGGGCGTCAGTGCTACAAATGGGCGATGGGAAATCAAACGCGAGATCTTCAGGTATTGCGACTATGAGTTCAATCGAATCAGCAGACCAGGGGCACCCCAGATCTGAGGCGCTCAGTACATACCATCCAGCATCCAGCTCTCCAAGATTGGTCAGATCCAGGCTGGCATTGTTCAGGACTGTCCCGTTGGGAAATTCCCATGACCACAGGGGTCCCGCAGTGTTTCCTTCAGGTGACGTGGACCAATCACTACCTAGGCATGCTTCTGCAGTGGTTTCGGCTAGACTTGCACTGCCCGTTGGAGTAATCTCCACTGAAAGCTCCGCGGCAAGAGATAAACAACCTTCCACTTCCGCTTGTACTGTAAATAGGCCGCCATCGGAAGGTTGAGCATTTGAGATGACCAAAATGCTATCAGATTCTACAAGCTCCCCATTGGGTCCGGTCCATTGCCAATTATTTCCCGCTGTTGGACACGTTAAGATCAAGTCGTCCCCCGCGCAAGTGGGAGCATCCCAAATTAAGTCGGGAGCGGTAAAAGCAGGTTGCACAATCAGGATCAGGGTGTCTGGGGTAATTTCGCAGTCGCCCACATTTCCAGTCACGATGTACATTCCATCATACGTTTCATCCACGGGACCGATGGTCAGCACGTTCTCGTTACTACTGAAACCACTTGGGCCAGTCCATGTATACGTCGCGTTTTCAATGGGGTCAGCAAACAACGTGACCATTTCACCGGAACAGAGGCTGTCGTCGTCCGTGTAGGTTTGGAATTGATATTGGGCAAAATCGCTGAAATAACCATAGCGGCAATAGCCTGCGGGAGTTCCATTGATGACGCCCATATGGAAATACCCCGTGGAGTTCTCGATTCGTGAAGCAGACAATGTGGGTACGAATGATGTGGTTGTTATTTGCGCATACTTCCACAAACCATCGGCTCCTGGAACATCGGTGAAGTCACCAGCCCCAATGAAGGCCGGATTCCCATTGAATGTAAAATCGCCTTCACTGCCCGCTTGAACGAGGAGGTTGATGGAGAAGGAGGCGTTGGTTGAGCGAACAAACGCAATGTCTCGCGAACCTGTGCAGCGCAAGGGAGGGAGGATGGCTCCTCCGACTTCACATCCGACACCGGTCATGTGCAGCACAATCACCGGCGCTGAAGTTTCGTAATACGCAACCGGCGCGCCTAAAACATGGGTGTACGTTTCCCCGGCGTTCAGCGTCCAAGTGGAGGTTCCGTTGATGAAAAGTTCCGTATTGTTTTCAGTCGCCAAAATGAAAACCCGATCAGCTCCTCCAAGCTGCACGCCTTTCACAGCAATGTATTCATCACCGGCCACACTCACGGGAATCAACTGGTCCCCCAATAAATCGAAACATGTTCCGCCAAAGGGAGATCCCACAATGGAGTCATCACTCATGGTGACAGCGATTGGAGCCGAACTTGAGATGTATGTACCTCCTGGATGAGCCGCTGCCGCTGTGGAGGCCGCCCGCATTGAATACGTTTCTCCGGCGTTCAGTGTAATGGTAAAAGCGACATCAGCGGGGTGCCCTGTGAGCGCAACACTTGGGACAACGGTGATCTCCGTATTGTCTTCTGACGCCACCACATCAATACCTGCCTTGGACTGCGTGTAGTTGTTGTTCAAATAATTTTGGAATGGCGTATAAAATTCCGTTCCCAAGGCAGAAGAGCCCTTCAGCGTAAAAATGTCGGGGTTGTCGTTGTGGTTGACTTCGTAGTATGCAGTGATGGGCGCATCAGAAACGATGTGCAATCCGTACGATAAAGTGGTGTTTACAGGTTTGTTCTCAATCATTCCCATCCATGCCGTTAGGTTGACCGTGGATGTGCCATTCGCGGCAATGTTCAAGGTTTGTGTGGGGAATGTAGGATTCGCAGGCTGTTCAATGGTGATGTTGGCCGCTTCATCAAATGTGGCAAATCGAAGCACGATCGGATTGTCTCCATGACCGGCCCAGACTTCAGGAGCTACGAACCAAAATTCAGTATCCGTCTGCGACAGTAACGTGCTGGCATGGGCCGCAAATAGCAGAAAGAAAGTGAGTAGCTTGATCGCTGACTGACTCATATGCGTTGAATAAGCAGGGTCATTGTGAAACGAAGATAGCGACTGTTGGGATAGTGTTTAATAAACACCTTTACTTAAGAATTCGTTGCATGGGGTTTAGACTAATTAATGCATTTCTAATTACCCTTGGTTTGGGCTTGCACTAATTCACGTGTCCAACAGGTTGGAAGATGCACGAATTCGCTTTTCCGGCTGGCCAGAAAGTCCTTCAAAACGTACGGTTTTGCCTGAATTCTCCATGGCCATGACCGTGTCTTCCAGAGCAGCTATGCCGCTCTGGTCCACGAAATGGACATCGGTCATGTCGATGACTACCTTATCTGTTTCTGCTGGAATTTGGCCGCGAAGTCCTGCTAAGGCAGAGGCATTTCCAAAAAATAAAGGGCCATGAAGTGATTTAATGAGCACATCTTGAACGCCTTCAGCGGGGTCAATGTGGAGCCGGAACTGACTCGTCGACCAGTCTCCCATGTATTTCATGAACTGGAAAGAAGCGATGACGAGGCCGACAGCGACAGCAAACACCAATTGCCAAAAGACGGTTAAGATGAGAACTGCGAGTAAGATGATGCGTTCACCCCAACCCATTCGTATCAATCCGCGGAGACCTTTGTAGTCCATAACACCAATGCCGACAGTAATCAAAATGCCAGCGAGCACCGCGGCTGGAATTTTGGATGCAATAGGGCCCAAAAGCACTATTGTAGCGAAGAGTAGGATGCCTGCTATCATGCCGCTGATACGCGTACGGCCACCTGCCTGAATGTTCACGACTGTACGAATGGTGGCTCCAGCTCCTGGCAATCCGCCGAAAAGAGCAGCGACACTGTTACCAATTCCTTGTCCAATGAGTTCTTTATTGGGTTCATGTTGCGTTCGGGTCATGTTGTCAGCCACAACGCTCGTTAGCAATGAGTCGATCGCACCCAGTAGGGCCAAGATCAATGCTGTGATTACATACGGCCCGAGATTCGACACCTGTGGCCAAGAGAACATTCCCCAATGGATGGAGGGCAGTCCGGCTTCAATTTGTGAGATACTGCGGCAATCGAGATCAAGAAATAGCGCAGCGCTTGTGATCGCTACCAAAGCCACCAAAGCACTTGGAATGGCTGTTGTGATGCGCTTGAATCCGTAGATGATGGCAATGGTGCTCAAGCAAAGTAAGAGTTCGATCCAATGGATGTTTCGCAGTCCCATGGGGATATATCGTATCGCCCCCAAAACGCCCTGACTTTCAAGTCGAATGATTCCTTGAGCCTCCTGTATAATAATGGGTTCAGAAAAACGCGTGATCTCATGCAAATCGAAGGTTTCTGAAGAGATGGGTGTCTCTTCAATCCAGGCCTCACTTGCTGAAAGAAAGGCATCTGATATTAAAATACGTTCGGCAGCAACTCTGTGATTTTTAATATTCTCTACGTCTTCTGCCGGAACATAACCGATGGCCGGCAAGATTTGAGTGATCAATATAATGACTCCAATTCCGGTCATAAAACCAGAAACAACGGTCTGAGGAATGAATCGAATGTAAGATCCCCATTTCATCAGACCCAGTGCAACTTGAAAAAGTCCAGCTAGAAAGAAAACGAGCAAGATCAATGGAAGCGCTTGACTTAAATCACCATCGCGGTGTACCAAAATACCGCCAACAATCGAAGCGCTGAGCACGGTCATAGGAGCCGTGGGACCCGATATTTGCGTAGAAGTCCCCCCAAACAAGGCGGCGAAGAAGGCGATGAATGCTGCACCGAAAAGTCCAGCAGACGCGCCAAGCCCGGATTGCTCTCCGAAAGCTAAAGCCAATGGCAGGGCAACAACTCCAGCGGTGAGTCCTCCGAACAAGTCTCCTTTGAAATGCTTAAAGTCAAAATGCATGTGTGATTGACTAATAGTGAGTGAACAACCGAATCACTTGGAGCTATCGCAAAATTGTTAGTGGTCCCGTCAACGTGACTGGACCGCTATCTGTTATTTCGTGAACTCCGTACTGATCTGTGATGAATAACTCGCCCTCGTTTCGGAGAATCTCGATGACATAGTAATAGGTCCCATCGGATGCTTCATCCTGAGTGGGTCTCCATCCCGAACTGTTTCCAAAGTCATTGGATGTAAACACGGCGTTGCCCCAGCGATTATAAATACTGCAAGAGCTTCCGGGGAAATAGGATAAATCGGAAATTTGAAAACGTTCGTTGTTGCCATCTGAATTGGGCGTAATGACGTTGGGAATGATCATTTCACAGATCACCGTTTCTACTTCAAAAGAGCCCGATGCATTCAAATAGCAAGGAGAGCCCGTCGTTAAATTTACCTGATACAACCCATCCATAGCCACTTGAATTCCTAATTCTGAGCTCACGAACGATTCGTTTCCTTGATCGTCGATGAAATTCCACTCTACCTGATAAGCTCCATCAAGGTTGGGGAGGGAAAGGATGGCTTCTGTATCCGGACAATGCGCTACAGCCAAGGGGGCGAAGTCGTCAGCAATGGTTGAAGGCAATCCCACAACAATCAATTCAATCGTTGTCGAAGACGAAATGCATCCGTTCATTACGGCATAGGCTGTGAACGTCCCATTTCCGGAGAGCGGAATGGAATCCATGCTCCAAACGGACGCTTCATTTGTGCCGAAAAAGGAATGATTCCATACGACGGTGGCACCGTTTTCCACGGCTGCGGACCAGGTTGCACTGCCTCCTTCACAAATGGGGTCAAAACCGCTCAATTGCGGTGGGGAAGGAGTGGCGAGTACGTCAATGAATACAGAGTCTGAGATCATCGGGCAATTGCCTATTTCACCGTCCAAAATGTACCAGCCTTCTTGGTCATTTTGAGCATTTTGAATGCCAAACGTCTCGCTCGATGTGGAACCCAAGGGATGGGTCCATTGCCACGCTGCGTTTGGAGGCCCTGCAGCAAACAACTCCATGTCTTGCCCTTCACAGATACTCAGGTCGTTCATGGTCTCGCCTAAGAAGTCAACAATGTCCATGTTTCCTTGCGTTTCCACTTGAAAGGTCGCTGACATAGGGGTAGAGGAGCATCCATTGAGTTGAGCGAAAACTTGATAGGTCTGTTCGTCAGCCAATGAGACATTGGAAATGATCAACGGATTGCCTTGACCTATCGGATTCCCAGCGGCATCAAACCACTCGAAGGTGCATCCTTCGATCGATACTTCTGCGTTAAGAGAAGCATCCGTACCGATGCAAACAGGAGGTGCGTAGATCGCGATGATTTCCGGTGTCGGGGTGATTTCAATCCAGACAGAATCGGATTGCATGGGGCAATTGTTGGCCATGCCATTCAATGTATACCATCCTGTTTGGTCGGTTTGAGCATTGGTGATTTGCATCCCCGTGCCATTGCTGATAAGCCCTCCAGAAGAAGTGGTCCAATCCCATGATGTGGCCGATGGATTGAGGGAATTCACTAGCACGTTGGAACCCGAGCATACAGCTGCAGAGTCGAGATCGATTTGGCCTGAGAGCTGAGG